>JBBIKS010000007.1:0-86139 GCA_037445375.1 Nitrospirota bacterium | reverse complement strand
ATCCTCCTTTGGAGGTAGCAGCGTAAAACAGGACATTTCTATTTTGGCTTGACATATTTATCAATAAATATTGACAATATTTTTTTATAGATTTATTATAAACGGTAATAATGAGAGAGATTAATTTTACTGAACTTGCAAGAAAAAACATCCAGTCCCTTGATGCATATATAGCCAAGGAAATTCCGTGCAGAGCAAAACTCGATGCTAATGAAAGCCCGTATTGTCCAGTGCCGATTGAGAGCATATTTTTGAAGAAAGACATTCTTTCTTCTCTAAACCGCTACCCTGACCCAGAAGGCAAGGAGCTTAAAAAGGCAATCTCTCAGGATTTAAAAATAAGCCCTGAAAATATTCTTTTAGGTAATGGCTCAGATGAAATAATCAATTATCTTATTACAACCTTTGGCGGTCCTGTTCTTTCTCCATTTCCTTCATTTGTTATGTATGCTATAGCTACCCAAACATTGGGGCAAGCTCATATTCCTATCCCATTAGATAACGAGTTCGATCTTGACATTGATAAAATACTAACATCTATCAAAAAAGAAAAGCCCAAGTTAATCTTCCTGAGTTCACCAAATAATCCTACAGGAAACTGTTTTTCTGCTGAAAAAATATTGAAAATAATCGAGGCTTCAAAAAATATTGTCATAGTTGATGAGGCATACCAGCCTTTTTCAAGCAAAAAGGGCTTCTTGCCGCTCTTAAAAGACTATCGCAACCTTGCAATCCTCAGGACTCTCAGCAAGATAGGATTAGCTGCTATCAGAACAGGTTTTCTGATTGGACATAAGGATTTGATCAAAGAGGTTAACAAAGCCAGATTACCGTATAATCTTGGTTCGCTCTCGCAGGTTATAGCCATTGATGGAATTAAGAACAAAAAGATTATAAACGCACATATAAAGTTAATTCTCAAAGAGAGAAAGAGATTATTTAATGAATTAAGCAATATCAAAGGGATTGAGCCATTCCCTTCCGAGTCTAATTTTATATTATTTAAAGTGCCTTATGCTGATTCAGTATATCAGAAACTTATTGAACTGGATGTTTTGGTCAGATATATGGGCAATACCATAAAAAATACACTAAGAGTTACGGTGGGCACTCCTGAGGAAAACGACATTTTTATAGATTCAATGAAAAAGGCTGTCGAATCAATTCGTGTTCCCATAAGAAAAGATAGGGGTAGAAAATGAGGAAGGTAACATTTGAGAGAAAAACGAATGAGACTAATATCTCAATAGAAATAAATCTCGACGGTAAGGGAGTGCATGATATAAGCACATCAATCCCCTTTTTAGACCATATGCTCAGTCTTTTTTCTTTTCATGGCTCTATAGACCTTACTATAAGGGCAACAGGCGATATTAACATTGATTACCATCATCTTATGGAAGACCTTGGCATAAGCCTCGGAGAGGCTGTAAAGAAGGCGCTTGGCGATAAAAAGGGTATCAGACGTTACGGCGAAGCTGCCATTCCGATGGATGAAAGCCTCTCGCAGGTTGTAATGGATATCAGCGGGAGACCTTATCTGGTTTACAAGGTAAAGCCTACGGGTAAATCCTTGAGAGGGCTTGAGGCATCGCTTTTCGAGGATTTTTTCAGGGCATTCAGCAATCACTCTTTAATGAATCTGCATATTATCTTAAAGTATGGCAGAGATATCCATCATATATTTGAATCCATATTTAAGGCTTTCGGAAGGTCATTGCAAATGGCGACTTCTCTTAACCCGAAGCTAAAGGATATTCCCTCTACAAAGGGCAAACTGTAATTGCAGGCAGAATTTCAGAGGCTTTAACTGAGGCAGATATCATATAATGGAGAGCTTTTTAAGGTCTGGTTCACTAAAAATTGCGACTGTATTAGGAATCCCGATAAAGGTTCATTTTTCATGGCTTATAGTTTTTGGTCTCATCTCATGGTCATTGTCGACATTCTATTTTCCAGAGGCTGTACCTGAACTTCCAACCCGTTTGTATTGGATAACAGGTATAATTGCCTCACTTACGCTTTTCCTTTCGGTAGTGCTGCACGAACTTGCCCACTCATTTATTGCTCTCAAATACAAATTATCAATAATAAACATAACCCTTTTCATCTTTGGCGGTGTAGCACAGATGAAAGGAGAGCCTTCCCGTCCAGATGCTGAATTTAAAATAGCCATAGCAGGTCCTCTGACAAGTTTTTTCCTTGCCTTTGGCTTTTTTGCTTTATTTTTGCTGGTCGAAAATCTCATAGCCAAAGCACTCTTTCAATATCTCGCACAATTGAATCTCATATTGGGGTTGTTTAATCTAATTCCCGGATTTCCTATGGATGGAGGGCGGGTTGTCAGGGCTTATATATGGAATAAAACAGGCGATTTCTTCTATGCAACTCGTAAGGCTTCTAATTATGGTCAGAAAATAGCCTTTTTTTTTGTAGTGCTTGGCTTTTTTTCGCTGTTTGCGGGCATTCCAAGCGGGTTATGGCTGATGATAATTGGATGGTTTTTGTATTCAGCGGCCCAGTCTAGCTATCAGCAGGCAAGCCTTCAGGAAACATTGAATGGAATTCAGGTTAAAGATATAATGGTCAGGGATATTATCTCGATGCCGCCTGATATAACTGTTAATGCAGCGGTATATGACTTCTTTTTGAGATATGGATTTGGCGGCTTTCCCGTTATGAATGGAGATGGTCTATACGGCTTTGTAACCCTGAAGGAAGTCAAGGATGTGCCCAGAGACAGATGGAAAGAAGTCATTGTGTCTAAAATTTATAAGCCTCATGATAAGAAATTTGAGGTTTCAAAAGAAGACTCTGCCATGAAAGCCCTTGAACTTATGATAAATGATGATGCAGGCAGGCTGATTGTCAAAGATGGCGATAAACTTATCGGTTTAATTACAAGAAATGGCATCGCACAATATGTCCAGATAATGGGCAAATAAATATATAGGGGCTACACATGCAAGAGACTAACCTAAAAGTCATCCTTCTCAAATATACTCCCGAACCTGAAGAGACAGTCGCAATGGCTTCAAAGCTTTGCTACAGCTCTTCTGATATCGAGGCGCTCAAAGAAAAGATAAAGAAAAGAGATCAGCAGGCTTTTGTTGAAAAACTCATGAAAATGGGACACATGAGCCCCATAGAGCATTCATCGTTCACCTTTGCGATTGAGGGCATTTCAAGGGCTTGTTCTCATCAGCTCGTAAGGCATAGAATAGCATCATACAGCCAGCAGTCACAAAGATATGTGAGCGAGGCATCAGGTTTTGATTATATAATTCCCCCGACCATTGTGAAAGACCCTGAATTGAAGGAATATTTCACCAATTTCATGATGGAAGCTCAAAAAGCCTATAATCACATTGTTTCAAAGCTAAATGAAAATGGAATAAAAGGCGAGCTTGCTAATCAGGACGCAAGATTTGTGCTTCCTAATGCTGCTGAGACAAAGATAATGGTAACAATGAATGCAAGGGAGTTGCTGCATTTTTTTAGACAAAGATGCTGCAACCGCGCGCAATGGGAGATTAGGCAAGTGGCTGAAGATATGCTCTCTCTTGTTAAAAAGACTGCCTCCTCCATATTTGCAAAAGCTGGGCCTGCCTGCCTTTATGCCCCCTGCCCTGAAGGAGACTATAGCTGCGGCAAAAGAGAAGAAGTAAGAAAGAGATACAAGGTTTTATAAGAAAGATTAGATTTCTCCCTTTGTAGCGGAAGGCAAAGATTTTTGGGGCATCTATAGCTTGTTTTCTTTACGGGGTAAACCAAAATTGCGTTTAATTCCAAAAGAGCAGGCATTGATACCCGAAAACCCCTGTCTGCGTGCAGCGAACAGGTAGGTTTGTCCTGAAACACCTCGTTAGTTTAATGGGGCGACAGTGCTACAGGGCAATAGTCTAAAAATCAGATGCGGGGATTCAATATAGAGGATTTAAGATGGGAATTGTGGCATTCTATGACAGATGATAATAAGCTTGATGGAATAAGCGAGTTGCAGTAAATCTCAAGGTGCATTATTCTACCTCACAAACTCTGC
Organism: Nitrospirota bacterium; assembly: GCA_037445375.1. GTDB lineage: Bacteria > Nitrospirota > Thermodesulfovibrionia > Thermodesulfovibrionales > Dissulfurispiraceae > DYHD01. Next base: position 82,097 of record JBBIKS010000007.1, on the reverse strand, counting down.
TTCACAGATGGGGAAGCAATTCTATAATTTACAAATCAGGATTTAGGTGAAAAAATAATACCAAATATGGAGCAGCGCATACAAAAAATAATAGCAATGATGGGGATAGCATCAAGGAGAAAGGCAGAAGATCTTATTCTTTCTGGCAGGATAACCGTTAACGGAAAGGTAGCTACAATAGGCATGAAGGCTGATCCAGAAAGAGACCACATAAAACTTGACGGTAAAATATTAACTAAATCACAGCCAAAGGCATATCTGGCATTTTATAAACCAAAAGGTGTTATTACCTCACTTTCTGACCCCGAGGGAAGACCGACAATCAAGGATTTTCTTAAGAGAGTGAGAATCAGGGTTTTTCCTGTTGGAAGGCTGGATTATGATACAGAGGGTCTGATTTTGCTTACAAATGATGGGGATATTTCTAACTCAATCACTCATCCAGCAAAAAAGATACCAAAGACATATTTAGTTAAGGTCAAAGGCTCTATAGAAGGTGTGGAAATCTCCAAGCTTTCTAATGGTATTAAGCTTGAAGACGGTATGACCCTTCCTGCAAAGGTAAGGATAATAGGACATTCAGAAAACAACTCATGGCTTGAAATCACAATATATGAAGGCAGGAAACGACAGATAAGGAGAATGTTTGATGCAGTCGGTCATCCTGTATTGAAACTTAAAAGAGTTGCTATAAACGGCATCTTTCTGGGGGATTTGAAGGCAGGTGAGATACGATATTTGACTGATGAAGAAATAAGGCATCTGAAAAGGCTGTAGATTATTAGAAATAAATCAAAGCTATAAAAAACTCACTGAACTTTTAAGTCCTTATTATTTTTAATTTCAACAATCCTTCCGTCCGTCATTTTCATTATTCTGTGGCATCTTTCCGAAAGGGAGGGATTATGGGTCACGATAATAAAAGTAATACCTGTTTTTGAATTCAAATCCATCATAAGTTCAAAAAGATCTTCCCCTGTTGCGATATCTAAGTTCCCTGTAGGCTCATCCGCAAGAACTATTCTCGGATTTTGTATCAAAGCCCTTGCAACTGCAACCCTTTGCTGTTCACCGCCTGAGAGCTCACCAGGCTTATGGTCTTTTCTTGCGTAAATGCCAAGATTGTCAAGCAGAATTTTTGCACTTTCTTTAAGGGATTCAATGGTTAAATCCTTTTGACTTTTCATGCAGATGAGACCCGGCATCATTACATTCTCAATAGCAGTGAATTCTGGCAAAAGATAATGAAACTGGAAAATAAACCCAATCTCTTTGTTTCTAAATAAGGCTAATTCTCCGTTGCTCAAAGAGAAAGGATCTGCCCAATCTGAAGAATCACGGCTCTTATATTGAACAGACCCAGATGTCGGTTTATCGAGGGTTCCTATAATATGTAGAAGGGTGCTTTTACCAGCGCCAGAGACGCCGACTATGCTGACAATCTCTCCTTCAAAGAATAAGACATCAATATCCTTTAGGACCTTAAGTTCACCAGCGGGGGAATGAAAGGATTTCTTCAGTTCCTTTACCCATATAAGTTCCTTCACTTGCTTTTAGCCTTTTCCCTCTCAGGAGAAGGAGCAGTTGTTTCTTTGATTCTCTTTTCGTATTCCAGAGCCGTTTTTCTCCATTCATCTGCTTCTAATGCCAATTTGTTACCTGCAACCGCTGCAACTCCGCCTATTTGTTTGCCGACCCATCTGAACTTGTCTCCTCCGCCACTAATAGCAATGGCAAGAAAAATAATGAAGAAAATAATGCCTAAGATAATCATGTTTCTGATAAATTTCATCACTCATACCTCAACAATTCAACTGGCTGTAGTCTTGCTGCCTGATAAGACGGGTATATTGTTGAAATGAAGCTTATCAGTATGGCAGATACCGAGACCACAAAAAAATCCAAGAATTTCATTTTTACTGGCAGCTTGCTGAGATAATAGACATCTGCTGGAAGCTTTATTATCTCATATGAATCAATGACGCTTCCCAAAACATAGCCTCCTATTATCCCCAATATAGTGCCAATTATCCCTATAAATAACCCCTGTATCATAAATATTAACATTATACCATGATTTGTTGCTCCTATGGATTTAAGTATAGCAATTTCTTTCTGTTTATCCATTACATTCATCATAAGGGTGCTTACGATATTAAAGGAGGCGACAAGGATTATTAATGTGAGGATTACAAACATAGCAAATTTTTCAAGCTTCAGTGCAGAAAAAAGATTTCTATTCATCTGTATCCAGTCCTTTGCATAAAAAGGAAAGATTAGTTTTTTGCTAATATCATCACGGACTATAGATGCCTTATATATATCGTCAAGCCTCAAGGCAATACCAGTAATATTATTTCCATACCCAAAAAAATTCTGAGCCGATTTGATATCTGTAAGGACGAGATTTGTGTCATATTCAAACATCCCTATTTCAAATATTCCAACCACCTTAAAAGGCCTTGCCTTAGGCAGCATGCCTAATGGACCTATTTCGCCCATAGGAGAAATAACATTCACAACATCACCCTGCAACACCCCCAGTATGAAAGACAGCTCTCTGCCTACTATAATCCAAGGGAGATCACCTTGCTGCCGAATATCTTCAATCTTGGTATCCTTCAGATATTTCAAGATATCTGTTGTTTTTGCTTCTAACTCGGTATCTACCCCTCTTAAAAAGACACCGTGTGCCTTCTTTCCATAAGATACCATAACCTGTCCCATGACAAAAGGCGACATAGCTACAATATGAGGTTCATTTTTCAGCTTATCCGATACATAGGCATGATCTTCAATGGTGCCTCTGTAATTAAGAACTATCACATGACTGTTTGCACCCAAGATTTTTTTTTGCAGGTCCTCATGAAACCCTGTCATAACTGATAGAACAACGAGCAGCGCCATTACCCCCACTGCCACCCCGCATATGGATATAAAAACGCTGAAGGAAAGGCTCTTGCGCTTTTTTTTCGATCTTAAATATCTAAGAGCTATCAGGAGTTGATAAGGAAGGTTCATCTATGATTGTTCAGGTTTTAACTGAGGAAATAGGATAACATCCCTAATGGATGGGGAATTCGTAAGCAGCATTACTAATCTGTCTATCCCTATGCCTTCCCCCGCAGCTGGAGGCATACCGAATTCAAGAGCCCTGACAAAATCCTCATCCATCCAATGAGCCTCCTCATCGCCCAGTTTTTTGGCTTCGACCTGTCTTAAAAATCTCTCTTTCTGGTCTATAGGATCATTCAACTCAGAAAATGCATTGGCTATCTCCCTTGTGGCGATAAAAAGCTCAAATCTCTCGACTAATTGAGGGTTATCCCGCTTCTTTTTAGCCAAAGGAGAAAGTTCCACGGGGTAATCTATGATAAAGGTAGGCTGTATAAGTTCGGGCTCTATAAGCTCCTTAAATATTTCATCTAAAATCTTACTAATAGATGAACTTTTTGAAATTTCAATGCCTTTAGATTGTGCCCATTGTAATGCTATGTCGTGATTAGAGACAGCATCTTCAGGGAGTCCTTTAAGTTTTAGTGCGTCGAGCATCTTTATTCTCGGCCATGGGGGGGTAAGGTCAATGGTCTCCTCACCATAAGGTATCTTCAGAGTGCCTAAGACTCTATTTGCAATATAAGAGAAAAGCTCCTCCGTAAGTGTCATCAAGAATTCATAATCCCTGTAAGCAATATAAAATTCTAGCATAGTGAATTCAGGATTATGACGGGTTGATATCCCCTCATTTCGGAAGTTTTTGTTCAGCTCAAAAACCCTTTCATAACCGCCTACCAAAAGCCTTTTCAGGTATAATTCAGGAGCAATCCTGAGATACAGGTCAAGGTCAAGGGCATTATGATGGGTGGAGAAAGGCTTGGCAGCAGCCCCGCCCGGAATCTGATGCATCATAGGTGTCTCAACCTCGATAAAATTCTTCATCTCGAGGAAATCCCTTATAGCCTTTATTATTGCGCTTCTTTTAGCAAAAATCTCTTTAACTTGAGGATTAACTATCAGGTCAACATATCTCTGCCTATACCTGATTTCTATGTCCCTAAGTCCATGCCATTTTTCAGGCAGCGGTCTGAGTGACTTGCTTAATATGAAATACTCAGTGACCTCGATTGTTAACTCGTTAGTCTTAGTCTTAAAAAGCCTGCCTGCAACTCCGATAATATCGCCGATGTCAAGTTTTTTTAAAAGTTGAAACTGCTCCTTAAGAATGTCCTTTTTAAAATAAAGCTGTATCTTGGCTGTTGAATCCTGAATGTGAGAAAATGCTGCCTTCCCGAAATCCCTTAGCGCAACAATTCTGCCTGCCATCCTTACGTTGATTGTCTCATTTTCAAACGTCTCATGAGAGACATCAAGAAATCTCTCCTGAATATCAGATGCCTTTGAATCGGGGATGAACTGTCCATCATAAGGGTCAATCCCACCATTCCGTAAATCTTCAAGTTTTTTAAGCCTTTGTTCTATTAAAACATTTACCTCTTCCATAAGGATTAAATTATAACCGTTGTTGAAGCAGTTTGGCAAATTTAGGCAGAACGTGTTGTTTGGGTTGGATTAGAAAATATAATCTTTTTGTAAAATTTTCGGATTAATACCACATCAAAGATTCGAAGTGTGGAGCAGGAACAGTAACTGTAATAAAACCTCGCCATGGACATCTTTCCAGAATATCAGATTTTTTGGCAGCACTATCGGCTGTCAAAATGCCATTTTTGCCGTTAATAAATATTTCTACGCAGAAATGGATTTCGTCGTTTTCTTTTGCCTTTATATCCTCGAAAGGGATCTCTATTTCAAAGATATCTTTATATGCCGCCTTAATATTATCTTTACTCATAACCCACTTTTCATCAATCTTTTCTAACAGAAACGCCGCTTGAGATAAGAATGGATTAAATATAAGCTTAAAAAGGAAGGGATACAGGATATTTATCTGAAAGAATACTTCTCCATTGATTTCACCTAAGGTCTTAAAGGGATCAAGCCTTATATAAAGATTCTCTTTATTGAATCCATAATGGACGCTCGCAATAAAGCTTTCGGACTTGTGCATACTCCCGCCGGATCTTTTGACATCAACTAATGCGCCCAGATACCACTCAAAGTAGCTTGTCATAACCCCGTCTATCTTTGGGTAAATAAATCCTCGGGGCTGTATCTGTGGCTGTATGCTTCTTGCTTCAATCTTTAATGGAACATATAGGTAATGAGGGATATCTGTTCCCATATGTTCATACACCTTTATTAAATAGCCCCTGAATAATTCATCAAAATCCTCTTGTGTTTCAGTTACATGCTCATCCCCATACCACCAGTTCCAGTCACTGCCTTCTGCAATATATATTGCTTCCCATGCAGCGCTTAAATCCAAGTCATTATGGGAAGCTGAAAATGAGGCAAGATCCTCTCGCGCCCTCGAAAGATAGTCCCATGCAAGATTGTCTTCCTGATGTCCTATCCAAATCTTAAAATTAGCATTTATCCAAGAGCCGGGATGCAAATTGGAAAGCCGGTCTCCATTGCCGTGCTGGTCCAAAAATTCTGAGATTTTGACTGTCCTGAATCTTTCATCCTTAGTCAGCGCACTGTAAATGCCATCGAGAAAGTCGTTGCCATCATTTACATAGTATTCCCAAGCATTCTCACCGTCTATGATTATTGGCACAATATATGGACGGTCATAAGGCAGGATATTTCTTATCTGAACAAGCCTGTTTATGAAATCACTAACAGCATTTTCGGTATTCCACCCCGAATACGAAAAGCCTATAAGGTCTGATAATAGGTGATCCCGAAAGAGTATTGATATATCATTAAAATTATATTGTTTATAAAGCGAATCTGCATCTATCGGATATCCTTGCGAATCCCTTAAGGGTCTAGACAATGACCTTGACAATACCTCTTCATCAGTTGCAATCCATTTAATCCCCCTAATTTTAATAGCGTTAGCAACATCATTGCTTACAGAACCTTCAGATGGCCACATACCGGTTGGCTTGAATCCGAATAAGCTTTCAAAATAATTTATAGCCATATCAATCTGTTTCTCGGCATCTTCAGGGTAAGAAAATCTCTTTTTGGGCAAAACCATATCGGGCATAGCAATCCTTGCTACATCAGTATCCCAAAGCAAAGGAAGGATTGGATGGTAGAAAGGGCTTACAGAAAACTCGACCTGTCCTTCTGAACTCATTCGTTTGTATGTGGGGATAATTTGCCTTAAGATTTCGATTTGTTTATCAATAAGGATATGTTTATCATTTTCATTAAAATCCCGCCCCCTTTGCATCAATCCCTTCAAAAATGGATCGGCATCTCTGAATATAGGGTCAACCCAGCTAAGATTAAATAATACCTGAAGGTCTCTTATATCACCTTCGGAAAAATAACGGGATACCTTTGCTAAATCTTTCTTTGTAAACCTAAACCCCCTTTTTTGCAAAAGTTCATAATATCTGGGGTATGGTTTAATCATATTATCCCAGTTTGCAAGAAAGAAGTTTTCGAGTATGAAAATCTTCTCTGCCTCAGTTAGGTCATTAGGATTTTTCAATGTAAGAAGCAGATATATATCTTTCGCATCATTCTCGACATAGTCATTTAACTGCTCCATGAGCGAAGGGACGATATTGAATGTCAGCTTCAGCGAGGGGAATTTCTCAACCCTTTTGACCATGTCGAGATAATCCTTTATACCGTGAAGCCTTACCCAAGGAAGTCTGTAGATTCCTGTATGAGGGTCTTTATAATTGGGTTGATGAAAATGCCAAAGGAAGGCTATATAAAGTGGGCTATCTTTCATTTTCCTTGAATTGATAAATATATTCTTCAGGTTTTGCTAACCCAAAGTTCTCCCTTGCATATTTTTCCTTCAAAAATGAATCCTTATTTAATGCATCTATTTGAGTTTTTAGTTGTTCATTGCCTTTTTGCAAACTCTCAATCTCAGCCCGAAGGGCTTTTTCAGTATTTTTAAGCTCATAATACTTTATCAGCCCCCTATCGCCAAAAACGGCTGAGATAATGACATATAAAAAAGCAATCGCGATAAAAGTGAAAAAAAACAAGCTCCTCTTTTTCCGCTCAGACTCAACCTGCTGCCTGAGATTTTTAGTTTTCCCGCTTTTTCTCATGACCATATCTTAATCAAATTGTCACCCTGAGCCTGCCTAATGGCAGCAATTTCATCTGAATCATCAGCATCAAAGTTTAAGTGATTCTTTCTTGTCATTCCGAGCAAAGCGAGGAATCTTAACATTTTACACAAAAGACTCCTCACGCCTTGTTGATGTTCGTAATGACAGGCAGAATAAGTATTTAGAAATCAATTAGCTCAACTTAGGGTTAAGTTAAATTATAAAAATAATCTTTGCCTCTAAAGACTGCCGATGTTCCTAATTCCCCTTCAATCCTCAGCAGCCTGTTATATTTGGCAATCCTTTCGCTGCGGGATAAAGAACCTGTCTTTATAAAACCGGTATTGCATGCAACAGAAAGGTCTGCGATCGTAGTGTCCTCTGTCTCGCCTGATCTGTGAGATATAATCACAGTATATCCTGCCTTTTTTGCCATTTCAATTGCGTCAAGAGTCTCGGTAACTGTTCCTATCTGGTTGAGTTTAATTAGTATAGAATTTGCAATCCCTTTATCTATACCCTCTTTAAGTATTTTTGTATTAGTAACAAAAAGGTCATCACCCACAAGCTGCACCTTGCCGCCCAACTTCTTTGTTAGAACTTCCCAACCCTGCCAGTCGTTCTCAGCCAAGCCATCTTCTATGGATATAATTGGATACTTCTCTATCAACATGGCGTAGTAATCAATTAGTTTTGAAGAAGATATCATTTTATTATCGAGATTATACTTGCCATCTTTATAGAATTCAGAAGATGCAACATCAAGCGCAAGAAATACATCCTTGCCAGCAGTGTAACCACTTTCAGTAATAGCCTTTATAATAATTGAAAGAGCATCTTCGTTGGAAGAAAGATTTGGAGCAAAACCGCCTTCATCCCCCACCGCGGTATTAAGCCCCTGTTTTTTTAATATTGATTTTAGCGTTTGAAATATCTCAGCACCTGTCCTAAGTGCTGAGGAGAAATCTTTGAAGCCTACTGGCATTATCATAAATTCCTGAATATCGAGATTGTTGTCTGCATGCGCGCCGCCGTTTATAAAATTCATCATAGGGATTGGGAGTTCCTTGGCATTGACTCCGCCTATATATCTATATAGAGGCAGCCCTAATTCATTAGCAGCAGCGTGGCAGACAGCCATTGATACGCCAAGTATCGCATTTGCGCCAAGATTGCTTTTATTCTCTGTTCCATCAAGCTCAATTAATGTCTTATCAATAATAACCTGGTCTTCTGAGTTCATACCAATTATTTCAGGGGTTATTTTTCTCAAGATATTATTTACAGCCGTCAGAACGCCCTTACCGTGAAATCTTTTTTTATCGCCATCTCTAAGTTCTAATGCCTCTCTTGCGCCAGTGGAAGCCCCTGAAGGGACAATTGCTTTTCCAAGATCGCCGCTTTCTAATAATACATTTACCTCGACAGTCGGGTTTCCTCTGGAATCGATGACCTCTGTTCCAATTATATCTATAATCTCACTCATAATCCCTCCATGGTTAAATAGTGTTGTTTATAAATTACTTTTTTGTCACCCTGAGCCCGTCGAAGGGTGAATTAAAACCTTGTTTTTGTTTCATGGTTCGACAGGCTCACCATGACAATTCGGACTTTATAAACGGGCTCTATTTAGAGTTTGTTTATAAACTATGGTTATTTTGTTTTTTCTATACTTCTATGTTTTATATATCGTCATGCCCGAAGTGCTTTAATCGGGCATCTATACTACAGCGTGAATAGCTTTGCCATGCACATCCATTGCTGCCTCCCTAAATCCCTCTGAAAGGGTTGGATGAGCATGAATCATTCCAGCTACATCTCTTGTAGTCAGCCCGGTTTTCATAGCAAGAGCACCCTCATGCATAAGATCAGAAGCATTAGCACCGATGATATGGACACCTAATATCTTATCAGTTTTTGCATCGGCAATTATCTTGAACATCCCTTCTATCTGACCTATTGCATGAGCTTTGCCCAATGCCCTGAACTGGAATCGCCCGATTTTTACAGCTATTGCCCTTTCTTCTGCCTGATGCTGTCTGAGTCCAACAGAACCAATTTCTGGTGTAGTAAATATTGCTGTAGGGACTACCGAATAGTCAATTTTTTTTTCAATTCCACAGGCATTATATGCGGCAACCATACCATCTTCAGATGCCTTATGCGCCAGAAGCGGTCCGCCAACGACATCTCCAATAGCATAAATATCCGGCACATTAGTTTCCATTCTCTCATTTACAGTGATTTCACCTCTCTGCCCTTTCCTGACCCCTGATGCTTCGAGTCCGATGCCGCTTGTATTGAACGCCCTGCCAACCGATACAAGTAGTTTTTCCCCTATAACCTCTTTGCCGTTATGTAAATAAACATGAACGCCATCATGTTTAATATCAACTTTCTCTATCTTTATGCCTGTCAATAACTTTATCTTTTTTTTCTTTAATTCCTTTTGGAGTATCTCCGATATCTCATGGTCCTCTGTTGAGATTGCCCTCGGCATTATCTCAAGCAATGTAATATCTGTTCCCAATGCACTGAAAATAAAGGCAAATTCACAGCCTATTACTCCCCCCCCTATAATTAAAAGGCTTTTGGGTATTGTATTTAACTTCAGTGCATCTGTGCTTGAAAGAATCTTTTCGCCGTCAAAAGGCATCAGGGGTAATTGTGCAGGTTTCGATCCTGTAGCGATAATAATTTTGTCAGAGTCGATAATTTCCGCCGAACCATCTTTTCTTCTGACCTCTATCTTGTGCGGTGAAAGCAATACAGCCTTTCCTTCAATAAGATTCACACTCCGGCTTTTAAAAAGGGAGCGGATTCCTTTTACTTGTGTTGAAACAATCCTTTCCTTTCTCTCCATTATCTTAGATAGATTAGGAGAAACACTGCCTAACAAATCTATGCCGAAATCCTCAAGGCTTTTTGCCTTTCGGAGTGCAACTGTTGAGGCTAAAATAGCTTTAGTCGGGATGCACCCCCAATTAAGACAAGTGCCGCCGACTTCATCGGATTCTATTACATTTACTTTAGCCCCAAGCTGCGCAGCCTTTAAAGCAGCAACATACCCTCCGGGACCAGACCCAATGATTGTTAAGTTCATTTTGCTTCTTCTTCAAGATATGCTTCGTAATCATCAAAATCTATCAAATCGTCAAGTTCCGAAGCGTCCTGCATATCTATTACTGCAATCCATCCTTTCCCGTAAGGGTCTTCATTTATTATTTCAGGATTGTCGATAAGTTTTTCATTGATTTCTGCAATGGTGCCGCTAACAGGCGAAATGATCGCTGAAGTTGCTTTGGTAGATTCAATCTCGGCTATTTCAGTATTTGCCTCAACGAAGATATCTACTTCTGGCAAATCAATATAAACAATATCGCCGAGGGCATCCTGAGCATAGTCTGTAATGCCGATTACAGCTTTTTTCTTCTTCAACTTAACCCATGTATGTTCCTTATGATATTTAAGGTCTTCTGGATTCATCAGCGCCTCCTTTTAATGAAAACTATATCTGGTTTTATAACTATAGTTTTTTTTCTTTGTCAAGAAAAAAAACTATATCCGCACAGGTATATAGTAATGATAATATTTTATTCAAAATAAAAATTCAATTTTTTTAGGGATAAGAAATTATCTCAACGATTGCAAGGCATATGAAAAATCAATTAAGAAGTTTAAGCGCTTTGTCATGTAATCCTTTGTTGCCTGACGCAAGAAGTGTAACGCTTTTTTGTATCCCTATGGGAGTATCTTCGATGCCTTTTCCGTTGAAATCAGTAAAAACTCCGCCAGATTCCTTTATAAGAAGCCATCCGCCAGCAAAATCAAAACTTCTTGATGGGGCTGGACTTACAAAAACACTCATAGAGCCGTATGCAACATGAGCAAGGTCAAGGGCAGTTGCACCAAGACATCTCGTCCTTCTCGCCTCTGAAAGCAAATTGATTATCTTCGGGATATCCCTCTTCGGCAATTGAGCCTCATAAGCCACAAGATAGAAAAAGTCATCCATCTGTGAATAAATTTTCTCGCCATTAAAAAAAGCACCCTTGCTCCTTTCTGCCCAGAATTCATCTCCTGTAAGGAGATTTATCACATAAGCAAGAGAAATGCTCCCGATAGTCTTATCATCGGCAACAGCAATTGATGAGCAATAGAATGGAATCCCTGTTATAGCATTTTTACTTCCATCTATGGGATCTATAAGAACGTTTTTGCCGCCTCCTGATATCTCTTTGTATCCATATTCTTCCGAGACTATATTGAGCGGCTCTTTTAAGGCTTCTAATTGGCTGATAATAATATCCTCAGCCTTTTTATCTATGGGAAATGTTTTATCTCCAGAAGCCCCTTTGCCTAAGGAATGGGATGTGAATGGTTTGAGTCTGATATCCCTGATTTGAGAGATAAGTTGTCTGCCAATTGATCTAAGGGTTTCAATGTGCAAATTGCAACTACGCTCCTTTTTTCAAGAGATCAGCTATTATGCTTGAGCGGTTGCCGACATTGAATTTATTCATCAGCAGTCTCATATAAGTCTTTATCGTATTTAAGCTTAAATTAAGTTCATACGCAATTTCTTTGTTGCTATAGCCCTTAACTAATAGATGCAATATATCTTGTTCACGCTTGCTGAGGTGGTAGTCGCGTATTATTTTTAAGAGATTATTATTTTCAGGTGTAAATCTTTCGAGAATGAAAAGATAGTTTCTCTCTTGTTTTTTTAGAGTACTTTTCGACAGCACAACTGCTTTTACTGCGTATCTTCTTCTATAACTATGAATTATTCCTATATAAATTGCCTCTGGACTAGAATCAAGATTTAAATCTGGATTTTCTAAAAAGTGATTGTCAACCAAAGTCTTCCAGTCAGAACAAATAGAGGATAGTTTCGTAAAATCAATCTTATTTTCATCATAAGCAGATTCATGTATAGAGAGAACACCCCATGCTTCTTGATTATAAAATATTTGTTCTTTAGCGCTTGAGGTGGGTGGACTATAAAAGATAAAAGCAGACGGAGTAGATTCGTCTTTATTTGTTTTATTATTTACTTCATTGAGCATATCCACCTTATTTTAAATATACCATATAACCACCCAAAAGTGTATATACTTTTGGGTGGTTGTTGATTTTTTTTGTGCCGCCTAAATTAAACGATTTTTCTGAAATCTATTTTATTTGCTAAAGCTCTGCAATAAATCTTGCCATCTAATCGGAATGTTAACCTGAAAAAGTGCACCTCCAAAGAGGGCGTTAGTTTAAACATAGATGACTACTTTTGAGCATAAAAAATGCCTTTTCTCCCTCAATGATACCGTATTAAAAAATACTTTAACTGAGAGAATTTCGGTTTAGTCAGCTTATCTGTCCATCTAAAATTATTAAAAACAGTGCCTAATTTAAGTGATTTAAAATAAAACACTTAGTATCATGTCATCATAAACCTTTCGAAGCAAGGCATCTTGCTGCCAAGAATAGCTCAATTTGCAAAAAATATAGTATAATTTTTATAAGATTTAGGGGAAAGTGATATGACAATATCTAACAAGAACATGGGTTGCATACTAATTGCAATATTTATCTTAACAATAAGCCTTGTATCGGGATGTGAGACTAAGAAGCCTGTAAAAATAGGATTTGCAGGGACTCTCACTGGAAGGCATTATGATCTGGGCATATCAGGCAGGAACGGGGCTATGCTTGCCGTTGAAGAGGCTAATAAAAAGGGGGGCATCAATGGGCAGAAGATTGAGTTAATTGTAAAGGATGATAAATATGACCCTCAAGTTAGCGTAAGCGTTGATAGGGAACTAATAGATCAAGGTGTTATCGCAATAGTTGGACATATGACGAGTGATATGTCAAAGGCTGTCTTGCCACTGATAAACGAAAAAAAGATTGTAATGATAAGCCCTACGGTAGCAAGTCCTCTTTTCAATGGAATTGATGATTATTTTATTAAAGTAAATTCGACATCAAAAGATGAGGCACTGAAAAATGCCGACTTTGCCTATCATAAATTGAATCTTAGAAGGATTTCCGCTGTCTATGATTCATCCAATCAAGACTATACTCAAGAATGGTTATCAGCTTTTAAATCGGATTTTGAGGGGTTAGGTGGCGAAGTCGTATCTACAATAGCCTTTAATTCTAACGAGAATACGTCTTTTTCAGGATTAGCCCACAGATTATTAGCCTCACGCCCTCACGGAATTGTCATAATAGCAAATGCCTTAGATACCTCACATATATGCCAACAAATAAGAAAGATTAATTCACATACTCCTATCCTTTCAAGTCTTTGGGGTATGACTATAGATATTCTTAGCCATGGGGGGAAGGCTGTCGAAAATGTAGTATTCAGCCATATATTTAGACCTGCTGACGCTACTCAACAATACCTTGACTTTAAGAAAAATTATATCGAACGGTTTGGTCGTGAACCTGATTTTGCAGCGGTAAAATCCTATGAGGCTATCAATATTATCCTATCTTCAATTGAAAATTCTAAAGACATAGCAGATTTAAAAAAGCTTATCCTTAAAAAGAAAAAGTTCAAAGGTCTTCAGGGAGATTTCGAGATAAATGAATATGGTGATGTCCAAAACAAAACATTTCTTATAACAATAAAGGAAAATCAATTCGTTACTATAGAATAAACTGATGAGAATAAAATATCACCTAAAAACCTTGCTTTTCATTAGCAGCATTGCCACAATATTTATCCCGCTTATGATCATGTCTTTGTTGACATATTATGTTTTAACTGACAGCCTCAAGCGGGAGGTAACAAATAAAAATTCGGTGCTCGCGCGTTCAATTGCAGGAGAAATAGATATCTTTCTCGATGCTCAGATTAATGTACTTCAACAGCTTATATATGATATTAATAATGGCCGATTAGCAATAGGCAGTGAAAGAATAAAGGTTTATTTGGAATCTATTATGGAAAATCATGCTTACTTCAATACTATCATGATTCTTGACAACGCAGGGAAAGTCAAAAATATATACCCATACAATCGCGATTATATTAATTTTGATATGTCCGGACAGCCTTTTTTTAAAGAAACAAAGAAATCTAATAGTGCGAACTGGTCGCCTGTTTCGATTTCGATTGATACAGGGCAGCCAACAACGGTCATTGCGATTCCTTTCGGTCAGGGAGTCATTGTAGGCTATCTTGACTTATCATCTCTTAGAAATATAGCAGGAAAAATAAAGTTAGGCGATAATGGATATTCTATGGTTGTGGATCAGTCAGGTACAATCATAGCGCATAAGGACTTTCAATTGGTTAAAGAACAGTTAAATATAAAAAATCTTGATTTTATACAAAAGGCATTTGAAGGAAGGGATGGAACTTATACATATCAATATAATGAATTAGAGAGACTTGGAAGCATAGCTTTAGTTCCAAAAACCAAGTGGCTGGTAGTCATAACTCAACCCACCAAGGATATTTTCGAGCCTATTAATCAAATAAAGACCCCACTTATTGCTGGCTTCACTGTCTTGATATTGTTTGCAATGCTTATCTCTATATCCCTTTCAAGGAGATTGATAAAACCCCTTGTTCTCTTCAAAGAAAAGACTAAGATGCTCGCAAATGGCGAATATAGCTCTTTGCTGCAGTCTTCTGATTTTAATGCCTACTCCGAGATAGACGAGTTAGCCCAAAACTTCAATAAAATGGCAGGGGCTGTTAAGAGCCGTGAAGAAACTCTAAAAATTGCACAATTTTCCATTGATAACGCTTCTGATGCTATTTTTTGGGGTGATTCTAATGGGAAACTGCTGTATGTTAATGAAGCAGCATGCAAACTACTTGGCTATGAAAGGGAAGATTTAATTCACAAGCATTTATATAATCTGGATGTTAATTATAACGAGGAGGAATTCTTTGCAACAATTGCAAAGCTCAAATTGTATGGCTTTTTAAGTTTTACAAATATGTTTAAAAAAGCTAATGGTGAAATATTTCCTGCCGATGTAACAGCTTCATTATTACAATACGGCGGGGAGGAGTATTTTTTTGCCTTCTTGCGTGATATCAGCAAAAGAAAACATGCTGAAAAAGCCCTCTTTGAAGAAAAAGAACTCCTTGCAGTAACCCTGAGATCAATAGGCGAGGGGGTTATTTCTACCGATATCGAGGGCAGAGTCATTTTGATGAATAAAGTAGCGGAAAACATAATTGGCTGGCTGCAAAATGAAGCATTAGGCAAATCTATTGAGCAGGTTGTTCACATTAGTGATATGAAGGCAGAAAATCACTCTGAGAACTTAATAACCAAGATAATGGAAATGAATATGACAACTAAATTTTTTGGCAAGAATATCCTTATTGCCAGAGATGGCGTTAAGAAAATTATACTATTAAGCATAATGCCGGTTAAGGATAGGGATAGCGCAGTTATAGGTATGGTGCTGGCATTCAGGGATGTTACAGAACAAAGCCGATTAGAAGATGAGATTTTAAAGGCGGATAAACTTGAATCATTGGGTTTGCTTGCAGGGGGTATCGCTCATGATTTTAATAATCTGCTGACAGGTATCCTTGGCAATATCGGTCTCGCAAAGATATTTATAGGTAGTGATCATAAATCTTTTACCAGGCTTGAAGTTGCGGAAAAGGCAATTGAACGGTCTAAGGATTTGACACAGCAATTGCTCACTTTTTCAAGGGGTGGGGTTCCTGTAAAAATGGCATCCTCAATTGAACAGATTGTCAGGGATTCTGTAAGTTTTTCTTTAAGGGGAGCAAATGTAAAGTGCGAATTCTCAATTACTGAAGGGATAGCTCCAATAGAAGTAGATGAAGGACAGATGAGTCGTGTAATCAATAATCTTATTATAAATGCCTCTCAGTCTATGCCTGATGGCGGCATTATTAATATAAAAATAGAAAATGCTGTAATTCGCAAAGCTGATAATTTGCCGATTAATGAAGGCAGGTATGTACTTATCTCGGTGCAGGATCATGGAATAGGCATCCATAGTGATAATCTTAATAAGATATTTGACCCTTATTTTACTACTAAAAAGAAGGGAAGCGGACTTGGTCTTGCAGTGGCTTACTCAATCGTAAAAAACCATAATGGACATATCAGCGTCCATTCAAAGCTGAATGAAGGGACTACATTTCAAGTTTATCTGCCTGCAGCTGAAGAGATATTATCTCGAATCGAAAATAAAAATCAAGAAATAATGAAGGGCAAGGGTAAGATTCTTATTATGGATGACGAGGAAATTATAAGAGATGTAGCTAATGAATTATTAGAACATCTTGGATACGAGGCAGTAGGTAGCAAAGACGGAGAAGAAGCTTTGAGGCTATATAAAAATGCAATGGAAGACGGGAAGCCTTTTGATGCAATTATCATGGACTTAACTATACCAGGTGCAATGGGAGGCAGAGACCTCATGACCATTCTGCTTCAATATGACCCAAAAGTGAAGGCAATAGTCTCAAGCGGATATTACAATGATCCTATCATGTCTTTCTACAAAGATTTCGGGTTTAGCGGCGTTGTTTTAAAACCATATAAAATCAAGGAATTCAGTGAGGTTCTACATAAGGCACTAAATTCAGAGCTTCAATAACAGGTGTCACCCATCAAAATGGGTGACACCTGCCCGTTCTATTCTCTTACAGTCATTACAGGGCATGATGAATTTCTTACTACCCTCTCTGCTGTGCTGCCAAACAAGACCCTGTCTAATCCTTTTCTTCCATGTGTTCCAATGACTATAAGGTCAATATTATTGTCCTTCGCAAATTTCAGGATTTCTTCATAAGGGACGCCGCGATTAATTGAGAATTCGACATCTTTTAATCCTTCTCTATCCCTTAATCCAAATCTTTCAAGTTCTTTTTTGGCAGTCTCCTGCAATTCTGAATACATCTGGTCAACAGATGCATGAGGGACATGCAACCCAGATGCTGTAGCGATGTCATAGATTACATGCATGAGATAGAGCTTTGCACCATAGGTCTTTGCCATATCCACTGCATATGGAAGTGCATTTTTAGATCCTTCGGTAAAGTCAGTTGGAAAAAGAATCTTTTTAATCTTCATAATGAAAACCTCCTCAATAGGTTAGCATCTCAAGGAAGATGCTTTTATTTAATTATAAGCTTTTTCATTCATGTTTTTTAGATATATTAATCTCATTCCTTCAAAAATCAGATGGGGAAAGAGTAAATGTTTCAATCTTAGGACTGGAGATATTAAGCTTGAATAACCTCCTGTCAGTATTATTTTAAATCTATATCCAATCTCCTGCTCTATCCCCAGAATAATATTTTCAAGAGCGCCTGAAGTGCCGTGAATTATTCCTGAATTAATAGATGATATAGTATCTCTTCCAAGAAACCGTTTTGGCTTCTTAAGAGAGATGTCAGGCAATTTAGCAGTTCCAGAGTAAAGGGCCTTTTGCATCAATCCAATGCCCGGCAATATTGCGCCGCCCATTATTGCAGAATCCTTTCCGACAATAGTAATGGTTGTAGCTGTCCCGCAATCAACAACTGCGACTGATTCATTATAATGAAAAAATGCACCGACGGCATTTGCGATCCTATCTGCTCCGATATTCTTTTTTTTCTTTATAGATAAAGAAATGCCGCTTGTTGTCTTATAATTTACAAATACAGGTTTTTTTGTGGTTATTCCTTTTAAGGATTCCACTATCAGAGGAGTAAGATTAGGGACAACAGAGGAAATTATAACATCTTTATGCTTTAAATTCCTCCGTTTTGCATCACTATAATTATTAATAAGACCATTTAATATTTCCCTATAGTCTATAACGGACCGAGCTGGATGAGTGGGAATCTTTTCGATGCATTTCAATCTCTTAGTTGAAGGTTTGGAAAATAAACCAAAACCAATAGAGGTGTTCCCTATGTCTATACATATGAGCAATTTCTATCCGATATAGTTATTTTTTTAGATTATATAGAGTCTGTTTATAAATTGCCGTTTTTTATTTCCGTCATGCCCGAAGTTCTTAGTCGGGCATTCAGAAAGGCTAGAAAAAACTGGATTCCCGCTTTCGCGGGAATGACAGCCTTTTATCTCAATGAGAGTTTATAAACAGACTCCACATTACTACCTGTTACCTTTCTCTTAACATTGTGATATCCCCAGCATTCACTTTCGTATAGGAATTATCCTCAAGTTTCAATATAAGTAACCCGTCATTATCAATTGCCTCTGCCACTCCTATTAATACATCGTTGCCTATTGTTACTTTTACCCTTTTGCCGATTGTGGATGAGAAATCCTCCCAATAGGAAAGAATATCCTTTTTGCCTTTTTTTAGGAGAATATCATACCATTTCTGTATTTCTTTTAAGACCTCGATAGCTGCTGTTGTTGTTGAAAATTGCTCTCCTGTCAGAGTTTTAATTGATGTAGCAATTCCCCTGACTTCTTCAGGCAGGTCTTCAATATCAAGATTTATATTTATACCAACTCCTATAACTGTATAGATTATTTTATCAATATCAGCTTTGATCTCGGTAAGTATCCCCCCAATTTTTTTGTCATCTACCATCAGATCATTGGGCCATTTAATCATTACTGGTATCGGCAGAAGTTTTCTGAGGGCAATACAGCAAGCGACGGCTGACATGAGGGTAAGGATCGTAGCATCTCGGGGAGATATTGGCGGAGTAAGTATAATGCTCATATAAAGATTTTTGCCGGAAGGAGAAACCCAATTTCTCCCAAGCCTCCCCTTCCCCTTTGTCTGTTCATTAGCAATAATTACCGTGCCTTCCCTGCATCCTTTCGATGCAAGTTCAGCCCCAACAATATTAGTTGAGTCTATTGTATCGTAAAAGATCAAATCTGAACCAATTTTATTAGGTTCCTTTGATAAGGCATTTCTTATTGATTCTATAGAGAGATCCGGCGAGTCTATCAATTTATACCCCTTGGTTGATGAACCTTCTATTATATAACCTTTTTTTCTAAGGGAATTAACCCTTTTCCATATAGCAGATCTTGTAACACCCATTGCAGAGGCAATCTCTGCTCCTGACAGATAACCTTCGTTGTCCTTTAACAACTCTACTATGCGGTCATTTTTTGTATGGTTAGTCAACTCTCATCCCCGCGTGCAGCTATTATTCCTCTTCTAAGATTACCACATCTACCTTTCCTTTGAGGGCTTTGGCAAAACTCTCTGCGTCATTTTTAGTTCCGACTATCGCCCCAAAATGCATTGGAATGGCTATCTTTGGTTTGATATCGAGTGCAGCCTGAACAGCTTCGTCTGCAGTCATTACATAAGTGCCTGAAACAGGAAGTATCGCAATATCAATATTTTTGAAAGTTTTCATTTCTGGAATATAATCCGTATCACCGGCCAGATATATCCTCTGCCCTTTAATCTTGAAAATGAAGCCTACCCATCCAGTTTCTTTTGTATGGAATTGCTTGTTAGTATTATAAGCAGGAACTGCTTCAATCTCAATTCCTTCGACATTGATTTTATCCCCAACCTTTACAACCTTAATATTGCCGGACAGCTTCTTGGCACAATCGGCGGTTGCGACTATTATGGTTTTTGTGCCCTGAATCTTCTGGACGTCTTCGGGAACGCAGTGATCGAAATGATCATGAGTTATCAGGATAATATCAGCGGTATCTGTCTTTTTAATCTTAAATGGATCGGTGTAAATAGTTTTTTCGCCTGTTATCTTGAATGTGTCATGCCCCAGCCAGTGAATATTTTTTACCATAGTCTTAGCCTCCTTTTCTGCCCAAGTAATTGAGGGCAGTATTAATATAAGCGATATTAGTAAAAAAAGAATCTTCATAATAGTCCTCCTTGCAAATAATTTTATATCATTATATCATAAAAATTTATTTATGACTGACAAGGCTAAACAGAGTGTTAACCAAAAAAATGCTTTTAATTTCAAAAAAGTAGGTATACATACCCGAAAAACCTACTTAGAGTCTGTTTATAAACTCTCATTGAGATAAAAGGCTGTCATTCCCGCGAAAGCGGGAATCCAGTTTTTTCTAGCCTTTCTGGATGCCCGATTAAGCTTGTCTCAGCAAGTCTTAAGCGGAGAGCGCTTGGGGCATGACGATATATACAACATAAAAGATTTTTTTAATTATTTTTGCTCTGAAAATATCATCGTCTGATTTACTGAAAAATTAATTTCATGCTCAAGAAATGGAGCGAGACGGATATTTTTAAAGCCATTTTGTCCAATTCAAAATGGGTATTTTGGTGGCAACATCTGAATATGTATTATGTTATAATTTTATATGGCAGTTCGTGAGATAAAAACATATCCAGATGAGGTTTTAAGGCAAAAATCCCTTAATATTGATGAGTTCACCGGTCATTTAGACTCTCTTATCGCTGATATGATTGAAACCATGTATTGCGCCACAGGAATAGGATTAGCCGCACCGCAGGTTGCGGAGCATAAGAGAGTTATAGTGATTGACACGAGCTGGAAGGAAGATGGACATCCTTTGATTGTCTTGATTAACCCTGAAATAGTCGAAAGTGCTGGGGTTATTGATTCTGAAGAGGGCTGCCTGAGCGTTCCAAAGCATCTTTCTACAGTAAGAAGGGCGGAAAATATTCTCGTTAAAGGACTTGATAAAGATATGAAGCCGGTTGAGATAGAATGCAGCGGACTTCTTGCAAGAGTTGTTCAGCATGAAATTGACCATCTTAACGGAGTATTATTTTTTGACCATCTCAGTTTAATCAAAAGGGAGTTTTTCAAAAAGAGATATCTCAAATCACTATCAAAGCAATGACCATCAGTTTATTTCTTAAATATTCCTATTAATTTATTATTAACAGTCTCAAAATAGACTATACATTTATAGCCCTCCCCCTTGAAGGAGGTTGTTAGGGGGAGGGTAATTATGGCTTTATTATTATGAGATCGTTATTACAGGCATGAGGTCTTTTGATGTCAATAATATTTTTTGGGACTCCGGATTTTGCAGTTCCCTCTTTAAAAGCCCTGATTGAATCGAAAGAAGACGTTCAGCTTGTTATAACACAACCAGACAAGCAAAAGGGCAGGGGACATATCCTTAGCCATCCGCCAATTAAGGATTTATCACTATCTGCTGATATACCAGTAATCCAGCCTGTTAAAATAAAAGACAATGATTTCTGCCATAGGCTTAAAGACATAACCCCTGAATTTATCATTGTAGTTGCTTATGGAAAGTTGCTGCCCGAGATGATTTTGTCCATTCCGGAGAAGGGATGCATAAATATTCACTCATCACTTCTCCCAAAATATAGAGGTGCGGCCCCTATACAATGGGCACTAATTAATAGCGAATCTGTTACAGGCATTACTGCTATGCTAATGAATGAAGGGTTGGATACGGGCGATATACTTTTACAAAAGAGCATAGAAATTGAAGAAACAGACAATTCTAAAACACTTTCCTTAAAACTATCACATCTTGGCGCAATGACGCTTATAGAGACGCTTAATGGATTGAGAACCGGAATTATTAAGCCAATGCCCCAGATTGGTGAAGCTGTTTATGCTCCTCCACTCAAAAAAACAGATGGCAGAATAATGTGGAATAAAGATGCCAAGGAACTGTTTAATTTTATCAGGGCTATGTTCCCTTGGCCCTCTGCTTATACTTATCTGAAAAATGAGCGGATTAAGATAATAAGGGCAAAACCACTCGCCGGTAAAGGCGTTGCAGGCAGAATTGAGAAGGCATCTGAAGGTATTTTGATAGTTGGCACCGGGGGGGGGCTTTTGTCAATAGAGGAGCTTCAGCCTGAGGGTAAAAAAATTATGAACGCATCAGCTTTCCTGTCGGGCAGAAAGCTAAAGGAGCAAGATGCATTTTCTTAGAGGGGTTGTCCTTAAACTGCTTTATCCTTCCCTGATGCTGTTCGGTTCTTTTTTAAAAAACAAAAAAGAAAGGCTTCAGCTTTTTATCATTGAGCTTAATAACAAACTTGTAAGGATTCAATGGTCAAGGAATAGCCTTTACAAAAGGAAAATAAGGATTCTTTTGCTTTTGCCCCACTGTCTGCAGACTAATTTGTGTGATGTGAGAATAACCAACAATATTTATAACTGCAAGAGATGCGGAAAATGCATTATAAGTAATATTATCGAGTTTGCCGAAAGTCAAGAGTTAACCCTTTTTGTTGCAACAGGCGGGACTATCGCAAGGCGTATAGTCGGGGATATAAGACCTGATGCAATAGTCGCTGTTGCTTGCGAAAGGGATCTGAGCAGCGGCATTGTTGATACCTATCCCATTCCTGTTATAGGAATAATTAACGAAAGACCTTTTGGACCTTGCATAAATACAACAATTGACAAAAAAAGGATAATAGAGGCAATCGAATTCTTTAAAGGGAAAAGCCTCCAGTAAAGTATTCCTTTTTGTTTAGGGCATAAGCTCTTACAATGCTTTCTCAAAAGGCAAATATTTTAAATCTTATTTTTGGTTTCTAAAGACATATTGAGTTATGTTATTCTTTATTCTTTACATATAAATCATCATCGCAAATTGAGGATGAGTTTAAGCATGAAAACAGCGATAGAAAGTAGTCATTCCGAGCGAGGCGAGGAATCTAACCTTTTTAGGCAAAAGATTTCTCACACCCTTTGGATATTCGAAATGACGGGCAAATTAATATTTTATAAATTCTAAATCGAGATTAGCGTTAAGCATGAAAAAATTTTTAAAGGTTATATTATATCTTTTTGTATTGTTAGTAATTGGGCTGATTTCCGGTCATCTAACCTTTGAATTGTTGAGCTATGGAAAGACTATTGTAATGCCAGACCTGATAGGCAAGGATTTGAACGAGGCTCAGAAAGTGCTTTCATCAAATAAACTTCATATCAGGCTTGACGGAGACGAACATGATAATCATATACATCAAGGACATATTCTAAGGCAGGATATTCCGCCCGGAAATAAACTTAAGGAAGGTAGGGAAATAGGCATAATATTGAGTAAGGGGCCACGAATCAAGGATGTCCCTGATCTGGTCGGCAAGCCGCTTGATTCAGCAGATGCGATTCTAAAGGACAAAGGATTGAAGATAAATAAAATTATATATGTTCATTCAGGATTTGCAGAAAAAAATATAATAGTTGCACAGAGGCCAGAACCCCATGAGAGCGGCGGTGATCTGTTCAGTGTGATTGTAAGTCTTGGAAAATTGCAGGAAGAGGAGAATAAATGATTAAAATAGCGCCATCCATATTATCAGCCGATTTTGTGAGGCTTGCAGAGGAAATAAAGGCTGCCGAAGATGCAGGTGTTGATATCCTCCATCTTGATATCATGGACGGTCATTTTGTGCCAAATATAACTATAGGGCCCGCTGCAGTTGAGGCAATAAGAAATACCACCAAATTGCCTTTAGATGTGCATCTGATGATAGATGATCCCGATAAATTCCTGAGTGATTTCATCAAGGCAGGGGCTGATTTCCTTACTGTTCATGCAGAAGCATCTGTGCATTTGCACAGAACCATATATTATATAAAAGAGAACAATGTGAAGGCTGGAGTGTCTCTTAATCCTGCCACCCCTCTGTGCAGTCTCGATAACATAATTTCAGATCTCGATATGGTGCTTATAATGTCTGTTAATCCGGGATTTGGGGGGCAGGTATTCATATCCTCAATGCTGGAAAAAATAAAGCTCCTCAGAAAATTGATAAAAGACAGACAGTGCAGCCCCCTTATTGAGGTGGATGGGGGCATTAAGCTTGATAATGCAAAAGATATTGCTGATGCAGGCTCTGATATCCTTGTGATGGGCTCGGCATTTTTTGGCTCAGGGGATTACATAGGATTTATGAAAAAATTAAAAGAGATTCTCTCTTAAAGTTGTTATCAAGGAAGGTTCTAATGAAAGATAAAATTACCGCTCTTATCGCTGAAGCAGATGAATTGCGGGGAGAAGCCCGATATAATGAATCCTCAAATCTATTCAAAAAGGCTTTGATGCTTAGCAAAAAACACTCGTATCTGGATGGTTTTATAGATTCAACCATAGCTATAGCTGATATTCATAGAATTAAAGGCGATTTCGAAAAGGCTCTGGCTGAATATTCAGAAGTTATCGAGATATGTGACGCAATCGGCTTTGAAAGGACTTCAGCAGATGCTATGGTTGGAATCTCCCTTTCTATGAAGGCTCAGGGGTTGTGGAAAGAAGCACTGAAAAATATTAAAAAGGCAAACTCATTTTATGAAAAAGAGAAAGATAAAAAAGGCATAGCCTTTTCCTTATGGGCAGAAGGTGTCGTTTTAAGGGTGAAGGGAGATATTGCCGGGTCAATCGCAAAATTTAACGAAGCAAAGGGAATTTTTTCTGCAATAAGGTTTAAATCAGGGGTCGGCTATGCCCAGTGCGGCTTAGGCGGCGATCATAGAATGGCAGGCAGAAATGAAAAGTCAATGGATTGCTACAAACAGGCAAATAAGATATTTACTGCCTTAAATGATAAATTCGGCATAGCCTATTCATTTTGCGGCATTGGTAATGCCTATAGAATGATAAATGATTATGAGACTGCAATGAAGTTTTTCACTAAGGCTACGAAACTTTATGAAGAGTTTGGCGATATAGTCAGCCACTCATATACACTTTGGAGTATGGCAAATATATTTAAAATGAAAAGGGATTTTGTGAATTCAAAAATTTATTTAAACAGGGCACTAAAGAATTTTAAAAAGACTAAAGACAGCCGTGGAATTGCATATTGCAGCCTTACTAACGGTGAAATGGAATTCATGAAGGGAAATTATGGGCAAGCCGAAAAGTTATTTAATCAAGCCCTTGAAATAACAGTGTCATTTGATTTTACACTTGAAAGATGTTATGCAAATTCCTTTCTGAATATTACCCTCTTTAACAAAGAATCTAAGGATAAAGATAAGCCTAAAACTATAAAGCCTAACATCAAATGCTATAAAAAGATCGGTGTTGAAATATATCCTGAAAATATACCATATAACATGCCATGACAATTTTCACTATTCCAAATGTGCTTACATTTGCAAGGATAGTAATAATACCTTTCTTTGCAACATCACTGCTATATAAAAAATACAACTATGCCCTGATACTTTTTGTAATCGCTGCATTTACAGACTTGCTAGATGGATTTCTTGCCCGTTTAACCAATCAAAAAACCGGACTCGGCGCATTTCTTGATCCCCTTGCCGATAAGTTTCTGCTTCTGACATCTTTTATTTTATTTGCTGTCTACGGCTGGCTCCCAAATTGGATAACAATAATAGTAATGAGCAGGGATTTTATAGTTGTAGTTGGATGGTATATGCTGGTAGTTTTAATCAATGAAAGAAAAGTTGAACCATCAATATACGGGAAGATGGCAAACGCATTCCAAGCAATATTAATTGCCTATACACTTTTGTCAATCAATTTTGAGATTTACAACCCTTTGATAAAAAAATCTATTTTACTATTGGCTGCGGTCTTCACTGTTTTGTCCGGCATTCAATATGTTTACAGAGGTTACAGGCTATTTTATGATAAACGGTAAGGGCGTAATTATAGAAGATGTTGCGGAAGGCAGCATTTCTGAAAAATTAGGGATTCAAAAAGATGATAGAATAATCTCTGCGAATGGCAATCCTATAAGGGATATTATAGACCTCATGTTCTATGCAAATGAGGGTGGGGCTTCCATTATAGTTAAAAGAGATAAGA
The DNA here is from genome assembly GCA_037445375.1 of Nitrospirota bacterium. GTDB lineage: Bacteria > Nitrospirota > Thermodesulfovibrionia > Thermodesulfovibrionales > Dissulfurispiraceae > DYHD01. The sequence goes on along the minus strand of JBBIKS010000007.1, from coordinate 56,194 downwards.
AAAACCTTCCCCTCACAATTCCCGATGATGCCGGCTTGGGCAGTCTTGGGATGAACTTTAAGCCTTTCAAGATAAAGACCTGCAGGAATAACTGCATTTTTTGCTTTGTAATGCAGCTTCCAAAGGGACTCAGAAAAACCCTCTATGTAAAAGATGAAGATTACAGAATGTCTTTTCTTTACGGTAACTTTATCACCGCAACAAACCTTTCTGCTGTAGATAAACAAAGAATCATTGAACAGAGACTGTGCCCTTTATATATATCAGTGCATTGCACAGATACCGAAATTAGGAACAAAATGCTTGGTAACCCCCACGCTGAGAATATTTTAAAGGATATCAGTTTTTTCGCCGAAAACAGGATACAAATGCACACACAGATAGTTTTATGTCCGGGATATAATGACCGCAGATATCTTGCTAAAACAATTTCAGACCTTCACCGTTTTTATCCTTATGTAATGTCAATAGCGGTGGTGCCGGTTGGGCTTACAATGCACAGAAAGAAAAAATTAATGCCTGTTCAGAAAGAAGATGCCCTAAATGCAATTGGAATAATTGAAAAATTCCAGTTAAGGTTTAAAAGAAAACATGGTGAAAATATTGTTTTTGCTTCTGATGAGATGTATATAAAGGCTGAAAAACCTCTGCCGCCAATAGAGCAGTATGATGAACTGCCTCAAATAGAAAATGGTGTTGGAATGATCCAGGATTTTTTCCATAAAACTAAGAAAATAAGATTAAAAGACTTAGCAGTCAAAGATTCCAAGAGATTTATCACCTTCACGGGGGTGTCTTTTTATCCTTATCTATCGGTATTCATAAAGAGGCTCAGAAAGTCTGGCGTAGATATAGAAGCAATCGAGATAGAGAATTCATTCCTTGGAAACACAGTTACCGTTGCTGGCCTTCTGACTGGCAGGGATGTCATTAAAACCCTCTCAGATATTGTAAAAAAAGATGATATACTTCTTATTCCTGATGTTTTAATGAAGGAAGAAGAAAAGGTTTTTTTGGATGGTGTTTATGCTCAGGATATTGAAGAAGTGCTTGGAGTCAAGGCATTTGTTATAGAATCAACCCCGCAGGGATTGCTAAGTGCAATTGATGCAATATTAAGCGATGCTGTGCCTCAAGGTCTGGATGGTTGCATGTTTCACAATACCCGCTTATGAACAGCGTTTTTAACCGCGCTCTGTATCGCCGTATTGCTAATATGATGCTTTCTTACAACATTGCTTCTCTGATCAACTGATAGATTAGCAGCAGTAAAGACATACTGCCAGCCCCATTCTTTTGCTGCATTCGGATACTTGCGGGCAAGCGCATCAGGCAGGAAGACCTTGCCATATCTGGCGGCAATATCTTTGTCATGCAAAGCCTTAATACTTGCCAGATGCTCCCTTAGTCGCTCCTTGACCGCTGACGGAAGCATTGTAGAACGGTCATTGTCGCCCTTTCCGCTGCGCACATACAGAGTGCTTGCATCGAAATCAATATCTTTAACCTTCCTTCCATTAAACGAAGCCCCGCTCCTTACGGCAGTTCTGCAATTATACTCCAAGACTATTCCTCAATCATTGGTGTCCAAAATAATATTACAAAATGAATATGACACGATTTCTTAGCCAAAGAACTACCTTTAGACAAGTGTAAATACTTTATAGACTTTAAGTTGATTTCTCAGCATCAGGGTTGAGTCTTCCGCTTCGACTTCAGCCTCATCGAGGTTACCAGTGGCTTTGGCTTTAGAAATTGTATCATATTCATATTCATACGATTGTATAGCATCAAAAAATTTATTTTGGACAGATATGCTCCTCAATATGTAATAATAAATCAAATATGCTATTAAAGGTTCAATAAAGTATGGCATACAGGATTGATAGAAATCGTTTTGAATTGCTTGCCGAGGAAGCCCTGAAAAGTATTCCGAGAGAATATATTTCCGAGTTTAAAAATATAGCCATCGTTGTAGAGGATTATCCAAGCGATGATATAATCAAAACGATGGGCATTGGGCGAGATCAATTATTAGGACTTTTTGTGGGTCAGACGCATGAGAGCCAGAACACTTTTTTTTCGATACCGTACCCATACCCTGATACTATATTCATATACCAGCGAAATATTGAGGCTATAAGCAGGACTGAGCAGGAGCTTATTGAGGAGATTCGTGCAACTATCCTGCATGAAGTTGGACATTACTTCGGGCTCTCTGAAGAAGATCTCGATAGGAGATATTTGGGATAAGAATTCTTTATGATTACAACTTAAGTATTTTTTTTATCAGCTTATACCTTACGGAGGATTTATGCCATTAAGAGAAATTACCAGTCTCGAAGAATTACATTCCCTGATAGGGCAAGAAGTAAGTATTAGTGAATGGCTTGAAATAACTCAAGACCGCATTAATCTTTTCGCGGATGTTAGCGGTGATTATCAATGGATTCACATTGATACTGAGAGGGCTCAAAAAGAGTCGCCATACAAAACAACTATTGCGCACGGCTTTTTGACGCTCTCGCTGCTTCGTTATATGGAGTCTCAAGCAGTTAAAATTAAACTGCCATTTAAGATGAGAATCAACTATGGATTGAACAAGGTTCGTTTTCCATCAGCAGTTCCAGCAGGCTCTAAGATTAGAGCTCGTATTGAATTGCACTCAGTTGAAGAAATCTCAAAAGGCTTACAGATAGTCTGGGGCATTACTGTCGAGCGCCAAGACGGCACTAAACCTTGCTGCGTTGCAGAATGGCTGCTGAGGTATTATGAGTAGGTGTAACCAGACGAGGGCAGAAGATAGGCACGGATATGTTCCTATATTTAGATCAATATGTTTGAGTTCGATTTATAAATGCAATTATTCTAAAATTGTATTTTGCTTATATTCGGATTTATAATAGTTTTATGAATAATATTATCAAGCCTTTTTCAACTACTGGTATCGGGAGCCTTCCTTATAAAATCTCTCTGGATGCATGTGAATTAATTCTGAAAAGTGTTGACATGCCCTTTTGGCCGCAATTGCCAAATTTTTCTTTCAAGGAATCTATGATTGCGCAATTTTCTGAAGGTATGCCTTTCCTGAGGATCAATGAGAAAGAGAGCAGTATATTGATTATTAGGGACGGAAGCGATGAACTTGAGAGATTTTATGAGGCAAATAATGATAATACTAAAATTGCTATATCAGAGGATTATGCAAAAGGGCTTCATACCTTCTTGAGAATTATAAAATCGCGCAGATTTAGCTTTCTTAAAGGTCATGTAACAGGGCCCCTTACCTTTACTCTCTCTTTGAAGGACAGCTATGGAAGATTTATTTACTTCGATGAGGAATTACGTGAAGTCTCAAACATTTTATTGAATGCAAAAGCCCGCTGGCAAGTGGATATATTAAAGCAGCATAGCGATAATGTAATTATTTTTATTGATGAACCCATACTCTCTGCAATAGGCAGTTCATCATATATTGGCGTTGATGCTGAAGAGGCTCTTAGACTGCTCAAGGATATGGTATCAGCCATTGAAAAGGCTGGAGGTATTGCAGGGATTCATTGCTGCGGAAAGGCTGACTGGCCGCTTGTCATCAATAGCGGAGTAAAAATTCTCAGTTTTGATGCCTATGATTATTCTGACTCGCTATTTATTTATCACTCAGAAATAAAAGACTTTCTCGAGAAGGGTAATTATCTCTCATGGGGTATTGTGCCTACATCTGAGATAATACAACACTTGGAGGAAAAACATATCATATCATTGATGAGTAACGCACTACAGGCTTTGTATAAAAAAGTGCCTTCCAAACTGGTGAGGACGAATATTCTGCTTACCCCGGCATGCGGGACAGCTTCGCGAACCATAAGCGAATCAACAAGAATTTTCCAGCTGCTAATGAGGCTAAAAGAGGCATTTGAGAATTAAAATTGATTGCCTTTAGCTCGCAAAATCCAATTAGTTTTTTACGCAGTAGGCATAAACTAATTAGCTCCTCGATGAATCTTGACTTTTGAGTCAAATATTTCATGAGGAGCTAATCTCTATCATAACGATACGATTACCTAACCCCTTTAGGAATGATGACTTTCTATTAACCCCTAAGTAGCACCTTCCTTCCGAATCCACATTTGATACAGCCAATCAGGACAATTTTGAAAAATCTGCAATCTGCTGAGCTAAGGTTTGCACCTCTTTTATTAACGACAAACGGTTGATTTTTATTTCTTCATTCTTATCCATTACTAAGACCTTATCAAAAAATCTATTTATGGGATCCTTCAGACTCTTAAGAGCTATTAAAGCGCCTGAATAATCATGCACTTGCAACATGGAATGAAGTTTGGAGCTTACTAACTGGAATTCCTGATAAAGCAGCCCTTCCTCATCTTGTGCAAAGAGATCCTTTTTGACCGGCAAGACATCGAATTTAGGAGCGATATTATTCACCCTCTTAATTGCAAGGATGAATGAATCATAATCAGGGTCATTCTTAAACTCAATCAATGCATTCAATCTATCTTTGACCCTACAAAGAGGAACCGTTCCTGCAAAAGACATTATTGATGCAATGAAATCAGCTGGATGTCCTTCAGATTGAAATAAATAATCTATTCTTTGTTCAAAAAACCTCATAAGCGAGTTCATGAGTTCTTCTTTTTCTTTAATCTCATAAGGCTGCAAAGCAGTATGCAGCAATTCTAAAAGGGTCATATCGTAGCGTTTTTGTGCCGCTATTAATATCACCCCATGAGCCTGCCTTCTTAATGCAAAGGGGTCTTCAGAGCCGGTTGGTGATAATCCAAGCATAAAGAATGAAGCAATGTTATCAAATTTATCTGCGATGCTTACTATGGCGCCTGCATCTGTTTCTGGCAGTACATCGCCTGTATGTGAAGGAAGGTACTGCTCTCTTATTGCTTTTGATATGGAATCGCTATATTTCTCTTTCGATGCATAATAACTGCCGATAATCCCCTGCAACTCTGGGAATTCTCTGACAACGCCCGTAATAAGGTCAGTCTTAGATAAAAGGGCTGCAGTATTCACATCTTCTTTTTTATCAGGGCAGCATCGGCTGCATATGAAATCTGCTATTGCTGCTATCCTCTGGGTCTTGCTGTAAAGGCTGCCAAGCCTGTCATGATATACAACATTTTTTAAGCCCTCAAGTCTGTTCTTAAGTGGCGTCTTTGAGTCTTCTTCAAAATAAAAACGGGCGTCCTCAAATCTGGCTTTAATTACTCTTTCAGCGCCTTTTTTTATTGTCTCGGCATTTATATTTTTGGTATTACTGACAATGATAAAATGGTTGACAAGTCTCTTGCGCGAGTCTTCAAGGGCGAAATACTTTTGATGCCCTTTCATAACTGTAATAAGCAGTTCACGAGGCAGAGATAAATAGTCAGACGAGAAAGTACCTAAAACTGAGACTGGATATTCGACCAAAAAGGTGACATGTTCAAGCAAATCTTCATATAAAATCACTGATGCGTTAACACTCGAGGCTAATTTTTTTGCATCTTCTGCGATTGTCCTTCTGCGTTCCTCTTGATCAAGTATTACAAAGTTATTTTTCAGTAGATTTATATAAGATTTATAATCCTTTATTTCAAATGAAGCAGGAGAGAGGAATCTGTGCCCTCTCGTCATTGCATTGCTTTTAATGCCTTCGATCTCGAAACTTATTTTTTCATTGTTATATATTGCAAGTATCCAGTGAATTGGCCTGACAAACCTCAAATCACCGTCTCCCCATCTCATATTCTTAGGAAAATTAAGGGATAATATAGCTTTGCTTAAAATCTCGGGTAAAACCTCTTTTGTATTTTTAGCAGCCTCCTTAATAATTGCAACAATATAGGAACCTTTTCCTTTTTCCTTTTTCTGTAAATCTTCAATAGATATACCATGTGCTTTAGCAAAAGCCTCTGCAGCCTTTGTAGGGCTGCCGTTTTCATCATATGCAGCATTTGATGGCGGTCCCCATACTTCTTTTTCAACGGCTTTTTGACTCCCTTTAACCTCTGCCAAAAGGATAAGTCTTCTCGGTGTAGCAAAAGTTTTGATGTTAGTAACAGATAATCTATACTCATTAAATAGGTTTTCTGCATTGTTTTTTAAATTTATCAAAGCATCAGGCAGAAAACGGGCTGGTATCTCTTCCACGCCAAGCTCCATTAAGAGCTTGGGATAAGATTGAGAATTGATTTCGCTATTTATATTATCCATATATCACCTCTTCAAAAGTGGAAAGCCCATATTTTCTCTTTGTCTTAAGAAGGCTTCTGCGCAAAGCCTCGCGAGCCCTCTGACCCTTGCTATATATCCAGTTCTTTCTGTTACGGACAAAACACCTCTTGCATCGAGCAAATTAAAATAGTGCGAACATTTAAGGCAGTATTCATAAGCAGGCAGAACCAGCCCCAGTTCATTCATTCGTTTAGACTCCTTCTCTGATGCCTCAAATTGATACATTAACAATTCTGGATTTGAGTAATCGAAATTGAATTTGGAAAATTCAATTTCTCCCTGCTTATGTATTTCACCGTATTTAATGCCTTTGCACCACTTTAGTTCAAATACATTGTCAATTTCTTGCAAATACATTGCTATCCTTTCAAGCCCGTATGTTATCTCCAGGGAAACAGGCTTAAGGTCAATTCCGCCTACTTGCTGAAAATAAGTAAATTGAGTAATCTCCATACCATCGAGCCATACTTCCCAGCCCAGCCCCCATGCTCCGAGGGTTGGAGACTCCCAGTCGTCCTCAACAAAACGAATATCATGTGTCGTTGCCTCGATACCAAGATAGGCAAGGCTTTCAAGGTATATATCCTGACTGTCAAGAGGGGAAGGCTTGACTATAACCTGATATTGATAGTAATGCTGCAGCCTGTTTGGATTTTCGCCATACCTGCCGTCAGTGGGTCTTCTGCTTGGTTCAACATAGGCTGTTTTCCAAGGTTCAGGACCGATTACTCTGAAAAAAGTTGCAGGATGAAATGTGCCAGCTCCAACCTCTATATCATAGGGTTGAAGCAGAATACATCCCTTCTTAGCCCAGAAATCATTCAATTTCATTATTAGATCTTGAAAATACATATGCCCCCTCTTAAAGGTTTTTTGTTAAATTTATTTATTAGCAGCGGTATTTCTGCAAATCTTTGCTCATAAAAACAGTTAAAGGAAGCCAGTTGCTTTCAGAAACGCCCCTACTTGAGCGAACAATCCTTGTCAGGAGAAAAGAGAACAATGAAATACATATAACCGCTATAGTCAAGAAACTTTGAGAAGCGGCTTTCAATTACTAAAAATCTCTCTTGAAAACACTTGAGTTGTATTCAAAAGAATGCAGATAATACAAGGTTTAAATGATAAATCAAAAAGAAATCCTTTGTCAATTGAATGCCGAAACCGAGGTTTTCAAAAAATAACTTTTTAGAAACAAAATGTCATTCTGCACTGCTAATGGAATCAATAAATTATAGTCATTCTTCGAGATGCTTAGGTATTTCTCGAATACCCAGAAGACCACCCAAAATAGATATGGGTCTTGTAAGTTTCATACTTTGAAAGTATTATTGTGAGTCGCTTGAAAAGCTTTCGTCGTTGAAAAGCCTCTGTCTTATTTCCGGGATTAATCCGATTCTGACTTTAACCTTATTTCCCTCTAACCAGTAATCTATATCGAGCACATCGAAAGTGCCAAACTCTGAAGGGTGGTATAAGGGCCTGAATTCATATCCTATGACATTGCCGTTTAAATCCTTTATCTGGCTTATTTGTGGATATTTAAATGACCCGTATGAGGCAATGAAGCCTTCAGCTATTTTTATTGCTTCCTCAGCAGGGACTCTGGTTCTGAGCTTATAATCAAAATCAGGGGCAAACACTTCAAAGGTATATTTGTCTCCTTCGATATCAAGGATGGCTACATTTTCAATATCACCGCTGAATCTGGCACCGTATAGAATCAGTGTAAATGTTCCTGAGATTCTATCGCTTCTAATCTCCTCTGTTATCAGCCCGCTGCTTTTTACGCAGGACGCTAACGATATAAGTAGAAATAGAGCTATAATAATAATTGTAAAATTGTGAATTATTTTTTTCATATTTTCTAACTAAGGTAGTATAGGCTACTATGCGCTTAGTGTCAACAATAGCATAGGCGGGGGGAAAGAATTATTGTGTTTTGTTTATTTTTGGTAGCTACAGCCTTTATTGCCTTATTATCTCGCGGGCTAAAGCCCGCATATACCTATTTAGTGTCTGTTTATAAATTGCCGTTTTTTATTTCCGTCATGCCCGAAGTCCTTAGTCTGGCATCCAGAAAGGCTTGAAAAAACTGGATTCTCGCTTTCGCGGGAATGTTAACCTTTTATCTCAATAATAGTTTATAAACAGACTCTATTTATGAGCAAAACCAAAAATGCTTTGTCAATTTTATGAAAAAGCTACAATAGAAAAAAATTGCTCAATTTAGGTTTTTTAATATAGTTGTTGCAGTCATAGGGCGGGTTCTATATGTATCATTATATCAATAACCTCTGGAAATCTTTTTCTAATCTCTTCTTCTGCCAGATGAGCGATATCATGTGCCTCCTGGACAGACAAAGATGGCTCCACTACAATGTGTAAATCAAGAAAGACATGACTTATTGTCCCGCGCGTCCTTACCTTATGACAACCTTTGACGCCTTTTACATGATTTACAACTTCTTTAATCTTCGATTTATCTATTTTAGTCCTGTCAACAAGGGTTTCTGCTGCCTCTTTTATTATATTTATTCCCGCCTTTGCAACAAAAAGACCCACTATTGCGCCTGTTATTATATCGGCAAAAACAAGGCCTAACTTCATTAATACAAGGCTAATAATAACCCCAACCGAGATATACACATCGCTCTTTGTATGCTGCGAGTCTGCTATCAGATATTCGCTTTTCAATTCCCTGCCCTTCTTTGCTTCATATCTTGCAACAAATGCATTAATAATCATCGTGCAAATCATTACAATAAAGCTTACGTCAGTTACTTTTACTATGTTAGTATTAGCGCACGTGAGCGAATCATAAGCCCTTCTAAATATCTCAGCACAGGTAACAAACATTAAAAGTCCTATAAAGATTGTAAATAATGTCTCATATTTTCTATGTCCGTAGGGATGCTTCTCGTCTGGCGAGTGCGATGAGAGGTATATGCCGACAAGCCCAACTATATTTGAGACACCGTCAAAGAGTGAATGAAAGCCATCGGATAAGATAGCGAGGGAATTCGTCAGATAACCATAAAATATCTTTATACCCGAGACCAAAAGATTCAGGAGCAAGGTTATAATTAGAATCTTTCTTATATCAGTAATCCTGCTCAAATATGCCTTCCCAATATTTTTTGAAATTCCTGAATCTGCCTGCATCTATCGCTTCTCTCATATTTCTAAAAAAATTCAGGTAAAAATAAAGATTGTGGATAGTATTGAGCCTCATTGATAGTATCTCCCTTGAAAGAAAGAGATGCCTTAAATATGCCCGTGAATAGTTTCTGCATGTATAACATCCGCATTGTGGGTCTAATGGGCTGGGGTCATCTTTGAATTCAGCTCTTTTTATGCTGACCCTGCCCATACTTGTAAAAAGTGTTCCATTTCTTGCATTTCTTGTGGGCATTACGCAATCAAACATATCAAAGCCATTCTCTACTGCCTTTAGCATATCGATTAAGTCGCCTACGCCCATCAGGTATCTCGGTTTTTCATCAGGCATTTTATTGCCGATAAATTCTATTATCTCATACATATCTTCTTTGGGCTCGCCTACACTCAAACCACCAACGGCATACCCTTGAAAGCCTATCTCTGTCAATTCATCAAGGCTTCTCATCCTGAGTTCTTTATGCATCCCGCCCTGAATTATGCCAAAGAGGGTTTGCTGTCCTAAATTATTATTATCATGAAACATTTTGCATCTTTTCGCCCAACTTGTAGTAAGCATTAACGATTTAACAGCGTATTCATAATCAGCAGGGTAAGGAGTGCACTCATCAAATGCCATCGCAATATCTGAGCCTAAAATCAACTGAATCTCCATAGACTTCTCCGGGCTTATAAAGTGCAAAGAGCCGTCTAAGTGCGACCTGAACTCAACACCCTGCTCGGTAATCTTTCTCAAGCTTGAGAGACTGAACACCTGAAACCCCCCGCTATCTGTAAGTATAGGGGGGCTCCAGTTAATGAATGAGTGGAGACCGCCGAGTCTCCCGATTATATCATGACCGGGCCTGAGATAAAGATGATAGGTATTACATAAGATTATCTCTGCCCCTATCTCTCTTAATTCATCAGGCGACATAGCCTTAACCGTTCCCTGTGTTCCAACAGTCATAAACGCAGGAGTATGAATCAGCCCCCGAGGTGTAGTGATAACCCCTGTTCGGTGACCTTCATTAGTATTTTTTATGATGAATTTCATAATAATCCTATGCAAATATTATATCAGTTTTGTAATTGATATTAAGGGACATTTAAAAAAACACTATTATATCAATACCTTTAAAATCATACTTGACAGCACAATATATTGTGGTATAATTTTATATTGCTACTAAATAGGCTTATATTAATAAGTTTTTCTTAAATATTATTAACCGTAATTTTCTAAAAATAAGGGTTTAAGCTGTATTCTGTTTTATCAAGTTATTTAGTGTCTGTTTATAAAGTCGGGTTTTTTGCCATTCCCGCAAGCGAAGCGAGTCGGGAATCCTTCTTAAAGAACGATTCTGGGCAAGCCAGAATGACGAAAAAACACAATTTTCAGAGTTTATAAACGGACTCTATTTAGTGTAGCAATGATTATAAATGTAAGACTTGCCTCTGTAAGCACCAAGATGTGGATATCAGGAAGTCCCTAAAAAATTTGATTACATAACTGCTCTAACAAGAAAGATATTTTCAGGCAAACAGGCAAAAGAAGCTAAGTCAATATTATAAACACGCATTTTTAAACCCGTATAAAATTCAAAAAAGGAGGAAAAATGAAATCAGATTTAATGCTTGATCTTACCCCAAATGCCGTTAAAGTGCTCCAAAAGAGATATCTTAAAAAAGATGAAAACGGCAAAACAGTCGAATCCCCGGAGGAGCTTTTCAGAAGGGTCGCAAAGTTTATAGCTTCGGTAGAGAGGCTCTATGGAAAGGATAATCTTGAAGTCATGCAGACAGAGAATGATTTTTATGAATTGATTACATCTTTTAGATTCCTTCCTAACAGCCCTACTTTGATGAATGCCGGCAGGAGACTTGGCCAGCTTTCTGCATGCTTTGTTATTCAGGTAGATGATTCGATGGAATCAATCTTCGATGCCGTTAAATATGCTGCTATCATTCATAAATCAGGGGGCGGCACTGGATTTAGTTTTTCAAGGCTCAGGCCAAAGGGTGATGTAGTTGGCTCTACAAAAGGTGTTTCATCTGGACCTGTCTCTTTCATGACTGTATTTGATGTTGCCACAGAGGCAGTTAAACAGGGCGGTACAAGGAGAGGTGCTAATATGGGCATCTTAAGGGTTGACCATCCTGACATACTTGAATTTATAACCTGCAAGGACAAAAATAATAAACTTAATAACTTTAATATCTCTGTAGCCATCACAGAATCATTTATGAAGGCTGTTCATGAAGATAAAGAATATGATCTCATCAACCCAAGGACGAAAAAGGTTGCCGGCTCACTTAAGGCAAAAGAGGTTTTCGAGACAATAATTAATCAGGCATGGAAGAACGGGGAGCCGGGAATAGTATTTCTTGACAAGATTAATGAATCAAATCCTACGCCTGCCATTGCAGAGATAGAGTCAACAAATCCTTGCGGGGAGCAGCCGCTGCTTCCATTTGAGTCATGCAATCTCGGCTCTATCAACCTTGCTAAAATGGTTAGGCAAAACAACAGCGCAGCAGAGCAGCAGCACAGTAGTTTTAGTATTAATGAAATAGATTGGCAACAACTGAAAGACACCGTTCACAAAGCAGTGCATTTCCTTGATAATGTAATAGATGCAAACAAATACCCCTTAAAGATGATAGAAGATATGACAAAGGCAAACAGGAAGATAGGTCTCGGCATTATGGGATGGGCAGACATGCTGATACAATTGAAGATACCTTACAATTCGGAAGAAGCATTGGGGCTTGTCGAGGATATAATGAAATTTATTCACACGGAGGCTATAAATGCATCACAATGCCTCGCTCAAAGTCGTGGAGTCTTTCCAAATTACTCAAAAAGCATATACAATGGCAAAGCACCACTGAGAAACGCTACATTGACAACCATTGCCCCTACAGGAACCCTCTCGATTATCGCCGGATGTTCATCGGGCATAGAGCCTTTATTTGCCGTCTCATTTGTAAGAAATGTCATGGAAGGGACTAAATTAATAGAGGTTAATCCTCACTTTGAGAAGGAATTGAAAAGGCTTGGGATGTGGAGCAGAGAGCTTCTCGAAAAGTTCTCAGAAACAGGTTCAATACAACACTTTGAAGAACTGCCTAATGAAATGAAAAAGGTATTTGTTACATCCCATGATATATCGCCGGCAGACCATATAAAGATGCAAGCGGCTTTCCAGAAATACACTGACAATGCAGTCTCAAAAACGGTCAACTTCCCTAACAGCGCCACAAAGAAAGATGTAGAAGAGGTATATCTTTTAGCATATCAACTATCCTGCAAGGGCGTCACCGTCTATCGTGATGGGTCAAGAGAAGATCAGGTCATATCGAGCGGGAAAAAGAAGGAAGAAAAAACACAAGCAGATTTTCTCCAGAAAGTTATCCCCAAAAAACGGCCATCTCTCATTAAAGGGACAACAAGGCTTATGAAGACAGGGTGCGGCAATCTTTATGTAACAATCAATGAAGACGCAGGCGGCAAGCCGTTTGAGGTTTTTACGAATATAGGCAAGGCTGGAGGGTGCGCATCAAGCCAGGCAGAGGCTATTGGGAGGCTTATCTCCCTTGCTCTTAGGTCTAATGTTGAGCCTGAAGAACTTACAAAGCAGCTCATGGGGATATCCTGTCATCAGCCCACATGGCACGAAAGCGGCAGAATTCTATCGTGTTCTGATGCTATAGCCAAGGCATTGGAAAAATATCAACCTTTGTCTGCAAAAATTCCTATTGACAATGGCAACAATAAACCAGCATACAGCGAGGCGATGCTTATTGGTGCCTGCCCTGAATGCGGTAGTTCAATTCAACATGAAGAAGGTTGCGCCAAATGTTATACATGCGGATTTACAAAATGCTGACCCAAATGGACTAAGTATAGTCTGTTTATAAAGTGGATGAATCCGTGCTGTTAACATTCCGACCGAAGGGAGAAATCTTGAAAAAAAGAAACTCCCCGTAGCAAGCTGCGGTGAGTTTCATAAAAATTCCCCTCCATTGACGGGGGGGGTGGAAGGGTGCTGAATAGGTAGTTTATAAACCGACACTTTGTCACGGTTGATAGAGATGACTGTTATTATCTTCAACTTGGGATGGCTTTCCTTACTCAGATATGCTTTGCAGCCTGTCCGACAGCGTCTTTCGTAATGCACTGAATGATATATGTTTCTTGGTATGCATGCCTTTAAAGAAAACACAACATACCTAATATAATATGAAAAATATAGTCTCAATATTCTGACGCTCTACCTGCCTTTATTATCTACTTCTTATTTAGTGTATTTGTCTATCCAACATTACGAAAAATTATCTCCAACTCCTCAGAAATGTTTTTATTGATAAGCTGTCATTTTTCTCCGTGAATTGCTGTACAAAAATAGATATTAAAAAATCTTTCAGCTCTATTCGGGTTATCCAGAATGATAAATTTTGAGGGCATTGCATAAATAATCGCTCAAATTAGGTTATTTTTGGAAAAATTTACATTAGATGGTTGATTTTGCTTGACTTTAAGTTTAATAATTTGTAGTCTTAATAATATTGTGATTATTCAATATTATTTAAGCAGCCTAAATCGTTCATATAATAAATTTAAACTAAAAGAGATTAAGCATTTTTGCTTAAAAACTTTTGACTACACATCTTAAATCTTGGAGGGAAGAATGAAAAAACCATTATCTGCCTTACTTATTCTGTTAATGATGCTCTTTTTGTCTTCTTGTGGAAGCGAAAAGACATTGAGTGTTTCTTCTTTGAGCACATCAGACATTTCTACTAAAAAAATTGACGCCCAATCCATAATCTCACAAATGGAGAAAGGCAAGTTTAAGGAAGGTGAATTATTAATAAAGTTCAAAATCGGAACATTATCCTCATCGACACTTAAAACCCATCAATCTATCGGAGCTACAGTATTAAAGAGTTTTAAGATAGTCCCAAATCTCGAGCTTGTGAAGCTCGCTGCCGATACAACCGTAAAGGATGCTGTCATAAAGTATATGTCAGACCCGCTCGTTGAATATGCAGAGCCTAACTATATCAGGAAAGCCTCAGCAATACCTAACGATCAGTATTTTTACCAGCAGTGGGCTTTACACAATACTGGAGCATTTGCTGCCGGCACCGCTGGTGCAGATATAAAGGCTGTTCAGGCATGGGATATACGGACAGGAGACGGTGAAATTGTAATAGCGGTTTTAGATACCGGCATTGACTATAATCATGCTGATCTTTCTGGTAATATATGGATTAATCCTGGGGAGATTCCTAATAACGGGATAGATGATGACGGAAACGGCAAGATTGACGACTGGAGAGGCTGGAATTTTGCCAATAACAATAATGATCCAATGGATAATCATTCACATGGGACTTTTGTTTCGGGGATAATCGGGGCAAAAGGAAACAATTTCACAGGCATAACAGGTTTGATGTGGAATGTTAAAATAATGCCGCTTAAATTTTTGGATAGTAACGGAGAAGGAACTGTAGCTGACGAAATTTCCGCTATACAATATGCCATCTCAAAAGGCGCAAAGATAATAAATGCGAGCTATTCAGGCAGTACATATATAAACTCTGAATATGATGCTTTAGCATCAGCGAATTCAGCAGGCGTTCTTGTTATGACTGCTGCTGGAAATGGCGGTAATGATGGTATTGGAGTCAATAATGATTTTTATCCCGAATATCCGGCAAGTTATAATCTGCCCAATATCATCTCAATAGCCGCAACAGACCAGAATGATAGAAGGGCTTCTTTCAGCAACTTTGGGCTTAATTCTGTCCATGTGGCTGCTCCGGGCGTATATATACTAAGTACAATTCCTACCTCAATACAACCTTCTGGATATAATTTCCTGTCAGGCACATCAGCATCTACACCATATGTTTCCGGGCTTGCAGGGCTTTTGTATAGTTATTATACGCATTTTACACCTTCGCAAATTCGCAGCACAATTTTGAGGTATGTTGATGTTCTGCCGTCTTTAAGCAGCTGGATACAAACAGGCGGCAGGATTAATGCCTACAAAGCTATTTCATCTTTACTCATTCCAACAGGGCTTAGTGCAACTGCAACCTCAACAACGCAGATTTCACTTTCATGGGTTGACAATGCCACAGGAGAAGACGGCTACAAGATTGAGAGAATGCAGGCAGGCGGTTCTTTCAGCCAAATTACAACCACAACTGCAAATATAAACTTATTTCTTGACAGTGGATTGAGAGATGGCACAAGCTATTCTTATAGGGTAAGGGCGTTTAACACTATCCCTGCCGACTCGGTTTATTCCAATGAAGCGACTGCAATTACACCTCTTGAGATACCTACTAATCTTGCAGCCACTGCGGTTTCCACTTCACAGATTAATCTCTCATGGTCAGATAATTCTCAGGCTGAAGATGGCTATAAAATCGAAAGAAAGTTAGTTGGTGGTGCTGATTTTGTGCAGATAGCAACAGTTGGGACTAATGTTAAAACATTCTCAGATATAGGTCTTAGTGCCAATACAACCTATATTTACAGGGTCAGAGCTTTTAATACGGTTGCTGGCAATTCAGGATATTCTAATGTTGCTGATGCAACCACCCTGCAAGGAGCCACAGGCGGTGGCGGCGGTGGCGGCTGCTCAATAAGGGCTGGAAATGAATTTCATTCATCAGGCGGGGACATTTTCTTGATGGCTCTTCCCCTGCTCTATTTTGTAATTCGCAGAATGCAAAAAAAAATAATTTAGTTTAATAAATAAAAAGCCTGCTGTGCCAATGATTAAAATAGTGCGGCAGGCTTTTTATTTTGCCATCTGGGTTGACTCTAAAAATGCAATTAGATTTTTATATAGCAGGCACGATTTAGTATCAGCGTCAGTGTCAGAACTCCGAGGGACGATAGGCTAGGGATGAAAAATCGTCCTTCGTCTATCGTCCCTCGGAGTTCTGACACCTACATTAACACTAAGTCGGTGTTTCAGTACGAAGGTTTTCGGGCATCCATGCCTGTTATTTTAGGATTTAACACATTTTTGGGCTGATATAAAATCTACAACTTTTGCAACAGCTTCCTCAATTGCTAATCTGTCAGTATCTAAAATCAATTCAGGATTTAGGGGCTCTTCATAAGGCACTGTAATGCCAGGAACAGGGGATCCATCTATCCCCTTTTTGTAAATATCTTTTGGTGCAAAGTGCGTATTTATTCTGCTTTTTTCCCTTTGCTGGCAAATATCCAGAGGACATCTGAGATATATCTCAACAAAATTTTTTATCAGTTCTCTTGCTAATTCTCTCCATCTTCTTCTATTTGCAGTTGCATCAATAATTACATTATGACCAAGTTCTGAGAGCATTTTAGCCATATAGACAATTGCACGATAGACTATCTCCCTTTCACCTTCTGAATACGACGGCTCAGGCGTTACAATCTTTCTTAAATCATCCATCCTGAGGATGATAAAATCAGGAAAATTTCCTTTCAGGGCATCTGCGATAACACTCTTGCCGCTTCCTGATAGTCCTGTTATCCATAAGACTAAACCGCTCATTTTGCTCTCTAAATTAAAAAATGCAAGTTATAAAAATATAACATAGGATATGCTATTTTTCGAACGCTTTATTGATAAGAAGTAATTTATTTAGATATACTTAATACCATATTTGTCCAAAATAATTTTTTTGATGCTAAGAAATCGCTTCATAATTCATTTTGTAATATTATTTTGGACACCAATGACTTAAATAAATACACTCGAATTCTTTAACTAAATGAGAATTGTATCAATATTTGCAAGGGATTTTAGGCTTATAGACAATGTTCTTTTTGAAGGGTGGAAAGATAACGAGATTATACCCCTTTTTTTGTTTGATAACTTTAACCAGAGAGAGCATGGAGAAAATCTGAAGTCCTTATTTTTTAAATATATTGAAGAATTCTCAAAAGAACTTAAGAAGCTTGGCTCAAGGCTGTATATAACAGACTTAGAGGATTTTGGAAGATTTTTAGACGTCGCTAAGCCAGATTTAGTGAGGCATTGTTTTGATAGCGAGCCAAATGCCTTAAAAAAAGCAGATTTTTTCAAGTCTGAGTGCCAAAAAAGAGGCATAAAAAATCAGGTGATTTTTCAGTTTTTAATCCCCCCTGAAAGGGAAAAATTCAAAAAAACATTCACTCATTTTTATAAATGGTTATTTAGTCCATACCTTTTAAACAATAAGCCAGCTCTCTATTCAATGCCGGATTTATTAACGACTCCTCAAATTAAGCATGAATGTAAGCCTTTATCTGTTCCACAAAACATCAATATAATCAATCTCTGGTATAAAACTGAACAAGAAGTATTAGAGAGTTTCGAAGGATTTATAAAACAAAAACTTCCAAATTATTCGCAGGATAGGGATTCCCCTGCTATAGAAGGCACATCAAGACTCTCAGTATATCTCAGGATAGGGATAATCTCTCATCGTTATGTATATTTAAAGTTATTAGAGCACCCGGGCAGCGAGAAATTCATAAAAGAGATTGCCTGGTCCGAATTTTATAGAACATGGTTATATCTTAATCCCCATGTCATATCTCTTGAATATAGAGAAAACTGGAGGCAATTTCCATGGAAGCATGATTTTGAGCTATTTGAAAAATGGAAAAATGCAGAGACAGGCTTTGATATAGTAGATGCTGGAATGAGCCAGTTGAGGCAGGAGGGTTGGATGCATAATAGGCTGCGTATGATTACCGCTAGTTTTTTGTCAAAAAATCTCATGATAGATTGGAGATGGGGAGAACAATACTTCTATCAAAACTTAGTTGATGCTGACTTGGCTCAGAATGTTGGAAACTGGCAGTGGGTTGCCGGATGCGGTCTTGATGCAGCGCCCCATTTCAGGATTTTTAATCCGTCTCTACAGTTGAATAAGTTTGACCCTGCAAATGAATACACCTCAAAATATCTAAAACATAAGCATCCCCAGATCATTGATTTTGAGAGAAGCAGGATAGAGTTTTTAAAAACTGCTAAAGAAACTATACTATTAAAATATTAACTCAAAAATTGCAATTAGATTTTTATGCTGTAGCAGTTAGCTATTATTTTACCTATACCTTTCGACTGAGAACTTAAATATATCTACATCCTCATCTAATGGGTCTATGCCTGCCTTGAGTTTTGCTATTTTTAACTGTTCTTCAACGGAATTAACACCCTCGATATCAGGCAAAAGCAGTCCTCTCTTAAAACCTTTGATTACAATTACACCATATTTAATATGATCAAGCTCTGAAATATTATTTACCTTGACAGGCTCAGATAATACATCAACAGAATACTCAAGGTCTTTCAACTCCCCTTCTGCAACAGGCAAAAATCTTGGGTCTTCATTGGCTGCAGAAAGGGCATTCTTGACTATCTCCTTATATAAGTTCTCATTGACAGGTGAAAAGGTGCCTATACAGCCTCTTAACTTGCCGCCTATTTTAAGGCTTACAAATACGCCTGCTTTTTTCTGCATCTCTGAAGGTATAACAGAGGGTGGAAGATGAATCTTTTTAGTTTTTGCGTATTCCTCTATAACCTTTTTTGCAAGTTCTGCATACTGATGCATATATCATTTCTCCCTTGACATAGCATAGCCAGCCATTGCAATAATTGCCTCTTTCTCTTTGGATGGTGCAAAGATGTCTAATTCGGCTCTGGCTTCTTGCACTATTGTATCAGCAATTTTTAAGGACTCTGCAATAGAGTTATATTTATTAAAAAGTTCTATTATCCTGTTCTGTTTTATATTATCTTCGCCTGATTTTTCAGGACTCTTTGCGGTATCCGTTATAATATTTATGACCTCCTGATGCTCAACATCCGATGCCGATTTGAGTAATTGAATTAAGGGCATTGTTATCTTACCTTCTTCGAGATCTTTACCGAGCTTTTTGCCAAGATCGTCCTGTTTAGCCATGTAGTCAAGGACGTCGTCTGCCATCTGGAAAGCGATTCCTGCCTTCATACCAAAATTGGCAAGGGCGTTCACGGCTTCATCGGATTTTTCAGCAAGTATGCCGCCTATTTTGCAGGCTGCCGATATTAAGACCCCTGTCTTTGCCGATATAATCTTGAAATATTCATCCTCTGTTATATCTGGGTCTGCGGTTTTGTGGAGCTGCAATATCTCTCCTTCCGTCATCCTTGTTGTAGCAGTCGAGAGAGCCTCCATAATCTTTTGATTTTTCTGCTCGACTGCGAGCTTTAGGGCATTTGAATATAGATAATCCCCTACGAGGACAATAATCTGATTACCCCACAATACATGAGAAGCTGTCTTTCCTCTTCTCGTATGGGCTCCGTCTATCACATCGTCATGCAGCAGTGATGCAGTATGAATTGCCTCTATTATGGCGCCAAGCAAACGGCGGTTTGCGCCTTTGTAGCCGCATAGGTCAGCGCTGAGCAGGAGGAAAAGAGGCCTTATTCTTTTTCCTCCGCTATGAAGAATATGCCTGCCTATCACAGGTATAAGAAATACATCGCTCTGAAATATTGCAAAGAGTTCTTCCTCAACTGTTTTAAGTTCAGCAGAGTATGATGTAAAAATATCTTTTATATTCACCTGTAAATCTCTCTTTCTGTCATGGTAAGGCTGTCGATCAATAACAATTTCTCATCCTTCCAAAAATCTCAGGATGACATAAATCAAATGGGGTTGTTTTTATGCTATTTTATGAGCATCAGATCATATGTGTTTCATCGGTTTTATTCTCAATGAATCAAGATTAATTAGTTTAATCATTAATTTTTTTAAGTCCCGCGGATGAAACACCCCTTTTTCTGTAAAAAAAGCCGTTACATAATTTGACGGGGTTACATCAAATGCTAAGTTTATTACATTTACCCCTTCAGGTGCAACCCTATGTCCCCAAATTGTTGTCACCTCATCAGATGAACGTTCTTCGATCGGAATAAGCTCGCCTGAATCAATGCTAAAATCCACACTGCTTAATGGTGCGGCAACATAAAATGGTATCTTATTTTCCTTGCAAAGCACAGCAACCGTATAAGTACCTATTTTGTTTGCTACATCGCCTTTTCTTGTAGTCCTGTCAGTGCCTACGATTGCAAGGTCTATCATGCCCTTTCGTATCAATGCCCCTGCTGTATTGTCTGTTATAAGGGTTACTGGTATATCTGCCTGCATAAGCTCCCATGTCGTAAGTCTTGCACCCTGAAGGACAGGTCTCGTCTCATCAGCTATAACCCGAATATGTTTGCCCTGCTCTTTTGCGATTATCATCGGGGCTGTAGCTGTCCCATAGCCTCCTGTTGCAAGACTCCCTGCATTGCAATGGGTCAGTATTGTATCACCGTCCTTGATAAACTCTGCTCCCCATCTGCCAATTGCCTTATTGATCTCGATATCCTCTTTTAATATTGCCTTAGCTTCATCAATCAATATCTTTTTAAGTTTGGTTATTGGTTCATCTTTATGTATATTTAAGATCCCTTTTATTCTCTCAACAGACCATCTGATGTTTACCGCAGTAGGTCTTGTAGAGAGCATGGCTTCCATGACGGGCTCAATTTTCTCCATGAAGTCATTAAAATTTTTGGCTTTAATATTCTGCGCTCCTATAGCTATTGCCATAGCAGATGCTATACCTATTGCAGGCGCTCCCCTTATGCACAGCTTCTTGATGCATTTTGCAACCATGTAATAATCTGTGCATTCAATAAATCTGACCTCAAGTGGGAGCCTGCTTTGGTCAAGAATTATAACCTTGTCGTCTTTCAATTCTATTGCTTTAACCATTACCACCCCTAAATTAAAAATCTCATGAATATTGTTGCGACAGTAAAATAAATCGTAAGACCTAATATGTCATTAAATACAGTAACAAAAGGACCCGCTGTAACGGCAGGGTCAATCCCTATTTTATGAGCTATTGTAGGTGTTAATATCGCAAGGAATGTAGAACTGGTTATTGATAAAAACATAGATATCCCTACTACTACCCCAAGCATCGGCATTCCTTCGAGTAAATAAGCAGCTATCGCAATAACGACACCAGTCGTAAAAGCCATTATCAAACCTGAAAGTATTTCTATTCCAGCATACTTCCAGAAATTATGTATTGAATTAAGGGCAATATTTCTTACCATTGTTGTTGAAACTTGCAATCCTGCATTGCCAGCCATGCCCATAATTACCGGTATAAATGCCGCCAAAACAACCACGCTCGCAATGGTTGCCTCAAACTGTCCGATCACAAGGGAAGACACAAGCCCACCTAAAAGACACAACAAAAGCCACGGAATGCGGCTTTTTACGACATCCAACGGACTGGCGTCTTCAATTTTACCGTATTTGATCTCTGATGTGCCAGCAACCTTGTAAATATCCTCGGTAGCCTCTTCTTCCAATATATCCAGTATATCATCCACAGTAACTATCCCTAAAAGACAACCGTCATTGTCTATAACTGGGAGGGCGACAAGGTTATATTTAGATAGTATTTCAGCTACAACCTTGACATCTTCATCCTGCGAAGCAGTTATAAGTTTTTTTTCCATGATATCAGAAAGATGACAAAAAGGGTCTGCCAGCAAGAGTTCCCTTAGTGATGTAACACCGAGAAGCTTCTCATTTTCGTCAATAATATAAATATAATAAACCGTCTCAATGTCTTCGGCATCCTTTTTAAATTGTTCGATAGCTTTTTGAATAGTGATTTCTGGATTATAAGCAATAAATTCATTGGTCATCACACCGCCTGCGGTATCTTTCTCATGCACGAGGAGTTCCTGAATATCCTCAGCTTCTTCTTTCTCTATATGCTCAAGAATCTCCTTAGCCTTTTCAGCAGGCAAATCACCAAGCACATCGGCAGCATCATCGGGGGTCATTTCTTCGATTATATCGGCTGCCTTTTCAGCATCAATCGAACTTATAATTTCAGCTTGCCTTTCAGGCTCTAATTCAGATAATGCCTCCGCAGCAGTTTCTATATCAAGTTCTTTTATAAGATGCGTCCCCTCATCCATTGAGACCCGGCTGATTATATCTGCAATATCTGCAGGATGTAATTCAGAAACCATTTGACTGGGGACAGTGAGGGCAATAGAATCCAGCTTTGGCTTAAGTGGTTGAATATAATCCCAGCTAATTAGATGTGGAGGGAATTTAGACTCTAAAGTCTTTGCTAACTTTCCTGATCCAAACCTTCTGAATTTCCATCTTTTGCCAATATCCACAGCTATCAAAATTGCCTCACCATAATATCCTTCGAGCTTTATGTCATTTACCTTAACTACTTTGACGCCATTAACATCGACTATCTGTTTGTCAAGTATATCTCTGAAAGCCAGAAGATCTTCATCGTTAGGCTGATAAGGCTCAATTGCTTCAGAATGAATGCTTGTTGAGACTACTTTTTTATTAAAAAGATTGATATCTTCCCATCTGATCTGAACAAGCTTTTTTTGTTTTTCCACTACTACAGCGGATAATTTAGGGAGGGGGTCGCCTTTAACGACAATTATATCCCTAACCTTGCCTATTACCTCTCCTTTTGGGTCATAGACAGGTTTTCTGATTAATTCACTAAGGAAAATTTCTCCAAACAAAGGCATATAGTAGTATAGATTATCATAGACCTTTGAGCAAATAAAAAATGGGGCAAAGTTAAAAAAACCTTGCCCCATCTGAAATTGTCTAAACTGTCTTTTTAAATCAGACTTGTTTTATATCATCGAGCTTCCACTCCAAAGCCTTACCTACAAATGCCCAGTATTCCTTGATTTCTACGGGGGTATCTTTGGAGCCTTCAATTATGTTGTTATTGCGGTCAACTGTATAATCTCTGAGCATGGCATCAATCTCGACTATCACTACTTTATTATCATCCTCGCCCTCGACATCAACTATATTGACATTCTGGAAATACACAATCTCTACGATGTTTTTTGAGCCTTGTGATTTTAGCTCTTGAAGTTGACCGTCAAGATAATTATACATCCTCTCGGTCAAAAGATTCCTAACAATAGAGAGATCGTTCTTAGTCCAAGCATCCTGTAAGAGCTTGAAGGTGCTGATGGCGATATCTTTAAGCAGTTTCTCATTTATGGATACAGTCGAAACCCCCGTTGAGGTATTAGAGAGATTCTCTGTTTGATTATAGTTGCTTGCGGCAGTAGTAGAATATGAGCCTCCAGTTGCATATTGAAGTTTTTCCTTCTGCCTTGATTTCGTTATCATTCTTACAACTAAAAATATGATGCCGCCAATGATAAGGATTTCGAGCAGTCCTGGCATACCAAACTCAAATCCCTGACCCATTAGAAATGACAAAAGTGCGCCTATAATTAATCCACCAACGAGCATCCTAAAAATTCCGCTCTGAAAAAAAGAAGGTTTCTGCATAGGTTGGGCTTGTGTTGGGGATTTATTAATATTTTGTTGTGCGGGCTGTGTTGGGGTCGCAGGTTGAGACTGCTGTTTGTAACTTCTAAAACCGGAAGAAGAACCTTTGCCTGCCCGTGCAAATGATTCACCTGCCAACATAACTAAGAATGTAACCATTGATAAAATAATTAGAATTTTCTTCATTCATCTGCCTCCTCTTTAAATCATTTGATATTATTATACGAAATATAACTACTTATAATCAAAATGGCATAAAAACCCCTAAAGCGATGATTAACCCAAAAATGCAACTTGATTATCATTTAGCAGGTATAAATAAAACCTCGCACACTATGATAAATCGGGAATAAAAAGATTCCGGACACTCGGTAATGACGGAAAATCGCAGCTTATTAATTTTATAAACAGACTCGAAATAGAGTCTGTTTATAAAATCGTTTTTTTACTATAATACCCGACTAATTTTTCATTAGTAATGGCGACACTATTTTATAAATTCCCTCCTTGCCTCCTTTGCTACAGGGGGGATTCCCCTATTGAGAGGTTTGCAGGGGCGCTACCACTCTTTTCCAAAGAGGGGGTAGGGGAGATTTTCTAATTAATATCGATTCAAATTCAACCCCCCAATAGCTTATGGGAAGCATTTATAAACAGACACTAACTAAAAAGCATAAACGAATTTAAACCAGAACTTATCTCCTTCGGGTCTGTTTTTGACTTCCATCTCCTTTTGGTATTTAAGAATGAAGCTCATGTTTTTATGGTCATATTTAATCTGAGGCCCTACTGCAAAAGCCTGTCCCTTATTACCATCTGGCGCAGCTTTCTGTCCATTTACCTTATCGCTTGATACCTGCTTATAATAATAGCCGCCTAGCCCCAGATTCCAATTATCAAACTTCTTTCCCACTGTATAGTCAAAATGGAATTCCTGCCCTGATGTATAATTGGTATCTTTGTTTTCAGTGTTAAAATCATACATGAACTTGCTTGATACATCAAACCCGCTGTCACTTATGTAAGTGAAGGCAATTATCGGTTCAAATGTCCAGTAATTTCTACCCACGTTAGCAAGCCTGTTCTTATCATATTGCCCGGTAGGAATGTAAATATCAATACCCGTGGCAAAATGCCAGTTTTTTGAATGCCATGATAAAATAAAAGGATCAATAATTATATCCCCGATACCTGTTCTGCTCTGACTGCCAATAGGAAGAGATACATCCACATTGACAACAGGCACAAAAACATGCATTCCCCAATAGCCGCCTAAAATTTGAGTCTTTGTAACATGCAAAAACCTGAAAACATTTGCAGCAACCTTTAAATCGAAATCCGGCACAACGCTTTTGCCGCTGCCATCCTTAAACTTATCCGCAGTGTAGTAGGTGAGATAATTCAAAAAGTATGTTCCCGGCGGCGGCACAGCACCAGACATAAAATCCTCTGCACCATTCGGATATGCCCCTCCGCCTCCTTCAGTAGCAGACACACTGCTGATTAAAGCAAAAGACAAAAATAGAACCCCAAGCAAACAAATTATGCCCCTTCTTAGATAAGACGAATGCCGATTCATAATAACCTCCTTATTAAAAAAATGTGTCCTATTATACATGATTACATTCTCATAAAAAAGATTATGGAATAACTCTATTTGTTTTCCGTCTTATTTTCTTCCTGCTGTTCTGTATCTTTAATAAGCAGATCTCTGGCAAACTCAATACACTTTTGCCCTGTTTTCAAAGAGAATTTTTTTTGACAGTTTTCACGATATGCGCAGACAACACAAATGTCTCTTTTTTCACTCACTTTAACCTCCATCTTTATATGACCCTTGCCCTTAAATAAGAAGCAAAAATGGTCTGAATATTACTTATTATGCTTTTTTAGGGTTTATTATAAATTGTGTGTTCAATTTTGTAAATTGAACCCTTATTTCGTAATATAGAATAAGGTGCTTCTATTAAAGTCATCTTCATTCAGTAAAATTATGGAGCGGGTTGCAAACCTGATCCCGAAAGCACCCCACTCTCCTTATCAAGGATTTAATTTGCCCACTTTAAATGAGAAAGAAGCAAATGCATTTTATTGTTAATGGGGGACAAGGAAACTTTCTGAACAACAGTTATAGACTGATCTCAAACCAAGTTCACAATGACAGACTTAAGAACCGCTCAATTTAGGTATAATATAAAGATGAGTTGTCTTGCCTTAATAATTTAATTTTTTCAGGAGAATGTATGGCTACTATAGAAGATTACAAGGGGAAAACCCCTACATGGTGTCCAGGGTGTGGGAATTTCAGCATTTTAAGGGCTTTTAAAGAGGCTATGGTTGAGCTCGGATTAGAGCCTTATCAGTTCATCATTGTCTCTGGTATAGGGCAGGCTGGAAAATTTCCCCACTATCTGCGATGCAATACCTTCAATGGGTTGCATGGCAGGACATTGCCTGTTGCGACAGGTATAAGACTTGTCAATAACGATATGCCCGTCATAGCAGTTGCTGGTGACGGAGACTGCTACGGAGAGGGCGGCAATCATCTTATCCATGCTATGAGAAGGAATATTAATGTCAAACTTTTCGTTCATAACAATCAGATATACGGTCTTACAAAGGGACAGGCATCTCCAACCTCAACAGAAGGCATTACAACTAAAACACAACCATTTGGGGTGATTTCTGAACAGTTTAATCCCTTATCTTTTGCTGTTGCCATGGATTGCAGTTTCGCGGCAAGGGGTTTTTCAGGTGATCTTATCCACCTTAAAGAACTGATAAAAGAGGCTCTGAAACATAAAGGATTTTCATTGATTGATATACTTCAGCCGTGTGTATCATTCAATAAGGTAAATACATATGAGTGGTATAAAAAGAGGGTCTATCATATCGAACCTGAATATAACCCTGAAGATAGATTAGAGGCATTTAAAAAAGCCTCTGAGTGGGGAGACCGTATTCCCATCGGGATTATCTATCGCAATCACCGTCAAACCTTTGAAGAAAGGATGCCCGTTATCAGGGAAAAGCCCCTTGTGAGACAGGCTTTTGATGTTTCACAGACGGCGGCTGCTATGAAAGAATTTTTTTAGGCAGTTGAAGTAATTGCTGAAAGATGATAAAAAACTTCGCTCTTATTTTTCTGATTATAACCATTTGTTTTTCCTGCCAAGGCGGGACAACTGATCCCACGCCTGCCGTAGATCCGCCAACAGTAAGGCACTTTGCATCTGATGCCGAACCGTTGATACTTTCCATTCTTCCTATTGAAAGCCCAAGCCTGATGTATGAGAAATTTCTGCCGCTCAAATATTATCTCGAAAAGGAATTGAATGCACCTATAGTCATAAAAATAGCGAAGGATTATGAGACTGCCATAGAGGAAATAGGTAAAAGAGAAGCTCACCTTGCTTATATTGACCCGGCAGCCTATTGCGAGATAAGAGCAAGATATACGAACAAGATAATCCCTCTTGTTAAGGCTGAACCTAATGAATTAGGCTCATCAAGGAGTGTTTTAATTACCAAAGATTCTAATAAAATTGAGAGATTAATTGATGTAAGAGGGAAAAGGCTTGCGCTTGGAAATAGACAATCATCCTTCAGTTATCTCATCCCGCTTGCAATGCTCAATGATATAGGAATAACAAAGAAGGATTTTTCTGCCATAGATTATCTTAAACAAGAGGACCGCGTGGCTCTTTCAGTATTGATTGGCAACCATGATGTAGGAGGCATAAGCGAATCAGTTGCTAAAAGATATCTCTCAGATGGTATAAAGATAATAAAAAAATCAGATGAAATACCCCAATTTCTCCTTTCTGCTTCGGATATATTGCCCAAAGACAAAATTGACTCTATAATGCGTAGTCTTCTTTCATTAAAAGATAGCCATGTGCTTACTTCAATTGATAAAAATATCAAAGGCTTTGTCCCAGCTCAAGATATTGACTTCGATATAGTCAGGATAATGATTAAGAACCTTACAGGGAAAAACTATATTGAATATGGACAGAAAACAATTAAGTTCGCTATCCTCCCGCTTTATCCTGCGACAACCATTTATCAAAGATATGAAGGGCTTATGCGTTATCTTTCTCATAAAACAGGATATGAGTTCAAGCTTGTGATACCAAAGGATTTTGAGGAATTTATGCGAGTCGTAAAGAGCGGAAATATAGACTTTTCCTACCAAAACCCTTATATTTTTGCCATGATAGATAAAGATTACGATATAACGGCTATTGCAAGCACTATTGATATCAGTGATGGCGAAACAGGTGAAGGTGAAGAATTCTGGGGGGTCATCATCACAAGATCCGACAGCAGTATCGGCAATATTGAAGATCTGCGAGATAAAAGAGTAATGATTGTATCCCCTAAATCTGCAGGCGGTTTTTTATCTCAGAAGATATTCCTTGCCAAAAAGGGAATAAATGCAGAAAAAGAGTTGAGACTGATTGATGCAAAGCGGCAGGAAAAAGTCATACTCGGGGTTTATAATGGTGATGCGGACGCCGGTTTTGTCAGGGAAGCTGCTTTGAATGTGCTTAAAGAAGAGATTGATATGAGCAAAATCAGGATTCTTGCAAGAACTGCTTCGCTTCCCAACTGGCCAATTGCATCATGCCGCAAAGACAAACCTGCATTGGTTAAGGAAGTAAAAAACCTCCTTTTAGAAATTAATGACAATGATATTTTATCTTCTGCAAGAATAAAAGGATTCAAACGAGCTAATGAAGCCGAACTGGAAGTCCTTAAAAAATATTAAAACGGTCTTTAATATCAGGGCTGTCTTCAGAGGGCTTAGCATAGTGCAGAAGTTTTCCGTTTCGGTTATTCTGCTGATTTTTCTGATCATGATTATCCTGAGCACCCTTATAATAGAACATCAAAGAAAGACATTAAAGGCAGAGATGGAGAGCAATCAAAGGCTCATAATTAATAATTTCGCAAAGGATATAGTAGATCCTCTTATGTTTTTTGACCCTTTAAGACTCGATGAACATATAAATATAATCTCTGAAACTACTGAATGTATATATGCTATGATCATAAATAAAGAAAGACGCATTGTATCACATACAAATAGAAGACTGCTTGGTCAGACCTTGCCAATGCTCGAGGGGAATAAGACTTACCTCTCATTTATTCAACAGCAAGGTCTTTTTCAAAACATTTATGAGATATCTGTCGAAGAAATAGCCGTTCCTGTTAAGATAGGGCATGAAACTATTGGTACGGCAATAATAGGTTTTTCCAAAGAGCGAATGGAAAAATTCATTAGTCAGAATTTAAGAGGGCTTAAAAACCACATAATTATTATCTCCGGCCTTATGATGCTTTTAGGTATTCTCGGTTCATTTGGGCTTGCAAGGGTCTTGACTACCCCCATGAAAAAGCTTAAGGACAAGATGCAGCGAGTTCAAACAGGGGATCTTGCTGTTGATGACACAGGCGACAATTTGCTGAACTGCTGGGAAGTCATGAGATGCAATGAAAAGGAATGTCCGGCTTACGGAAATAAAAGGTGTTGGAGCATAACAGGAACGAGGTGTTATGGCAAGATTCAGCAGGATGTTGTTGAAAAAATAAGCGATTGCAGGAAATGCATTGTATATCGGGAGTCATGCGGTGATGAAATAGGAGAGCTCGTTGATGCTTTTAATGATATGGTTATAAAACTTAGAAACAGCATTAGGGAGCTTGAGGAGATAAATATAGAAAAAGCACATCTCGAAAAACTATCTGCTATAGGTGAGATGTCCATGACGGTGGCACATGAAATAAAAAACCCCTTGAATGCGATAAGAGGAGCTGCTTCATATCTGAAGGATAACTTTAAAGGCGATGTTTTAAGAGAATTTTTATCAATTATAGAGGAAGAGACAAACAGGTTGAATGATATTGTCAGCTCCTATCTCATGTTTGCTAAACCTGCGCCGCTTAAGCTCGATATTTCAGATTTAAACAAGATCATAATGGAAACAGTTAATCTTATAAGGCAGGAGGCTACAGATTCAAATAAGGAGGTTATAGCGAGACTTGATGATAAGATCCCTCCATTTATCATGGATGCCCAGCAAATAAAACAGGCGCTTTTGAATATCTTAGTTAATTCTTTGGATGCAACTGAGGAAGGCGATACAATAGAGATTCTTAGTTATATTCTCAATGGCAGGATAAATATTTTAATAAAAGACACTGGCAGCGGCATCAGTGAGACAATAATTTCCGATATTTTCAAGCCTTTTTATACAACAAAAACTCGCGGTTCTGGTCTGGGACTTGCCTGCGTTGATAGAATAATAAAAGACCATAAAGGTATTATTTCGATAAAAAGCGAGATTGGCAAAGGAACGGAATTTACGATAACCTTTCCTCGCGACTCATAAGAGCGATACAATGCAAAATAAAGGCACTATTTTGATTGTTGATGATGAGCCGAACACTATAAAAGTAATTTCAGCAATCCTAAAAAAAGAGGGTTACGATGTCCATTCCGCCAGAATCGCTGAGGAAGCTCTGGATAAAATAACAAAAAATGTCTTTGATGTAGTGATATCTGATTATAGACTACCCGGAATGAATGGCATCGAGTTTGTTGATGAAATAAAAGATAAGGGATACGAAATGCCAATAGTTATGCTTACCGCCTATGGAACAATCGAAAAAGCTGTCGAAGCAATGAGAAAAGGGGCTTTCAATTACCTTATTAAACCGGTCAACCCTGACGAATTGATTACTGTAATGAGGGAGGCAATCACTAAACACAGATTAGTAGTCGAGAATATCTCTCTGAAATCACAACTTAAGGAAAGGTTCAGCTATAAGAATATTATAGGTAAAAGCCTTGTTATGCAAGACCTTTATACCCTTATAGATACTGTGGCAAAAAGCGATTCTAATATTCTTATAACAGGTGAAAGCGGAACAGGAAAAGAGTTGTTTGCAAGGGCGATTCATTTGGAATCTCTCAGGTCAAACGAACAATTTGTTCCGATAGACTGCACCGCTTTATCGGAGCAACTGCTTGAGAGCGAACTTTTTGGTGTTGAAAAAGGAGCTTTCACGGGCGCTTATGAAAGAAAAAAGGGTCGAATTGAGATTGCAAATGGCGGAACTGTTTTTCTTGATGAGATAGGAGAACTCCCATTTGGCATCCAAAAAAAGTTACTCAGGTTTTTGCAGGAAAGGGAATTCCTGAGAGTAGGCGGAAACACTAGAATAAAAGTTGATGTTAGGATAATTGCAGCGACTAACCGCAACTTAGAAGAAGAAGTAAGGAAAGGCGGTTTCAGAGAGGACCTCTTTTATAGACTGAATGTCGTAAAGATTAATATCCCGCCACTGAGGGAAAGAAAAGAGGATATTCAGTTTTTATCTGCCCATTTTCTCAATAAATTCAACCAGAAAAACAATAAGTCAATATCGGCAATAGATAATGCGGTATTGTCGGTATTTATGGATTATAATTGGCATGGCAATGTTAGAGAACTCGAAAATGTTATTGAAAGAGCAGTTGTATTGTGTCCAAGAGGTACTATTACGATTAAATATCTTCCCAAATCAATCCGTGAACTGTATTTTTCAGAATCTCAAAAAAGCGGTCATGAGCTGAATCTCATCGAGACGGAAAAGAGACTGCTCATACGGGCTCTTGAGAAGACATCATGGAATCAGACCAAGTCGGCAATGATTCTTGGCATTTCGCGCAAACAATTAAGAACCAAGATGAGGCATCATGGATTGCTCCCTGAAGAATGAGCATCAGGGAGTCTTTTTTCTGGCAACATTAAAAATGCCGGAGGCGAGACTCGAACTCGCACACAGCAAGCTGCGAGGGATTTTAAGTCCCTTGCGTCTACCAATTCCGCCACTCCGGCTTAATAAACAAAGATAGGCTCTATATCGTATCATAAATCATTGTTATGTGTAAACGATTAGAACTTGCCTGCCTGTGAATTGCACACAAAGAGCCGTCTATAATGTCAGATATTTTATTGTCATGCCAAACTTGAGTTAAAGACCAACATCAGAGGCTATTTTTCCCGCAAGCTCGAAGCTGTTGGCTATGCAATCATTAACAGATACACCCCGGTAAGCGTTGCCTGTAAGATATAAACCCTTATGCATCATTAGTTCATTGTCTAACA
The DNA here is from genome assembly GCA_037445375.1 of Nitrospirota bacterium. Taxonomy (GTDB): domain Bacteria; phylum Nitrospirota; class Thermodesulfovibrionia; order Thermodesulfovibrionales; family Dissulfurispiraceae; genus DYHD01. The sequence continues at coordinate 24,191 of JBBIKS010000007.1, read as the reverse complement.
TTTTTAGTTTTTCCTTATGCCCTACAAGGTATTGCGGGATTGCCTTATGCCATCTGAATATCTTTATAAAATCGGGTTCTGCGCTTATCTTAAGGATTTCTTTCAACTCAGACATAACTGTATTTATTAGATCTTCATCGTCTAATTGGGCTAACTCAGGAGACCTTGCGCCCCCGACAAATGTGCGCAAAAGGATTTTTCCATGAGGCGCCCTGCTTGGAAAGATGCTTGAATCAAATAATGTGCCCAATATCTTGCGTTTTTCCTTAGCCGGAATGAGGAAACCAAAGACATCTGTATTTGCTTTAATCTTATTCTTCTCCAACCCTAACGCAACAACTGCCACAGGAGGGTAGGGTATGGTTTTCAATATCTCCGATATAATCGCGTCCATATCGCGGATTGCTTCTGATGTGTTATATGCAGGTGTCGCAAATATTAGAACATTAGTCTCATAGGTTGTGTTGTCATTAAAGCAAATCTCGTAGGTATCGGATTTTTTTTGAACTGCCACTACGCCTTTGCCTGAAATAATCTTGTCTCCCAACTGGCTTTTCAGAGACTCAATTAAGCTATACATACCGTCTGAAAAAGAGTGAAGCACCCCTAAGGGACCTGCAGCTACTTTCTTGCCCGATTTTTTTGCCTGTTTGCCCATAGCGATAAAGCCTTTTATCAGACTGCCGTATTTTTTTTCTATATCAAAGACCTTCCCAAAGCAACTTCTGATACTCATCTTTGAAGGATCTCCAGCATAAATGCCTGATGCCATTGGGTCAAGCAGCTTTTCATAGAATTCCCTTCCAACCCTCCTTAACGCAAATGACTCAAGTGATTCATCATCTTCTTTTCCCTTTGGCATGAAATACTCGCCCAAGACCCTCATTCTACCGGTGATGCTTAAAAAATCTGATGTAAAGAATGCCTTAGGGTTGTCAGGTATCAATTGCAGCATATTTTTTGAGAGTATATATCTTTTTCTTGCATTATCGCTGCTTCTTAAGGTATTGAGAGATAATCTATCGGCTAACTCTAATGTTTCAGGCTTATTATTGAGGAAACCGTTGACGCTTGCCTCGCAAAGATAACTGCCTGTTTTTTCAGTCCAGATCTTTCCGCCCGGACGGACTTCCGCTTCAAATATCCTAAGTTCAATATCCTGCCGCTTCTGCAGAATTGAGTATCCAAGTGAAAGCCCTGATATACCAGCGCCTATTATAGTTATTCTCATTATAACCCCTATGTTTTAAGGCTTCTGATATTCTCGATAACAATATCTTTAAGAGCCTCTATGAATTTCGGGGATGTGTTAAGGGATTCTGTTCTTTGAAGATTCATCCCAAGCCTCCCTGCCATATCTTTGTAAAGCATATCTATTTCATAGAGTGTCTCTATGTGGTCAGATACGAAGCTTATAGGAACGACGAGCAGATTCTTCACATCTTTTTTGGCAAGCTCCCTGATTTTATCCTCTGTTGAGGGTTCAAGCCATTTCACAGGTCCCGACTTGGACTGATATGAAAGATGCCAATTTATATTAATCCGCTTGAGGATTTCATTTATTGTAGCTTTTGTCTCACCAGCGTATGGATCGCCCTGCTCAATGAATTTCTGCGGCAGGCTGTGGGCGCTGAAAAGCACAGGCACTTCTAATTGTGGATTTTTAACTCTTAGCCCTGCCCGAAATAATTCAAAACCTTTTTTTATCTTATCAACAACTGAATCAATATAATGTGGATGGTCATGCCACGATGTGACAAAATGAACCTTAAATGACGAATAATCAATACTGAATGATTTTTTATATTTTTTAGGGACTTCTATCTCTTGTCCTGAAATATTGGCAAATGTCTCAATGAGGTTTTTTATGGAAGAACCAGAGGTAGCCCTAGAATATTGGGGATATAGTGAAACGACTATTATCTCGTTTATGCCATCTCGACGTATTTTATTAACAATTTCCATAGTAAATGGATGCCAGTATCTCATTGCCACATAGACCTTAAAGGTATCAACATTAGAAATAGAGTCTTTGGATTGCTCATTTAAGGCATCTTCAAGCGCTCTTGCCTGCTGATTTGTAATATCGGAAAGCGGCGATTTTCCCCCAATCAACTCATATGCAGCGAGGGATTTTTTGAGCTTCATTTTTATTATTAAGGAAGCAAGGGGCTTCTGTAAAAAAGAGGGTCCGAGCTTGATTATATCTCTGTCAGAAAATAGATTTTGTAAAAAAGGCTTGACTGACTGCAATGAATCAGGTCCGCCCATGTTTAAAAGGATAACGGCAATCAATCGTCTTCCCCCCATCTCTTGAAAAGGTTATTGTCTATCTTCATGCAATCCAGAATCTTCCCGACCATAAAGTCTATAGTTTCATCAATATCCTTAGGCTTATGATAAAAGGCAGGCACTGGTGGGGCTATGCATACACCGAGCCTTGCGAGTTTAAGCATGTTTTCAAGGTGTATTGGACTAAATGGCATTTCACGAGGGCATAGAAGCAGGGGTCTTCTCTCCTTTATTGTTACATCGGCAGCCCTCTCGATTAGATTGCTTGCATAGCCGCTTGCAATGGCCGAGAGGGTTTTCATCGAGCAAGGAACAACAAACATCCCTTCTGTCTTAAAAGAGCCGCTTGCAACAGGAGACCACATATGGTTGTCATTATAAAAAAAGAGCCTCTCAGTATTTAATTTTTGCCTTATACTATCTTGGGCATTATTATTTAGGTTAATGCCTGTTTCGCTGTGCATTATCTCTAAAGCGGTGGAGGATATTATAAGGTGAACCTCAAAGGTCTTGATTAGTTCCTCAAGAAGTCTTATGCCAAGGATTGAACTGCTAGCACCTGAAATCGCTAAAACGTATCTTTTCATTCCTCTATTATAACCCAAGTTCGTTCAAGTTGTACAGTTGATAAATAAGTGCTGGACGTTAAATTAATGCCTAAATTGAGCGATTTTAAAACCACAGAGCGCACAGCGAAAAATTTTTAAATAAAAAAACATGGTAATTTCAAGTATTTCCCTGTGTTTTCAAGTATATTAAATTTGTTTATTAAAATAATATATCCCACTCACTTAATGATTGCACAGAGAAACCAAGTTTTTCATTTATTTACAATGCTTTACCGGTGTTCTCTGCGGTGAATCGCCTTTTTTAGGGATAAGATGCTTTAACTCGTAATGCCCTGTAGTCTTTCTATAGGGTTTCCTTATACTTGCCCTCCCCCTTGATGGGAGAGGGCAAGGGTGGGGGTGACAAGAAACTATTTTTCACCCTCCCCTTAATCCCCTCCCATGAAGGGAGGGGAGATTCACTTTTACCTGATAACATCATAAATAGCTTTTAAAGATGCTTGTATTGGCTAAACATGAGGTGCTCTAATTTCTATCTCCATTTTCGGTTAACAATGCCAAATTTCCTATTAATAAATGTTAAAATTAAACTGTCTTACCCATTACAATCTAATAAAACTCCCCACAGCAAGCTACGGGGTATCATAAAATTTCCCCTCCCCCTTCAACTGGGGAGGGGAAGTATAAGGAAACCCTATAGAAAGACTACAGGGAATTACAAGTTAAAACGGAAATATGGCAAATCTTTATTTAATAGACGGCAACTCATATTTTTATAGGGCGTATCATGCCACTAAAGGGCTAAGCAGCACAAGAGGAATGCCCACTAATGCCATCTATATATTTACAAATATGCTCTTTAAGATAATAAGGGAGAAGAAACCCGACGCCATCGCTATCGCTTTTGATACTCCAGCCCCGACTGAAAGGCATATTATATATGAGGATTACAAAGCCCAAAGACCTAAGATGCCTGATGATTTAGCAATCCAGATTCCCCATATAAAAGAGATAATCAATGCTTTCAAGATAACTACATTTGAAATGTCAGGCTTTGAGGCTGACGATATTATATGTACTATTGCTAAAAAAGCCGCATCAGAGAATGTGAAGGTGTTCATTTTGAGTGGCGATAAGGATATGATGCAGGTTGTCAGTGATAATATTCTGATTTATGACCCTATGAAGGAATTATTGATAGATGAAGGTGAGGTAATAAAAAGGTTTGGTCTTCCTCCCTGCGATATTCCAGATATTATGGCTCTGGCTGGCGATGTCGTTGACAATATTCCGGGGGTCAAGGGAATCGGATGGAAGACAGCCAAAGAAATCTTAAATGAAGCAGGAAGCCTCAATGCCCTGATTGATAATCCTTCTCTTATAAAGAATGAACGATTAAGAAAATTGATTGAGGACAATATAGAAATCATAAAATTAAGCAGGACACTTTCTACTATCAACTATGATGTGCCTTTGGATTTTGATATTGAAAACATGGCTCTGAGAGAGGCTGACTGGAAGGAGCTTTTCAGGCTTTTTGCGGAGTTCCAATTCAACAGCCTTATTAAATTAATTCCTTCAGCAGGTCATACCCCAAGAGGCAAGTATTATTCAATCACCGACAAAAAGGAATTGATAAAATTCCTCAGGGGGGATTAATGAAACAGCAATCCCTTTTTGAATTAAGCACTGAAATGACCGCAAATGATAATGAAGGCGCAAAAAGCCCTGAACAGGAATCCGCCATCCTTGATTTTTTAGCAATAGATATAGAATCAACCGGCAAAGACCCAATCTCTGATTCTATAGTCGGAATTTCATTATGCAGGCAAAAAAAAATAGCCTGCTATGTGCCCATCAGACATTTAGAGACACAAAACATTCCAGATGCCCTGATTGTCCTTAAAGATGTGCTTGAAAACAAGGCAATTGCCAAGATAGGTCATAATCTTAAGTTTGATATACTTATGCTCAAACAAGAAGGTGTTAATGTTGATGGAGTGCTGTATGATACTATGGTTGCTTCCTATCTTCTTAACCCAAACAAACAAACGCACAGCCTTGAAGATGTCAGCATTGAATACCTAAATCACAAAAAAAAGCCTTTTAAGGAGGTATTGGGCAAACTTAAGTCTTTTGGTGAAGTGCCTCTCGATGAGGCGGCGCAATATGCCGCTGAAGATGCTGAATTAGCCTTTGAGCTTAAAGACATGCTATTTCAGAAACTTAAAAGCGAGGGACTCGATAAGCTCTATTTTGAGATGGAAATGCCCTTAATTTATGTCTTGACAGATATGCAGCGGGTTGGAATAAAGATTGATATTGAGCTAATCAGGGACCTTTCAAAGGAGCTTGAAAGGGAGCTAGAATCCCTCCAGTTAAGGATTTATAACATTGCAGGACAACAATTCAATATCAACTCATCTCAGCAATTAAGCAAGATTCTTTTTGAGAAGTTAGGTCTCAAAACCGGAAAAAAAACTAAAACAGGATATTCTACAAATGTTGAGGTGCTTGAACAGCTTGCCAGCACTCATGAACTGCCCGGTGAAATATTAAATTACAGAACACTTTACAAACTCAAAACTACCTACCTTGATACATTCCCCAATCTCGTAAATAATAAAACCGGCAGAATTCATACATCATTTAATCAGACAGTAACAGCAACTGGAAGACTCAGCAGCAGTGAGCCTAACCTGCAGAATATTCCTATAAGGGGTGATTGGGGAACAAAAATAAGGCGGGTATTTATTGCAGAAAAAGATTCGGTTCTCATATCCGCTGACTATTCGCAGATAGAACTGAGGATATTGGCGCATATGAGCAAAGACAAAGGATTGGTTGACGCCTTCATAAGGGGAGTTGATATTCACTCAAGAACAGCAGGAGAGATTTTCGCTGTATCTTCGGATGCTATTACACCTGAGCTAAGAAGGATAGCAAAAACGATTAATTTTGGGATAATTTATGGCATAAGTCCTTTTGGACTTTCTGAGTCACTCGGTATAACCCCTAAAGAGGCAGGTCTATTGATAGAAAGTTACTTCAAGAGGCATCCGGGTGTAAGAGAATTTATTGATTATACCTTGCAAGAGGCAAGAAAAAATGGTTATGTTACAACACTATTGGGTAGGAAAAGGGCAATTACTGAGATCAATCATGATAATACAAACATCAGGCAGCAGGCTGAAAGGATGGCAATTAATACGCTGATTCAGGGAACTGCCGCGGATCTTATTAAAGTAGCAATGATTGCCATATCTAATGAGTTTAAACATAAACGAGTCAAGACAAAAATGATACTTCAGATACATGATGAGCTACTATTTGAATGCCCCGAAGAAGAGACAGAAGATATAAAAAAAATCATTAAGGATAAAATGGAATCAGCCCTTCAGCTTTCGGTGCCTCTTATAGTTGATATACGGACAAGCAGAAACTGGGCGGAGGCAAAATGAGCATTGTGGAGACAGGATGTCTTTAGTAAAAAAGACTATCATCGTTAGCAGTATTATAATACGGCTTGCTGCTGGATTAAGTGGTGCGGTTTTAGCTGCCACTGCAATCAAAAATATCTTTAAGAAATGAAAATGGCTTAGATTCTTAACTCGTAATTCCCCGCAGCTTGCTACAGGGAGGTTCACCCAATCTAATTCTTATTTCAAAGAGGCTTCTTGTCGAAATAAGACTATAGTATATTATCAAAAAGCATTTGTCTGTAAAGGATAAGGAGGAATTCAAAAATTTATTTTAAATAAGGAGAGATAGTTATGAATGAACGACAGGGTAAAGACACTCAGGAGCAAGAAGATAGAAGATTGAGAATGGTTGAAAGGACTATGAGGATGTATGGTAACGAACCTCATGCCCTGATAGAAACTTTACATACAATTCAGGAGTTTTATGGCTTTATTGATACGGATTTGATGCTTTTTGTATCAGAAAAATTAGGTGTTCCTTTGAGTAAAGTCTATGGTGTCGCTACATTCTATCATTTTTTTACTCTTAAACCTCAGGGGGAACATGCTTGTGTTGTTTGTAATGGGACAGCGTGTTACATAACAGGTGCAAAAAATATCATTGATGAAATCGGAAAACAATACGATATTCATCCTGGTGAAACTACCAAAGACAACAAGTTATCGCTTCTTACTGCGCGTTGTCTTGGTGCCTGTGGTTTGGCTCCGGCAATAATTTATGACGGTGTAGTTGTTGGTAAACAGGACCCGATGTCTGTCATAGATACACTTGGGAGGTGGATAGAAAAATGAACTACGAAGAACTTTTAGAGATAGCAAAGGTTGAAAACGAGAAAAAGGCACAATTTGTTCATACTATAAATGTATGTGTTGCTGCTGGTTGCATATCGTGTGGAAGTCAAGAGCTGCTTGATGCCTTCAAAAGAGAGATTGAAAAAAGGGGCATTGAAAATTGGTGTAAGGCAAAAGGGGTGGGTTGTTTAGGATTATGTACCGCAGGTCCTCTTATATCAATAGAGCCAGAAGGATTTATCTACAAGGATGTCAAGGTTTCTGATATCATTGATGTGATTGATGCACTTGGTGGAGAACCAGTAAAAAGGATACTTTGTCCTTCTGATATGTCTTTCTTTAAGAAACAACAAAAAATCGTGCTAGAAAACTTCGGAAAGATTGATCCCGAAAGGATTGATGAATATATTGCAAGCGGGGGATACCAATCTTTGAATTTGGCTTTGAGAGAGATGTCTCCATCTATGGTAATAGAGCAGATAGTCAAGAGTGGTTTAAGGGGCAGGGGCGGAGGTGGATACCCAACTGGTCTTAAGTGGACTACTGTCATTAAGGCGTCTGGCACGCAGAAATATGTAATATGTAATGCAGATGAAGGCGATCCTGGTGCCTTTATGGATAGGAGCGTTCTTGAAAGCGACCCGCACCGTGTATTAGAAGGTATGGCAATAGCTGGATATTCAGTGGGTGCTGATAAGGCATTTATATATGTAAGGGCAGAATACCCCCTTGCAATTAAACGTTTAAGAAAAGCAATCGCACAGGCAGAACGTCTCGGAGTGCTCGGCAGAGGTATTTTTAATACACCTTTTAATTTTGATATCAAATTAAGACTTGGTGCCGGGGCATTTGTTTGTGGTGAAGAGACAGCACTGATTTCATCAATAGAAGGCAATAGAGGAATGCCTCAAACAAGACCACCATATCCAGCAGAATATGGTTTATGGGGTTGTCCTACTCTGATTAATAATGTAGAGACTTTTGCTAATGTTCCTGCAATCTTAAGAAATGGAAGTCAGTGGTATTCATCTTTTGGGACTGAAAAGAGTAGGGGTACGAAGGTATTTGCCCTTGCCGGCAGGATAAAAAATACTGGTCTTATTGAGGTAGCGATGGGCACTACATTAAGAGAGATTGTATTTGATATTGGTGGAGGAATATCTGCCGATAGTAAGTTTAAGGCTGTCCAAACTGGCGGACCGTCAGGTGGTTGTATCACTGAGGAATTTCTTGACCAGCCAGTAGATTATGAGTCCCTTGTCAAGTTGGGATCCATTATGGGTTCAGGTGGAATGATAGTGATGGATGACACATCGTGTATGGTTGATGTAGCAAAATTTTTTGTTGAATTTTGCATGACAGAATCTTGTGGAAAATGTGTGCCGTGCAGAGATGGCTCAGCACAGATGTATTATTTATTAAATAAGATATCAAAGGGGCATGGAACGACAAGTGATTTACACTTATTAGAAAAACTATGTGAGATAATAAAAAACACGAGTCTTTGCGGGCTTGGGATGTCTATGCCAAATCCTGTTATAAGCACTATGCACTATTTTCGAGAGGAGTATCTTACCCACATTCATGATAAAATCTGTCCTGCAGGAGCCTGCAACATTGAAGGAGGGCGAAAATGACAACAATGAGGAAGATATCTCAGCAGATACAGACCCTGATAATTGATGGTAAAGAGGTTGGTGGCAGAAGTGATGAGACTATACTTCAGGTTGCAAGGGAAAACGATATATTTATTCCAACACTATGTTATCTTGATGGTTTGAGTGAATATGGTGGTTGCAGATTATGTATAGTTCAGGTTAAAGGACTACCAAGGCTTGTTCCTTCATGCACAACCTTAGTTAGAGAAGGTATGGAGGTAATTACAAATTCTGATAATATAAATGAGTATCGTAAGGGTATATTATCTTTACTTTTTGCAGAGAGAAACCATGTCTGTTCTGTATGTGTTTCTAACGGACACTGTGAGTTACAGTGGCTTGCTATGAAGGTCGGTATCACTCATGTTGAGTTTCCATATATATATCCAAAAATGCCTGTAGATGCTACACATGACAGATTTATTGCTGACCACAATAGGTGTGTCCTATGTGGAAGATGCATAAGGGTTTGTCATGAGGTTGAAGGTGCACACACAAAAGATGTTATGGGGAGAGGAATTACATCAAGGGTGATAACTGATTTGATGAACAACTGGGGGGAATCAAAAACATGCACAGGATGTGGTAAGTGTGTTCATGTCTGTCCAACAGGGGCTTTGAGCGAAAAAGGAAAGTCTGTCGCTGAGATGGAAAAGCGAAGGCAATTTTTACCATATCTTAAACGTATGAGGGAGAGGAGTTATGGCAATGCAAAAGATTAAGTTTGCAACGATATGGCTTGATGGTTGTTCGGGATGTCATATGTCTCTTCTTGACATAGATGAAGATTTGCTAGATATATTCTCAAAGGTTGAGATTGTTTATGGCCCTCTTGTAGATTTTAAAAAGTTTCCTTATGGTGTTGATATCATATTAGTTGAGGGGGCAGTTAGCAATTATAAAGATGAGGAAAAGATAGTTGAGATTAGAGAGAAGACAAAAGTTTTGGTCTCTTTTGGTGATTGTGCAGTAACTTCAAACATACCGGGTATGAGAAATTATTGTAAGATAAATGATCTCATGCAGAGGGCTTATGTTGATAATGCTGATACAAAGGAGAAGACTCCTAATATTGGCATACCACATCTCATGCCCCACGCAAGACCTATTCATGAGTTTGTAACCGTTGATTTGTTTTTGCCTGGCTGTCCTCCACCTGCTTCTGTAATACATTATGCAATAAGCGAACTAATAGATGGAAGACTTCCTGATTTAACCGGCAGGACAAGATTCGGACAGTAGAGTTGTTCAGATGAAAACAAAAAAGCAAGCAGAAAAAAGGCATTTGAATTAGTAAAGGAGGCGGCGATGCCTAAAGAAATAGTTATAGAACCTGTCACAAGGATCGAGGGTCACGGCAAGGTGACAATTTTTCTTGATGACAATAATGATGTCAAAGATGCACGGTTTGCAGTTACACAATTTAGGGGGTTTGAAAAGTTTGTTGAGGGACGACCTTTCACTGAGATGCCCTCTATTGTTGAACGGATATGTGGTATTTGTCCTGTAAGTCATTCACTTGCAGCATCAAAGGCTTGTGATGCGATATTAGGAGTCAGGATACCAAGTCCAGCTATAAAGATAAGGAGACTGCTTAACTGTGGGGAGTTTATTCAGTCTCATGCATTGAGTTTCTTTCACCTCTCTTCACCTGATTTGCTATTAGGATTTGACAGCAATCCTAAAGAAAGAAATATTGTTGGGATTATAAACGCATACCCGGAACTTGCAAAATCAGGAATTAGGCTCAGGCAGATAGGTGGCCATATTGTTGAGTGGCTTGGCAAAAAGAGGGTGCACCCTGCATGGGTCGTGCCTGGGGGAGTAAATGAACCCCTATCGCTAGAACATAGGGATATGATGTTAAGAGAAATCCCCGAGGCTTTAGAGATCACTCAAAAGACCTTGAGATTTTTTAAAGGAATGATTGAGGATTTCAGGGATGAGATAAGAACCTTTGGCAACTTCCCTTCAATGTTTCTTGGACTTGTAGATGCTAATGGAAACTGGGAGATAACTGACGGTTATCTCCGCTTTATTGATTCAAGAGGGCATATAGTTGCAGATATGGTTGAGCCTTCAAGATATAAGGAGTTTATAGGAGAGGCAGTTGAGGAATATTCATATCTAAAATCACCATATTACAAACCATTAGGTTATCCAAATGGTATGTATAGAGTGGGACCACTATCGAGGCTTAATATATGTAATGGTTTTAGTACACCTTTAGCAAACAGAGAATGGGCTGAATTTAGAGACCTTGAAAGAGGACCTGTTCTTAGTTCATTTTACAACCATTATGCCAGGCTCATAGAGATACTTGCTGTTATAGAGCTGGAAGAACAGCTACTCAACGACCCCGAGATACTTGACACTCATATAAGGGCATATGCAAGTGTCAACGAAAATGAAGGAGTGGGTTGTGTAGAGGCACCACGTGGGACGCTATTTCATCATTATAAAGTTAATAAAGAGGGTTTGATGCAGTGGGCTAACATGATTGTTGCAACAGGTAATAACAATCTTGCTATAAACCAGAGCGTTTTACAGGTAGTTCAACACTACATAAAAGGGCAAGAAATCACGGAAGCTATGATAAACAGGGTAGAGGCAGTGATTAGGGCTTATGATCCCTGTCTAAGCTGTTCCACGCACGCAATAGGTCAGATGCCTTTGATTATAACCTTAGTGGACTGTATGGGTAAAGTTATTGACAGGTTAAGTAGGGATTAGCATAAATAACTAATAGTAAAAAATTGGCAATAAAAATCACTCACTGTTTTTGTGTTAATTTTATGGGAAACAACATGGTTGCAGTCATAGGATATGGGAATATGCTAAGAGGTGATGATGGTATTGGTATCGTTGCGGTAAGGCAGATAAAGGATTTTGTTAAGGGGTTAAATGTTGATACCTACGAATACCATCAATTAACTATAGATGTTTTACCTGTTTTGTCTGTCTATGAGAAGATTATCTTTATAGATTGCTCTACAGATATATCACATGGGGAGGTGCTCTGTCATCAGATTGAATCTGACAATACCTTTACTCTAACGATGACACACCATCTAACGCCGCAGCAAATATTGCAACTACTTGAGGTTTTGTATAATAAAAATCCATCGGGGTACATCTGTAAGGTAGGGGGAAGGGCTTTTGATTTTGGTTGTGGTATATCAAAGGAAGTTAAGGATTCAACCCCAAGATTGATAGAGGATTGTATGAGATTAATCAAAGATTGAAATAAATCAGATTTGATCAGACACTCCTTGTAAAACTATTTTTGTCAGTGAAATCGGCTTTTTCTACGCTGTATTTTCTCTTTCCGAGTGTTCCCTCATTAATCAGAGATTTAACTCGTAATTCCCTGCTACAGGGTTTCCTTATACTTCCCTCCCCCCTTGATGGGGGAGGGCGAGGGTGGGGGTGACAAGAAACTATTTTCACCCTCCCCTTTGTCCCCTCCCATCAAGGAAGGGGAGATTTTAGGATACCCCGCAGCTTGCTGCGGGGAGGTTCATTATTGCCATTTCATAAGGGGATAGTTTTATATTCACAAAATGGCGGTTATTTGTCGCCTGAACTGTGTATTGCAACGACGGATTGAGCAGATTTTTTAGCCTCCCTCCTTCAGGCATTAAGTTTTTATCAACTGTTATTGAATCATTCCTCGGATTTGAATCGAGATTAAGTGCGACGAGAATTTCTGTATCATCAAGTATTCTCGAAAAAGCGAGTGTGCATCTGCCATCAATCGGAAACCCAAAATCTATACCATTGCCAGAAATCTCTCTGAAATACTGCCTTCCGTAACGAAGGGCTGGTTCTACTTGCCTTATTGAAGCAATCTCTGCAATCTTGCTGTAAATCTTATTATCAGGATTAAAAAAATGATAACCTCTTGAATTAAAAGCCCCCCATTTGCCGCCAAACATGCACTCCCTTATATATTTATCATGGTCTCCACCGCCGTTGAATCCCTGTTCTGTGCCGTAGTAAATACAGGGTATGCCTAAACTTGTCAGAAGATAACCGATGGAAAGGACAGCCTGTTCCTTGACAGGATTGTTAAGAAGGAATCTTCCTCTGGGAGAGCGGCCTATTTGGTCGTGGTTATCAACGAAAGTCACAAAATACTGGCTTGCCTGTCCATGATCACTGTAAAACTCTCTGAATCTTTCGTATCTGCTCATTAATTCGGCAGGATTTATAAATCCCTTGATTGTTCCCTCAAGTATTCCCCACAAGGGGAAATCCAGAGCTGCATCAAGGGAGGGAAAACGCTCTTTAGAGTCGGGAATCCTTACATTTCTTCCTATATATTGGTCAATAAATCTATCGTCACCTATATTCTCTCCGAATAAAAAGAAATTCCTCTTGCCTATCTTCTGAGCATACTCCCTTATAGCAGAACAAAATATTGCCGTGCTCGATTCTTCAAGATGTTTGACCGCATCAAGCCTGTAGCCGTCAATATCAGCAACTGCAATCCAGTATTTACAAACATCTATCAACGCCTTCAGGACATCACGTTTGGATGTATCGAGTTCTTTTAAGGAGCAGAAATCGCCATCCCTTGCCTCAGGGAATGAGTCCCAGTTTTTTATCTCTCCTTTTCTTCTATACCATTCTGTATTCTGGAATTCCTGAGGACAGACGGCGTCATCAGGATACTGGATGCCTGTCGCATCATCTGTCATACGCCAAAAGCCAAAGGGAAATGTTTCGCCGCCACAATAGTAGTATGGGAAGCCGCTGGGATATGCCCAGTTATCGCCTGTGTGGTTTATGACGATATCAAGTATCATATAAATGCCCAACTTATGTGCTTCTTTGACAAGTTCCTGCAAATCCTTCAATGTCCCGAAGCGCGGGTCTATATCTATGAAATTATGAATCCCGTATCCGTGATAGGTATTCATCTCCTTCCTGTTTCTAAATATTGGACTTAACCATATTGCTGTGCATCCAAGTGCCTTGATGTAGTCAAGTTTATCTATAATCCCCCTCAATGTCCCTCCCTGCCATTTTTCACCTTCTGAATCATCCCTATCGGAAGGAGTTAAGTCAGGGTTATAAGGAGGAATGTTTTTCATTCCGTTGTGAAACCTGTCAACAAGAAGATGATATAAAAAGTGATCCCTCCAGTCCAAAGGAGAAGAAAGCACAGCGCCGGCAGGCTTCATGTCTATTTCTTTGAGAGTCTTGGGATTGCTTGACATCTTTACCTCCTATTTTTCTAATCTCTTGTTTTCACATAATCAAAATAATTCTTTCCTTCGGTTTTATGGAATTCCTCGACAACATAAAAAGCTGGCGCAACCGCAATTTTCCTTATTTTTCTAGCTCAGTGGAAGGAGTTGGTGTAATAGCACAGGGATTGCAATTAGAGAGTCTGTCAAATCTATATTCACATTTCATGCACTCTGAAGCGAAGGAATGATTAATTAGTAAAATCGGGATCAAAAGTAAAAAAATAAATGTTATTTTAAAAAACATAATTAAATTCCTATGAATGAGGCAAAAAATTAGTGCCTCCATTCTTTCAGCATACTTACATATTTTAAATAATATCATTTAAATAGCAAAATTACATGACATTTTTAGTATCTTTTTTGACGTATTTTGCTATTTTTATCCTTAAATTGGTTTCTCCCAACGATAAGCATGTCAATGGTCTCAGATTTTTGGATGTGTGTATGGGTGGTCACCTAAGGTTGCATAAAGGGCTGAAAATGTTGTAATCTTAAAGATGTTTGTCTCCCGCCAGTCTTATGTTATGGTCAAGGGGAGGATCCTTTTATGCTGCAGAAGCATGGCACCCCAGTCTATTTTTTTAAAATCCCTTTTGGTGATTTTTGGGTGTAAATTAATTTAATGATTTTAAAGGAAAATCTGTAATCTTTTAAGCGCTCGGGGCATTCATAAACAGACTCAAAATATGAGTAAAGATAACGAAATAAATAAAATCTCAATTGTTGACCATATCTGGAGTTTCTTTTCTTCGGTTACCCTTGCAGTAATTGTTTTTACGCTTATCTCGGTTACTTCTTTAATTGGCACAATAGTAGAGCAGCAGGCAGAACCGCAAAAAAATATATTGCTTTTGACGAAACTTTTTGGCGAATCAACTGCCCCTTTAATTTATGAGGTGCTTGATTCGTTAGGCTTTACGGATATGTATCAATCATGGTGGTTTATCGCCTTATTGTTTATTTTTGCTGCAAATCTTGCAATCTGCTCTATCGAGAGGCTCCCTAAGATATTGAAATCCATAAGGGAAAAACCTTCTTATCTTAGCGATGAACATTTCAATATTATGCCTATTAAGCGGGAAATAGTATTCAAGCAGGATAATGCAAATCTGAGGGAACAGGCTGACTCAGCTTTGAAGAAAGCAGGTTTTAAGACGCATATTTTTCAACAAGATAATACCACCCAAATATTTGCTGAGAAAGGTAAATACAGCAGACTGGGGGTTTATATAACCCATTTAAGTCTTTTGATGATTTTATTTGGAGCAGTTGTAGGCATTTATTTCGGCTTCAACGGCTATCTCAACCTTCTGGAAGGCACTCAGTCTTCAGTGGCATATCTTAGAAACGAGAATGAAATACCACTTGGTTTTGAGATTCGATGCGATGATTTTGAAGTTGCATTTTATGAAAACAGTGATACGCCCAAGTCATTTACAAGTGTTCTAGCGATAATTGAAAACGGCAAAGAGGTCGTGAAAAAAACCATATCCGTCAATGATCCCCTTAGATATAAAGGCATTACTTTCTATCAGTCGAGCTATGGCTTTTCTCCATCTATGGAGTCTTTGTTTAAGCTCCTGGTTACATCAAAAAATGGCAAGACTGAATATCTATCTTTAAGATTTGGCGAGTCTTTCACTATACCTGATTCCAAAACAAAAGGCGTAATTTCTGATTTTAGCCCGGCTCTTGCTTTGGATAAGAGGGGCAGGTTATTTACCTATACTGATTCTATGAATAATCCGGCTGTTTTTATCGAATTCTTAGATGATAAAAAGCCCCTTTATAATCAATGGATATTGAAAAGATATCCGGAGACTTGGGTCGTCCCTGATGGAACGATAGAATTCAAAGACCTCTGGAAATCCCAATACACTGGCTTGCAGGTTAGGAAAGATCCTGGTGTTTGGCTTCTTTATTTGGGCTGCCTATTGATGAGCATTGGGCTTTATACAGCCTTTTTCATGAATCACTCAAGAATTTGGATTAATCTGACCCACGGCAAGGGTGGCACAAAAGCCTCTGTTCGAGCAACAACCAATAAATATAAAGCATCGTTTGAGCAGAAGATAGATAAGATTATCGGCAACCTTGAGCAATAGGCTTATTATTTTAAAGAGAGTTTTTTTAATTATCGGAGGTTAGATGGATAGTTCTCTTTTTTTTGGAATTTCGGCTATTGCATATATCATAGCGATGGTTGCATATATAGCATATCTTGCATTTAGAAAAACATCCATAGGGATTGCAGCTACTGTTCTTACAACAATAGGATTTATAAGCCACACCATAGCATTTGGTGTAAGATGGAAGGAGTTTAATGATTTAATGCAAATGGGGCTACTCCGTTCAATTCCTCTTACAAATCTTTATGAGTCGCTCATATTTTTTGTATGGTGCGTAATTGCAGTTTATCTTTTGATTGAACTTAAGTACAAAAACAGAATATTCGGGGCTTTTGTAACACCGATAGCAGGTATGGCATTAGCATTTATTGATATATCAGGCATGTCAAAGGACATCCACCCCCTTATACCTGCATTACAGAGCAATTGGCTCTTGGCGCATGTAACACTGAGCTTTATCGCGTATGCTACCTTTGCTGTTTCATTTGCAACAGGATTGATGTACCTTATACTGACTACTGAAGATAGGCGAAGTGGTTCTTATATATTCTGGACAATAACGGCAGGATTGTTTGCTGTCATTCTGCTGGCGATGGCTCTGGATTTTCTAATGTTTAAGATTGTTCCAAGCGGCAAGGAGTCATTTATAAAAAGCTATCTATTCAAGGCAACATTCAGACATGAATCAGGGTTAATTGTCGGAATAAGCTCCGCCTTATCCTTTATTTTGGTTTTATTGGTTTGGAGATATGGGCATATACTCAAAAAGCTAATCCAATCGTTGTCTATTTCCGAAACCCTTGTAGATGAGCTGACCTATAAAAACATAGCGGTCGGATTTCCTGTCTTTACGCTTGGCGGTTTGATCTTCGGAGCTATATGGGCAGATCAGGCATGGGGCAGATATTGGAGCTGGGATCCCAAAGAGACATGGTCTCTTATTACATGGTTTGTATATGCCTTTTATCTTCACGCCAGATTCCTTAGAGGTTGGCGCGGCAAGAAAATAGCAATCGTTGCAGTGATAGGATTTTTCAGCACACTTTTTACATATCTTGGGGTCAATCTACTTTTAAGCGGACTTCATGCTTATGGCGGAATTTAGAATATTGTGTTAACGCTTGGAATTGATACATCATGTGATGATACCTCAGCATCAGTAGTCCTTGATGGAACAAAGATGCTCTCAAATATTGTATCATCACAATCAGCTATTCATAAAAAGTATGGCGGAATAGTCCCTGAACTCGCCTCAAGAAGGCATATCGAGATGATAGTGCCGGTTGCTCAGGAAGCCCTTCTTTCGGCGAATGTCGGCTTAAAAGACTTAGATTTTATCTCAGTTTGTTACGGACCTGGACTAATCGGTTCTTTGCTCGTTGGCTGCGGATTTGCTAAGGCTGTAGGATTTGCAGCTAAGATACCAGTTGTTCCTGTTAATCACCTTGAAGGACATATATTTTCCGTATTTCTTGAATATGATGATCTGGATTTCCCATTTCTTGCCATGGTTGTCTCAGGTGGGCATACATGCCTTCATATAATTGAGGGCTTTGGGCAATATATTGAACTCGGCAGAACGAGGGACGATGCCGCTGGGGAGGCATACGATAAGGTTGCTAAGATTTTGGGGCTTGGCTATCCGGGCGGCCCGATTGTTGATAGATTTGCAAAAGAAGGCAACAAAAAAGCTTTTAATCTTCCGCGCGCCTATCTGCCAGAATCATTTGATTTCAGTTTCAGCGGCATCAAGACATCTGTTAAATTAAAGACACATGAATTCATGCCTAAAGCCTCATCTTCTGAAAGTCAAGAAGGCTTGCAGCCTCAAAGCATAAAGACATATTCATTGGACGCGCAGCTCATCAAGGATTTTTGCTCCTCTTTTCAGGCAGCGGTTGTGGATGTATTGGTAAGAAAAGTAGAGTGGGCGGTAGTGCAGAAAGGTATAAAAAAGATTGTTTTATCAGGCGGGGTTGCAGCGAACAGTGAATTGAGGGCAAGGATGAAAGAAATGGCAGAGGAATGGGAACTTAAGCTATACCTGCCATCAATCTCTCTTTGCACTGATAATGCTGCCATGATTGCGGCTGCTGGATATCATCATTTTCTATCAGGCAATATCGCCTCTTTAGATTTAAATCCAAAGGCATATCTACCTCTATAAAATACTTGATAAAGCAGACGGGGTTAATCCTACTCCTGCGTTACTCTTAGTACCTCATTTAAGGTAGTAGTGCCTTCCCTGACCTTATCCAGTCCATCTTCGAGTAGGGTTTTCATTCCCTTTTGCCTTGCAACTTCCCTTATTTGGTTGGAGTCAGCATTTTTGAGTATAAGCTTACGAATATCATCATCAATAATGAGCAATTCGAATATCCCCGATCTGCCAAAGTATCCGGTATAATCGCATTGCTCGCAGCCCCTGCCTACAAAGGATGTTATTTCTGTATCAAATCCGAAAGCTGAGAGATCCTGAGTATTTCTGGCAGAGTTTTCATCAGCTTCCTTGCATGAAGGGCAAATAACCCTGACAAGTCTCTGAGCAAGAACCCCTCTTATGGTCGAAGATAATAGAAAGCTTTCAACCCCCATGTCCAAAAGCCTTGTTAATGAACTGGGAGCATCGTTTGTATGAAGGGTAGAAAAAACAAGATGCCCTGTCAGTGCTGATTGTATCGCAATTTCAGCAGTCTCGAGGTCTCTTATCTCTCCAATCATTATTATATCAGGGTCTTGTCTTACGATATGCCTTAAGGTATTCGCAAAATTTAATCCGATCTGCGGTTTTACATGTATCTGATTCACACCCTTCAATTGATATTCAACAGGGTCTTCAACGGTTATAATCTTTTTGTCAGGGGAATTTATCTTATCAAGAGCCCCGTAGAGGGTTGTTGTCTTGCCGCTCCCAGTTGGACCTGTTACCAAAATAATGCCATTCGGCTTATTTATTAAAGTTGCAAAACCGGCGAGAGTGTTATTCGGAAACCCAAGTTTTTCAAGGTCAATTACGATGCCTTCTCTTCTAAGTATCCTCATTACTAAGCTTTCACCATAAAGAACCGGAATTGTGGACACCCTAAGATCTATTTCGCTCTCTCCTACCTTGAGTTTAATGCGTCCATCCTGCGGAAGCCGTCTTTCAGCGATATTTAGTTTTGACATAATCTTCACCCTTGAAATAATTGCAGGCTGGAGTTTTTTTGGTATAGATTCTATATCATGGAGTATCCCGTCAATTCTGTATCTTACCCTTAATTCGTCTTCAAACGGCTCGATATGGATATCACTTGCCCTGCTCTCGACAGCCCTTGTAATTAGCATATTGACAAGCTTGATAATTGGAGCCTCAGATGCGAGGTCTTTCAGATGTCCTATATCCTCCTCTTCTATCTTCAAAAGTTCTATATCACCTGTGCCCATATCTTCAATAATCTTGTTGATATTTTGTGACTCCTGCCCATAAAATCTTGATAGATATTCCTCGATTATCTGACTATCAGCGGCATAAACTAAGATATCTGAGGATAAAGCTACCTTGAGAGCCTCAATTGTATCTTTGTCATCTGGATTAGCCATTGCAATTTTTAGGGCATTATTTTTAAATTCTATAGGAATTAGCTGGTTTTCAATTATAAATCTTGAAGACAATCCATTAATAACGAAGGGAACCTTTGGGAGGTCATCCTTTTCCAAAAAGGGCAATGCTTCAGAGGATAGGTCTGCATAAGACATTATTAATTATAACATAAGACAGTAAAATGAAAAACCTTAAAAAATCGTGGCATATTATGGAGGTTCAACTACATAGAGTCTGTTGATAAAGTGGATAAATCTGTGCTGTTGTCATTACGACCGAAGGGAGGAATCTTGAAAATTAAATATTTCTCGCTCAGCTCGAAATGACAGAAAAGAGTTGCAGCAGTTTATAAACAGACACTTCATATTAATTTTGTAATATTATTTTGGACACTAATGGTAAAATATACTTATTTATTAACAGTCTAAAAATAGACTATATATTTTTTTTATACCCTTCAATCTCAATCTCAGCCGCAAGGGGTGAGGGAACTAAATTACCGCATAACCACCCTCCCGTGATGGCAGGGGGCGAGGATGGTTAAGTCTTTATTTTATGAGACCGTTAATATCAATAAACACTGAAACTAAATGAGGATGATATGCTTATTAAATTAACTGGTAGTAATTATGATGATATTATAAGAAAGGCTGCAAGTGTTCTTATTGAAGGAGGGGTTATCGCCTATCCTACAGAAACGCTTTATGGTTTGGGTGCAAAATATGACCTTGAACACGCACTTGAGAAAATATTCACACTCAAAAAAAGACCCGAAGAAAAAGCCCTTACCCTGATAATTGGCAATGTCCAACAACTATCTTCAATTGTTATATCAGTGTCGGAAATTGCAAAAGACCTTATAACCTATTTTTGGCCCGGACCTTTGACATTGGTCTTCAAAGCCCGGCAGGATATTTCAAAGAACCTCATACTTAATGATACTGTAGCAGTAAGAATACCCGGGGATTCTTTTGCACTGAGGCTTGCGAAGTCAGTGCCATTTCCAATAACAGCCACAAGTGCTAATATATCAAATCTGCCGGCAGCGCAGGATGCGGATACTATATTGAGTTATTTTAGCGATAATTTAGATTTAATCATAGACGGCGGCAGAACACCAGGTGAGCCGCCATCAACTATTGTTGATGCTACAGGCGATAAAATAAAGTTAATTAGAATGGGAGCAATTGACATCAGCAAATTTCTGAAGGGCTGATCTTTAAATAGTGTTCCCTTTTTTATTTATAAGCCGTTGCTGGCAATTCGTGAATTATAGATCTTACTCCCTCTCCTTCAAGAGCTTATATTCAATACTGTCAACAAGTGCCTGCCATGAGGCCTCAATGATGTTTTCTGAGACGCCAACCGTACCCCAGCGTAAGTTATCATCGCCAGACTCTATAAGAACGCGCACCTTAGCAGATGTTCCCTTGCCAGCGGTAAGAACCCTGACTTTATAGTCGTGCAGTTTAACGCTCTTAAGCTGCGGGTAGAATTTATATAGCGCCTTTCTTAGTGCATTATCCAGCGCATTTATAGGTCCATTTCCAGTAGCAGCGGTGTGTTCGATGTTTTTGCCCACCTTTACCATTATTGTTGCTTCGCTTAGAGGATCTTCATTTTCTTTTCTTTTAGAGATTATAACCCTGAAACCGATGAGATCAAAAAATCTGCGGTGAAGGCCTAAAAGCTTTTTCAAGAGAAGCTCAAAAGATGCATCCGCCCCTTCAAACTGAAAACCTTGATGTTCAAGCACTTTTAATTCATTTAAAATATTCTGGATTTCTGGAGAGTCAGCCCTAATAGAAATATTGAATTCTTGGGCTTTTCTCAATATATTTGCTTTGCCTGCGAGATCGGAAATCAGCACCCTATGAGAATTTCCTACTATATCAGGTCTTATATGTTCATAAGTTTCCGGTCTCTTGCTAACCGCACTTACATGGATGCCGCCCTTATGAGCAAAGGCGCTATCACCAACATAAGGCTGCCTCTTGAAATGTCTGAGATTTGCAATCTCATTAACGAATCTTGATAAATCCCTGAGCTTTCTAATCTGCGTGTCAGGCAGACACCTTAGACCAAGCTTAATCTGTAGATTGGGAATTATCGAGCAGAGATTTGCATTGCCGCACCTCTCACCAAAACCATTAATTGTGCCCTGAACCTGCACTGCACCCATCTCTACAGCTATAATAGCATTAGCTACAGCACAATCGGAGTCATTGTGAGTATGAATACCGATGGGAGCCTCGATTCTGTTGAATATATCAGTTAAGGCTTTTTTAATGTTATGAGGCAGGGTGCCTCCATTTGTATCGCAAAGCACAAGACAATCTGCCCCAGCATCCTTGGCTGATATGAGGCATTTTATTGCATACTCAGGATTATCCTTATACCCGTCAAAGAAATGTTCTGCATCAAAAAAAACCTTTTCAGCATGTTTCTTAAGATAAGACACTGAATTGTATATAATAGCAAGGTTTTCTTCCAATGATACCCTTAAAGCCTCTCTGACATGGAAATCCCAAGTCTTGCCAAAGATGGTAATTGCTTTTGCCTTTGAATCAATAAGGGCTTTCAGGTTGGCATCATTCTCTACCTTATTGCCCGGCTTATATGTGCTTCCAAAAGCTACTATACTTGAAAAATTCAGCGGAAGTTTTCTCGCCTTTCTGAAATATTCAGCATCTCTGGGATTGGAGCCGGGCCAGCCGCCTTCTATATAATGAATTCCCAGTTCATCAAGCTTTTCGGTTATTCGCAGCTTATCTTCTACCGAAAATGAAATATCCTCTGACTGAGCCCCATCTCTAAGAGTCGTATCATAAATTTCTATCTGGCGCATATACTCCTCACAAAATTTTTAAATTTATTGTAATATTTCTTAATTTTACAACACTAAACAGAGCCTGTCTATAAATTGTTCTTTTGTCAACCTGAGCCTCTCGAAGGGTGATGTAAATCTTTGTTTTTGTGTCATAATTCGAGAGGTTTGTCCTGAGTTTATCAAAGGGATCAGCATGACAATTCAGCATTTATCAACAGGCTCTAAATAGTGAATGTCCTCTATCTTAAGCTAATCCGAATGCATCATGAAGAACCCTGACAGCAAGTTCTGTATATTTGGATTCAATGATGCAAGATACCTTTATCTCAGAAGTGCTAATTGTAAGGATATTGATTCCATGCTTTGCAAGGGTATCAAACATTTGAGCAGCTACGCCTGAGTGTGTCCTCATTCCAACGCCCACAATTGAGATCTTTGAGATATCATCCCTATAGATGGCGTCTTTTGCCCCCAGCCCTGTAGCGATATTCTTTGTAAGTTTAAACGCATTATTAAGGTCAGTTTTAGGGACAGTAAATGAGATGTCAGCAGATTTTCCATCACTGCTTACATTCTGCACAATCATATCAACAACCAAGTTAGACTTAGCAATATCTGTAAAAATTTTGGCTGCGATGCCGGGTCTGTCGGGTAGTCCAATAAGTGTTATCTTTGCCTGATTCTTATCATAAGTTATTCCTGAAACTATAACCTTTTCCATATCTTTATCCTCCTTTGTAACGAGCGTGCCGGGATTGTCTGAAAAACTTGATCTGACTATAATGGGCACTTCGTATTTCATTGCAAATTCAACAGAACGTGTCTGCAGCACCTTAGCACCCAAACTTGCCATTTCAAGCATCTCTTCATATGATATCTTGTGCAGTTTTCTGGCTTGAGAAACTATGTTAGGGTCGGTAGTATATACTCCGTCAACATCAGTATAAATCTCACACAGGTCGCTATTAAGTGCTGATGCTATTGCCACAGCCGAAAGGTCTGAACCACCCCTGCCCAATGTTGTTATATCGCCGTCTTCCCCCGTTATCCCTTGAAATCCTGCTATAACAACAATATAACCGTTATTCAGGGCATTAACGACCCTTTTGCCTGTGATTCTTTCGATTTTCGCTTTTGTATGGACAGAATTAGTAATTATGCCTGCCTGCCATCCTGTTAGCGCAATTGCTTTATGTCCCAATGCCTCAATTGATAGTGCAGTAAGAGCAGTAGTTATTCTTTCTCCTGATGAAAGGAGTAAATCCATTTCTCTATCAGAAGGATTTGGTGATATCTGATGAGCAAGATTTATTAATTTGTCGGTCTCCCCTGACATCGCAGATACTATTACAACGACCTTATTGCCTTGTTTAGCGGTTTTTACAACGCGCTCCGCTACAGCCTTGATTCTTTCAACATTTGCAACTGATGTCCCTCCATACTTCTGAACAATAAGCATTAACTGGATACCTCCAAATAAGCTGGGTTTCAAATATCATCTAATATAACATGATAAAATGCTCTACTACAATTCAGCAATTTCATGCTGTCAAGCCAATTTAGAAATGTCCTGTTTTTACCAAAATAGAAATGTCCTG
>JBBIKS010000006.1:0-94303 GCA_037445375.1 Nitrospirota bacterium | reverse complement strand
TATAGGACATTTCTATTTTGGCAGTATAGGACATTATCATTTTGGCGTTACAGTTTATAAACAGACACTGTTTAATCTATTTGGCCATCTTGCTCAAAATACGTTCCAATTTCTTGATTTCCTCTCCATAGCCCGCCCAGTTGCCCTGTTTCTGCATCTCAATTGCCCTTTCAAACGTCTTCACCGCCTCTTTTGCAAGGTTGCCTTCAGGAACCTTTGTATCACCTTCAGGCCGGTCAGCCATTTTGAGAGTAGCTCTTTTTGAGTCAAACAATCTTTGCAATGCTGTCTCCAGATTTTCTTCCATAACAACATTGTTTTCATAGGCAGCGACAACTCTTCTCAGTTCTGGAAGTCCAGCTTTGTCAGCCGCTACCAGATAAAGCGGCTGCACATAAAGAAGCGATTTTTCTATGGGAATTATAAGAAGGCTGCCTCTTATAACCTGAGCCCCGCGCTGTCCCCAAAGTGTTAGCTGTTGGGATATATAGGAATCCTGATTTATCCTTGCATCTATCTGTTTAGGTCCATAAATGAGCCTGTCTCTGGCAAATGTATATACGACTAAATTCCCATAATGTGGCTCATCGCAGCGAGCTGCAAGCCATGCCGCCAAATTGTCCCTTTTTGAAGGAGTGTAAGGCAAAAGCAGTATATATTCTTCTTTCTTTTCGCCGGGAAGCTTCATTATTGTGTAATAAGGCTCCATCGCTTTGTCGCTAAATGATGGGATCTCCCAAAGGTTTTCCTTATTATAAAAGACCTTAGGGTCTGTCATATGGTATAAAGAATACATTGATGCCTGCACATGAAGCAGCCTTTGAGGGTATCGGATATGTTTCCTTAAATCATCTGGCATATCTTTCAGCGGTTTTAGCATATCAGGGAATATTTTCGAATATACTTGAATTATAATATCAGACGGATCGCTCACATAAAAGGTTATGTTTCCGTTGTAGGCATCAACAACTGCCTTAACGGGGTTTCTGATATAGTTTGTCCATCTGTCCGTTGGTTTTGAGTAAGGCATCTTATTTGAGATTGTATATGCGTCAATAATCCATACAAGCCTTCCATCTGCTGTAATTACGAGGTAGGGGTCGCGGTCAAATGTCAGAAATGGCGCAACTGTTCTGGCCCTTTCTATGATATTTCTGTAATACATGATCCTGCTTTCTTTGGTAATGTCAGAGGAAAGAATAATTTTCTCTGTCTTGAATTTCAGAGAAAATAATGCCCTTTTAAACAAAGAATCGAGACCTACGCCCCCAGTTCCTTCATAAGATGTATATACATTTTCTTCAGTGGTGGGATAGCCGAATTCAGGGACATTTGTTTTTAATAGGACATAACTATTAGATAGTTCTCCATAGTATATCTCAGGCCTCGTCACCTTAATGTCTGTCTGGCTGAGCGGGGGGATGTCCTTTACCATGAACTCCGGAAGTCCCTCTGCGCTGATTCTGTTGACTGGACCGAGCGCCAAGCCGTAACCGTGCGTAAATATAAGTCTTTCGTTTATCCATGTCTTGCTTGGAAGATCAGCATATGAAAGCTCGCGTGGGGATAGCACCACCTGCATATATTTGCCGTTTATTAAATACCTGTCATTGTCAATATCCTCAAATTTGTAATATGTCCTTATCTGTTGGAGCTGGCTGTAAGTCTTAAGGATAGGACTATGATCCCATAATCGTATATTTTTGATGGTTGCATCATTATTTTCAATATCTTTGGCCGTGAGGTTATAATCCACATCGAATGGTATTACCTCTATTTTGTCAAGGTTATAACCCAAACGGCTGAATTTTATGCTGTGTTCTATGAAGGGGATTTCAAGGACGAGTTCATTTGGAGCGACCTTAAATTTCTGTAAAAGGGTGGGAAATGCGACAATTCCTACTAAATACAATACGGAAACGACAATCGGCGGGATGACCGCCAATTTTATTAATCCTCTGAACATACCGGCGGCGAACAAAACGCCGGCTAATAACGTTATGGGAACAAGCAGCCTGTAAAAAAGAAGTTTAACATGAACATCCGTGTATCCTGCACCAAAAACAACACCTGTCTCAGAAAATAAAAGTCTGAAGGTGTCAAGGTAGAACCCGAAGCCTACATTGAGTATAAATAGACCGGCAAGGACAGCGAAATGCTTTTTAACCATGTTGTCAATGGAAAAGACCCCGCCCTGAATAAAGATTCCCCCTCTGATAAAATAATTTGCCGCTACTAATACAGATGTCAGAAAAAGCGTGGTGCCAAAGAAAGCCTTTAATGCCTCTATGAAAGGCATCTTGAAAAAATAAAAACCGATGTCCATGCCTAATATTGGGTCTGTAATTCCCATATCAACGTTGTTTTTGAATAAAAGAAATTCCTCCCATTTTATTGCTCCCCACTGAGCTACAAAGAGGGCAAGAAAAATCCCTGCGACTAAGGTTAAAGGCTTAACAAACTTGTCAAAGCTGCTCGTTCTGACCGTATGAATAACACCCTCTATTACGAAAATGTCTCTTGCAGGGAAGACCGCTCTATTAGCTGCAATTATGTTTGCAAGCACAAAGGCTAAAAAAGCTAAACCAAAAAGCATCCCTGTTAAGATTTTAGTTGAAAGGGTTTTTATAAAAACTGAGGTAAAGCCTGTTTCTTCAAAAAAGAGCCAATCTGCATACAGATTAATTACAGCTAATAATAACGGGATTATCAAAAAGATAAAACCTGCTATTATATAAATTGCTTTGACTTTATTCATCTTCCTATTTTCCTCCATTTGCAATAGGCGTTAGATTGCTGTCTTTAAACAGCTCAATCCTTTTTTGCTCTTGCTTCTCTCTCGGTTTTGCTACATTGCACATCACATCTGTCCAAAATAATTTGATACATTGATAGAACGCATTGATATGAAACGATTTCTGAAGCCAAAGTCACGGACAACCCAATGAGGCTGAAGACAAAGCGGAAGCCTCATTCCTTTTTGCGTATCCAAATATGCTGTCTACCAACCCTTTGCATATGCACAAAAGTAGTTCTTTGGCTAAAAAATCGTTTAACTCGTAATTCCCTGTAGCAAGCTACAGGGTTTCCTTATACTTCCCTCCCCCTTGATGGGGGAGGGCGAGGGTGGGGGTGACAAGAAACTATTTTCACCCTCCCCTTTGTCCCCTCCCATCAAGGGAGGGGAGATTTTAGGATACCCCGCAGCTTGCTGCGGGGAGGTTCACTTGTGATCGCACATAAGCCCATAAATAGCACAATTTCATAACTTTGATGGATTAACCCAAAAATGCGTTTAATTTAAAAAAGCAGGCATGGATTCCCGAAAAACCTTTGTCCTGAAACACCTAACTTAGTGTCAGTCTCGGTATCAGTAATAAGTATCAGAGAATAGTTTTTTACTAACACTGGCATTGACACTAAATTATGCCTGCTGTATAAAATCTACTTACATTTTCATGGTTAACTCTTGGGCTGCTTTTTTATTAAAACAAACTTTGCGGGTGGTTTTTGCCTAAATGCTTGTAAGCAAGTCCTGTTGCGAGCCTTCCCCTGGATGTTCGCTCTATGAAGCCTTCTTGCAGCAGATAAGGTTCATATACATCTTCAAGAGTCTCTTTGTCTTCCCTCAATGCGGCAGCGATTGTATCTATGCCAACCGGACCCCCTCCAAATTTCTCTATGAGGGTGAACAGGAATTTCCTATCAAGCTCATCTAAGCCGCAATTATCAATATCCAAAGCTGACAATGATTTTCTTGCTATGTCAATGTCAATAATTCCATCACCTTTTACCTGAGCAAAGTCTCTTATTCTCTTCAAAAGACGATTAGCTATGCGGGGAGTACCCCTCGCCCTCTTTGCAATCTCTAAAGAGGCTTCATCATCTATCCTTACCTGAAGCAATCGGGAAGAACGATTTACTATCTCTTTTAATTCTTCAGGGATATAGAAATCAAGTCTGAAGATGACCCCAAATCTATCTCTTAAAGGGGATGTGAGTAATCCGGTTCTCGTTGTTGCCCCGATTAGGGTAAATTTTGGCAGATTAAGTTTTAATGTCCTTGCATTAGGCCCCTGACCTATTATTATATCAAGATTAAAGTCTTCCATAGCAGGATACAAAACCTCTTCCACC
Organism: Nitrospirota bacterium; assembly: GCA_037445375.1. Taxonomy (GTDB): domain Bacteria; phylum Nitrospirota; class Thermodesulfovibrionia; order Thermodesulfovibrionales; family Dissulfurispiraceae; genus DYHD01. Next base: position 90,166 of record JBBIKS010000006.1, on the reverse strand, counting down.
ACCCTCGGCATCCTGTGAATCTCGTCAATGAAAAGGATATCCCTGTCGGAAAGATTTGTGAGGATGGCAGCGACATCGCCTGCCCTTTCGATCACAGGTCCAGCGGTTGTCTTTATATTAACCATTAGCTCATTGGCAATAATCGTAGAGAGAGTGGTTTTGCCCAGACCCGGAGGGCCACAAAAAAGGACATGGTCAAGAGGCTCTTTTCTCATACGAGCCGCTGCAATAAAAATCTTCAGATTTTCCTTGAGCCGCGACTGCCCGATAAACTCGTCCAGAGTGCGCGGCCTGAGGTTTAGTTCATAAACAAGTTCTTCCTGATCAGGTTCCGGGGATAATGGATTTGTATCTTTGTCTTCTATTCGCATAGGTTGTTATTTCGATGAGTTGAATCTAACTAATTTATTCCAGTTTATCTTTCCATCATCGCAAAATTCATTAGCAAACGCTAATGTGAATTTGTTTATCAATTGGGAATAAGATTCTAAGAATTCCTCGTTTTTCATTTTGGCTTTATGACCAAGCGGTTTTATGATTTCAATATATAAATCTGGATTGCCAGAAATAAATTCCTAAAAATGTTGCCCACATAGCTCGAGATAATCTCCCTTATCTGGTTTATTATCTTTATCCGTAATAATTTTTAAGATATTCACCTATTCTTGCTTTTAAATCATCTTCGTCTTCTGCATAGAAAGCCTTGCCGAATGTTTGTTCATATTCTCGGCTAACAAATTCAAATCTTACGAAATATAATCTTTCTTTACTATCTGGCATTCGCCCGCCTGTTTAATAGTCAATAATTTCCGCTCAATCATGCATTATTCCTTTGTCAGATATTTTAATGCCTCTTTCAGTAAGCTTGCAATATCTCTAATTCCGTTATTATAAGCCTTTTCAAGAGCTTCTTGAGCGGTGTTCTTTTTATAGCCGAGGTTTACGAGCGCAGACAGGGCATCATCAAAAATAGATTCTTTATCTTTTATTGTTAGTGCTGGCAGTTTTTCTCTGAGTTCAAGTATAAGCCTCTGAGCAGTTTTTTTGCCGAGTCCGGGGACGCGGCAGAGAAATGCCACGTCTTCATTATAAATAGCGTTATGAAAATCGGATAGGGATATTGTTGAGAGAATATTAAGAGCTATTTTGGGTCCTATTCCTGAGATGTTAATAAGTGTTGAAAAGATTTTTTTTTCTTCCTCACTGCTGAATCCATAAAGTATTAAGGCATCTTCACGGACATGGGTGTGGATATGCAAAAAGACCTCTCCATTGATATCGTTGATATAAGAAAAGATATTTAACGGCACATGAACAAGGTAGCCTACCCCCAGCACATCAATTATGATGCTGTCAGGTTTCTTTGATATTAGTTTACCACGCAGAGACGCAATCATAAATTTGTGGAAAATAAATAGTTAAACCGAAAAGTGCATTTCGTTTTAGTAGCGAATAATTTTTTCATAACCATTGCTTTATCATAGCAGATAATCTTTGTTTTTTTACCATTGACAATAGACTAACGACTATAGACTAAATACTTTTGAGTATTTATGTGGCATAAGGCAAGCGCAATGGCATCAGCACTGTCCTGAGAGAGCGCATGATTTATACCCAATATCTCTCTCACCATCTTCTGAACCTGATTTTTGTCAGCTCTGCCGTAACCAACGACTGCCTTTTTTACCTCAAGGGCACTGTATTCGTAAATCGGCAGTTCTGTCAATGCCGCAGTCAGAAGCACTACGCCTCGTATATGCCCCAGACTCAATGCAGCTTTCGTTCCTTTTGCAAAAAATATCTTTTCTATGACTATTTCATCGGGTTTGTATTCTGAGATTACTTCTGTAAGGGATGAGTGAATCTCTTTGATTCTTATGTGAAGTTCTTTTTTGGCAGAGACCACTACTCTTCCGGATGAAAGATATGTGATAAGATTCTTGGAGGTTGATTTTTGTATGAGACCATAACCACAGTTAATACTTCCCGGATCAATTCCCAAGATTTTCATGGTTTAACCGTCTTTTTTTGCTGAAATAGCCACAACGTCTGATTTTCTCGGAACATCGAAAAGTATCTCCTCGACTATCTGACATAAAACGTGGGCAAGAGTGATATGTGTCTCTTGTATCCTCGGAGTATCATCTGAAGGAACGATAAAAGCAAGGTCGCTTTTCTTTGCAAATCTATCGCCTTTTAAACCTGTAAAAGCGATGACCTTAACTCCTTTTTTCTTGGCAGCCTCAACTGCTTTAAGTATGTTTTTTGAGTTGCCGCTTGTGCTTATTGCAATCGCAATATCACCTTTTTCTGCCAGAGTCTTTAGTTGACGTGCAAAGATTTCTGAAAAGTCATAATCATTGGCAATGGAGGTCATTACAGCCATGTCTGTATTCAAGGAAATGGCTGGCAGTCCTGGACGTTCTCTCTTAAAGCGATTAACGAATTCAGCAGCGATGTGAGAGGCATCGCAAGCACTGCCGCCATTGCCGAATACTATGAGCTTCTTGCCTTCATTGAATGAATCTGCAATTAATTTAGATGCTTCTTCGATAAGAACGGCATATTCTAAGATAAATCTTCTTTTAACCTCGATGCTGTCTTCAAATGCCTTTAGGATTTTATTTTTCATGCGATTAGAATACAGAAGAAAAAATTCATCAGTCAAGCATTGAAAAAAAAATCATTCACAGGATTCTAAAAAAAGAGTCGGAATCACATTCAACAAACCTAAGATATTATCAAGGGGAGCAGGGCGATAGAATATCGCATATTTATTAAAAATAGCTCAATTTTGTATTGATTAAACAAAAAATAAACGATAGAATTATATTATGTGATTTATTACAATAGGTAAAGTAGAGTATTGATTCGGTTTATTTGACGATGGCAATTTTTAACTTTAATTTTAAACTTTGGATATATTTATTTTAATCATGACGATTCTCAAAAAATCTAAAAAAAAAGGAGCATAAAAATCAGACCCATAGAGATTATTATCTCTCTGATATTTTTTCATAATTATTGTAATGAAAGACAAACATAAAACCAAACAGCAGTTGCTTAACGAAATAATTGGATTACGCGAAAAAGTCGCAGATTTGATTAAAAATAAGTCAGTAAATAAAGAAGACCGTGAGTCTTTTTCGGAAGCTTTTCGTCATACTATCAAACAGGAAGAAGAATCTGTTGAACTATTTAAAGCATCAACCGACCTTCTGCATTCTGAGGGCTTGAGGCAGGCAGCTGAATCATTTTTAAGATATTGCAAGGATTTAATCGGAGCAGCAGATGGGTGTCTTATCCTTTCAAGCGGCAAAGGGGGAGAAAATGAGATTTTTCTCTTGATATCTGGTGAAAAGTTATGTGCAGTTAATTCTGAGCCACCGATACTGATTAGAAGGATGTGTGAACAGGTTTATGAAACTGACTCTGCATTATACGATAACAACCTAAAAAGCTTTGAAAGTCTTAATTTTTTATCGGATGAGGATATCAAGATTGAGAATATCTTGTTATCCCCTTTAGAAATTGATGAAAGATTTAGAGGAATTGCATGTTTTTTTAATAAACCAGATGGTTTTAATGATAAGGACATTAGATCTGTTTCTCTTTTTATAGCGAATACGAAAGATCTTCTCTTGAAAAGTCGCCAACTCGAGCTCTTGAAAAATACAGAAGAAAGTTTTCGCTCAATTGCCGTTTCCGCCCCTGATGCCATGATAGGAATAGATGTGAACGGTATTATTATTTTTTGGAACAAGGCAGCTGAAGCAATATTTGACTACACAGAAAAAGAAATTTTGGACAAATCCGTAAGATTATTAATACCGGAACGATTCAGGCAGGCTCATCAAAAGGGAATAAAGCGATTTATATTGAGCGGCGGAACTGAACTGCTTGGCAAAACACTTGTTCTTGCTGGAGTGAAAAAAGATGCTACGGAGTTTCCTCTTGAACTATCTCTCACTGCTTGGCAAAAGAATGGTGATACTTTTTTTACCGCCATCGTTAGGGATATAACTGCTAAAAGGCAATATGAGAGAGAGATTCAAGCAATGAGCAGGGAGGTAGAAAAGCGTTTTCTGAGGCGTATTGACGAATTAAGAAGCACTAATGAGAATTTGAGGGAAGAACTAAAGCAATATAGTCAGGCAAAAAAGCTCTTTCTGGGCATACAAGACAACCTGCAAGCAATTCTGGATCAAACCTCAACATGTATTTATGCAAAAGATATCAAGGGCGGCTATGTCTTTGCCAACACAAGCTGTGCAAAACATCTAAATATTGAGAAAGAACAAATGATAGGCAGAACCGATTTTGATTTGCTTGCACATGATACAGCAGAAAAATTGGCAAAAATTGATGAGAGCGTCTTTGAAAAAGGAAAGCCGTTAGATTTCGAAGAATCGCTCATCTTAAATGACAAAGAATATTGCTTCCTTTCTACGAGGTTTCCATTATTTGACTCAAAAGGCTTTCCGCGTGGGGTCTGCGGCATATCAATGGATATAACGGAGAGGAAAAAGTCCGAGAATAAACTGAAATACTCGGAAAAACTCTATAGAGAACTACTTGAAAATGTTAATGCAATTGCATGGGAGGCAAACCCTGAAACATTGCAGTTTACTTTTGTCAGTCCAAATGCAGAAAAAATTACGGGGTTCCCTGCCAGTCAGTGGCTGAATCAGCCTAATTTTTGGGCAAAAAAAATTCATCCAGATGATCGCAATTTATCTATACCATTTTGCAAGGTCGCCATACAACAAGGAAAAAACATTGAAATTGAGTATCGCATGATAAAGGCTGATGGCAATGCAATCTGGATGCGAAATACAATATCTGTCATATGCAATAATTCAATGCCACTAAAATTAAAGGGTTTGCTCATTGAGGTACACGATCACAAGCATTATAATCAATTGATGAAAGAACTTTTTTTGGCGATAGAGCAATCAATAGACTGGGTGCTGGTAGCAGATATTGAAGGAAATATTGAATATACTAATAAGGCTGTCGAAGGTATAACAGGATATTCTGACAAAGAATTGATCGGACAAAATGCAAAAATATTCAAAGTAGACAAGCATAATGTGCAAATTTACAAAGATATAAATGATACATTACTTTTAGGCAAGTCGTTTGATAGAATTGTCTCATATAGAAAAAAGAACGGCGGTCTGGTTGAAGTTTTTCAGAATTTTATCCCCTTAAAAGATCAAAATGAAAATATCATACGCTTTGTATCAATAGCAAAAGACATATCCCAGAAACAAACCTTTTCCGAAAGGCTTCACCATCATGCATATTATGATTTGTTAACCGGGCTTCCTAATAGAAACTTATTTATTGATAGTTTAAATCAAACAATAGCAAGTTCTGAGTATAAAAGAAAGCTTGCGGCTGTTTTAATTATTGATATTGAGAGGTTTAATTTCATAAATGATACATATGGCTTTGAGACCGCAGATGAAGTCCTTAAAAATATAGGCAATATTTTATTAGATTTAGTCCGGGAAGGCGATACTGTTGCTCGTCTTCAAAATGATGAATTCGGAATATCGTTTATTGATTTTGGTCAAACAAAAGAAATTATTAGTATTGTAGAGAAAATTATAGAAAAGACCTCTGAACCAATGAAAATAAATGGGAAGGAAATTTTGTTGAGTGTCTGCATCGGCATTTCAGTTTACCCTGAAGATGGCAAAGATGCCCAGGAAATGCTAAAAAAGGCAGGCATTGCATTAGGTAAAGCTAGGCAATCTGGAAAAATATTTAAGTTCTATACTCAAAACATAAATGTCAGAGCAGAAGAAATAGTCATAATAGAAAAAAACCTGTTTAAAGCGCTGAAAAAGGATGAATTCATTCTGTATTATCAACCATATTATGATATTAATACAAGGAAGATATCTGGAATGGAAGCCCTTATTCGTTGGAATAGTAAAGATTTAGGGGTGGTATCTCCTGCCAAATTTATCCCTTTGCTCGAAGAAAATGGGATGATAATAGAGGTTGGCAAGTGGATCTTGGGGTCAGCAATAAGACAATTACTGGATTGGAAGATCAAGGGATACATTGTGCAGCCTATCTCTGTAAATCTGTCCACGGTGCAGTTCAAACAGAGTAATTTAGTAGAAATGATTAAAGGGTTAATACGCAGGTATGGAATTGATCCATCGCTTCTGGTAATGGAAATAACTGAAACTGTTTTCATGCACGATGTTGAATCTGCAGGGAAGGTATTGAAAAATTTAAAAGATATTGGAGTTTGTATTTCCATAGATGATTTTGGTACAGCATATTCAACCCTTTGGGGACTTAAGGGGGTTGCCGTTGATAATCTGAAAATTGACATATCTTTTATAAGGGAATTGGTATTAGATCCTGATGTTGTTTCAATTGTTACCGCGATAATAAATCTTGCTCATAACTTGAACATAAGAACCATTGCTGAAGGAGTGGAAACGGCGGAACAGTTGAAAATCCTTAGACTTCTCAGATGCGAAATGGCGCAGGGATATTATTTTGGCAAACCTCTGCTCCCGCATGAGATTGAGAGACTTTTTATTAGAACCTAAGTTATAAAGATTATCTCAGTCCTTATTATAGAACATGTTACCGTATTATACTCATTGCTTATTGCCTGCTTAGAAGCTCTTAACATGGATAACATTATCGCATAATATGTGAATTCGTCATTTCCGTGAAACCTGTCCTTGAAGTTCTTAACAGGTTGAACGGACACAAATAAGAGTCTGTTTACAAATTGTTTTTTTTGTCGCTCTGAGTCTCTCGAATGGTGATGTGAATCCTTGTTTTTGTATAATGGTTCGACAATCTCACCCATGACGATTAGAAGTTTATAAACTGATACTAATTAGTGTCTGTCCATAAACTCTCATTGAGATAAAAGGTTGTCATTCCCGCGAAAGCGGGAATCTAGGGTTTCCTTATACTTCCCTCCCCCTTGATGGGAGGGGAGATTTTAGGATACCCCGCAGCAAGCTGCGGGGAGGTTCACTAATCGCTCAACTTGGATCAAATATATTTAAAAATGAAATGAATTATTTGGGGGTTGATTTATGAAGGTAGAGGACATAATGGTTAAGAAGATAGAATTCATTGATGCAAATGCATCATTATTTGATGCGATTGAACAAATGATTGATAAAAGGCTCAGGTCTCTCGTAGTAAAACCCAAAGACGAGAGTGATGTGTATGGGGTGATAACAGTTAGAGATATAGTGTTCAAAGGTATAATGCAGAATTTCGATCTTAACAAAACAAAGGTATTTGAGATTGCAACTAAACCGGTCGTATGTGTAAACAGGGCAATGGATATCAAACATGCAATTAATCTAATGGAGAAGTTCAATATTGCAAGGGTTTTTGTATGTGATAATATGCAGATTGTAGGCATTGTTTCTTTGATGGATGTTATGAACGGCTGTTTAATTATGAGGGCAAGAGGGGACTATGGTGCTTGAAAGGTTTTTTTCAGCTAGCAAAAAAGAGCAGGAAGTCATTGGAAACATAAAGAAACATATAAAGACATTGATAACAGCCTCATATATCTTTAAGGATGCGATTGGAAAAGGTGACAAAGACCTCATGCTTGATATAGTGGAATTGGAGAGAGAGGCTGACAGCATCAGAAGGCAATTGATTATGCAAATATATGAAGGGGCATTTTTACCTTTCTTACGACCAAATATTTTCAGATTTGTTGAGATGACAGATGAAGCCTTTGATGTGCTTGAGGATGCTGCATTGGAATATAAACATATTTATCAAAAGCTTGATGATATAAAATCTGATTGCCATGAAATCGCAAACATTAATGCACAAATGTGTGAAATGCTTCTACAAGCCATTGATTCACTGTTTTATCGGGAGGATTTGAGAGACAAAAGCCTTGCCATCAGGATTTATGAAAAAAATATTGATGAGATCAAATTCGAACTCATTGAAAAACTGAAAGATACTGAAGTTAAAAACTTCTGGGAAGGCAAGATGCTCTCGGATTTCATAAATCATCTGACCAGAGTGAGCGATTTAATTGAAGATGCCAGTGATTATCTCAATATAATAAAAATCAGTTTAAGATAGTGCTTTGTGATAGAAATAATCCCCATTATTGCCTGCATATTGATTGCCATTGCCATAGGCTCCAATGATACATCCAATGCACTTGGGATATGTATAGGATGCGGCATCATAAAATTTAAAAAAGCAGTCCTTTTATTTGGCTTCATCGTCCTGTTGGGCATTTTTCTGCATGGACAGAAGGTTATGATCACGGTAGGAAAAGATATCGTCGAGGTGAATCTTTCGACATTGAGCATATCTTTTATGGTATCAGCGTTCATTATAATATTTTCGAATCTGTTCAAAATACCCCTTTCCATCCATCAGATTCTTATAGGAAGCCTCGCAGGGGCTGCAATGGGGTTTCAAACAGTCGTCAATTATATGAAATTAGGAGAGATACTTCTTTCCTGGCTGATTTCGCCATTCGTTGCCCTTCTCTTTGCTTTTGGAATTTATAATCTAATGGAAAGAACTATCTCTAAGCTATCTTTTGTAAGGATAGAAAGATTGCTCAGGATTTTGCTGCTTATAAGCGGATTTCTGATTGCATATAATACAGGAGCTAATGAATTGGCTACAGTTTTAGGCCCTGTAATTTACTCAGGACTGCTCGATAGAACATCTTCGTTTGTGCTCGGTGCACTTTTTGTGTTTTTAGGTGCCTTCTTTTTAAGTTACCGTTTGATAGAAACGATTGGAAAAGGAATAACAGCCATTGATCCATATTCAGGGTTCGCTGCCCAGTTCGGGGCTGGATGCGCAGTTATGCTTTTCACATTTCTTGGTATGCCGATATCCACAACCTATTGCATCATAGGAGCTATAAGCGGGGTGGGATTAGTAAAAGGCATGGGGACTGTTAATTTAAGTTTTATAAAAAAAACCCTACTGAACTTTTTTTTAGCTCCTGTATCGGCTTGTATAATTAGCTATGTTATTGCTAAACTTTTTATGTTATGAGTTTATTTCAGGGTCTGAAAAATTGTCATTCCAAACGAATGAAGTGAATCTTTACCAATCAGGTAATATATTGAAGAGCCGCTTTTTGAAACCCGTCAATACCATATAGCAGGAGGCAAGATAGTTATCATGAAGGATATTCCATCAAAATCAAATTTCATCAAAGATATTATTTTAGATGACATAAAATCGAACAAATATAGCGACAGGATTATAACCCGCTTTCCGCCTGAGCCTAATGGCTATCTGCATATAGGGCATGCAAAGTCCATATGCCTTAATTTCGGGCTTGCTCAAGAATTTAATGGACAATGCAATCTGAGATTCGATGATACAAATCCAAGCAAGGAAGAGCAAGAGTATGTTGACTCAATCATAGAGGATGTTCGCTGGCTTGGCTTCGATTGGGAAGACAGGCTCTACTATGCATCAGATTATTTTGATAAGCTCTATGAATGGGCAATTCAACTTATAAAGGCTGGGAAGGCTTATGTCTGCGATTTAAGCTCAGATGAAATAAGGGAGTATCGAGGAACTCTAACCGAAGCTGGCAAAGACAGCCCTTATCGCAACCGTTCAATCGAGGAAAACCTTGACCTCTTTGAAAGGATGAGGAACGGCGAATTTGCCGATGGTAGCCGCGTTCTCAGGGCTAAAATTGATATGTCTTCTGGAAATATTAATATGAGAGACCCAGTAATGTATCGCATCAAACATGAAAGCCATCATCGAACAGGTGATAAGTGGTGCATTTATCCTATGTATGATTGGGCGCACGGGCTTTCTGATTCGATAGAGGGCGTAACACATTCTATCTGCACAATGGAGTATGAAGATCACCGTCCTTTATATGACTGGTTTCTTAATGAGCTAAATGTGCATCATCCGCAGCAGATTGAGTTTGCCCGTCTTAACTTGAGTCATACGGTCTTAAGTAAGCGAAAACTATTAAGGCTGGTCAATGAAAATTATGTTGGTGAATGGGATGATCCAAGGATGCCGACATTAGCAGGCATAAGAAGACGCGGATATACCCCTGAAGCAATAAGGGATTTTGCGGAACGGATTGGTGTGGGGAAAAAGGAAAGTCTCGTTGATATCGCATTGCTCGAACATTGTGTGAGGAAGGATTTGAATAAAAAGGCGCCACGATTTATGGCGGTCTTAAAGCCCCTTAAGGTCGTGATAGTGAATTATCCTGACGATAAAGTTGAATATCTGGAGGCTGTTAATAATCCAGAAGACTCCGCAATGGGCGTAAGAGAAGTTCCATTTTCAAGGGTTATATATATTGAAAGAGATGACTTTATGGAGAACCCCCCAAAGAAGTATTATCGTTTAACCGTCGGCAGGGAGGTTAGACTAAGATATGCTTATTATATAAAATGTGTTGGGATAGTTAAAGATGAAAAAACATGCGAGATTACCGAACTGCACTGCACCTATGCCCGTGAGACTCGCGGTGGCTGGGCGCCTGATGGCAGGCAGGTTAAATCAACCTTGCACTGGGTTTCGGCATTACATTCTATTGAAGCTGAGGTTCGTCTTTATGACCATCTATTTGTCAAAGAAAGACCTGATGATACTGAAGAAGGCAAAGACTTCACCGATTTTCTTAACCCAAAATCATTGGAGATACTGAGAGGGTGCCGTTTAGAGCCTTCTCTTTCAGATGCTAAGCCTGGTACTGTTTGCCAGTTTGAGCGGACAGGTTATTTTTGTATAGATTCAAAAGATTCAAGAGAAGGGAGCTTAGTTTTCAACAGAATCGTGACTCTAAAAGATGAATGGACAAAGGTCTTAAAAGCTGAAAAACAGGCATGACTTGGAAATAGAATTGTATTTTTCTGATTAAGGCAAAAAATGCATTTGAAATTTTATATAACAGGCATAATATAGTGCGGTCGTACTCCAGAGCGTTAGTGCGATAGGAAGAGAAAATTCAAGATTCAAAATTCAAAAATTGCAGTTGCACTCTCAAATCTTATTGTTTTTCAAGACAAAGGCTTGTCGGTTATACATGCCTGCTCTTTTAGATTTAAACGCATTTTTGGAGTTAAGTTGTTCCGCTTTTTTCCAAAGACATATTTTTTGCTATTTTGTCAAGAATGCCGTTTATGAAAGAGGCTGATTCAATGGTTGAATATGCTTTGGCGATCTCGAGGGCTTCATTTATTGTTACTGCAGGAGGGATATCTTTTTTGAACAGGATTTCATAAGCAGCAAATCTGAGGATATTTCTATCAATCGCAGCCATCCTGAGCATAGTCCAGTTCTCAGCCGCTAATTGAATTATAGAGTCTATTTTCTGGCAATTATCAAGTGTTCCTAATACTATATTTTCAGCAAATTTGATAATCTCACTATCCATTTCCTGAGCTTCGTGCCAAAAGGTATTAAGTTTTTCTCTAATATCATTGGATTTTATATCCTCTGATATTTGGATAAAATCTAATGCATATAAAAATTGCAGTGCGTATTCGCGAGCCTTTCTTCTCTTCATATAGCTTTAAAGCTTTTTAATAACCTGCGCCATCTCTATGGCGGTCACAGCGGCATCCCAGCCCTTATTGCCCGATTTTGAGCCTGCACGTTCGACTGCCTGCTCGATTGAATCCGCAGTTATAATACCAAATGCCACAGGCATGCCTGTTTCGAGAGATGCTACGGCTATGCCTTTTGACACCTCAGATGCAACATACTCAAAGTGTGGAGTCGCTCCCCTTATGACCGTTCCAAGACAAATTATTGCATCATAGGAGCCTTTTAATGCAAGCTTTTTGGCTATCAGTGGTATTTCAAAAGATCCTGGCACCCTGACTATATCAATATCATTATTATCAGCACCATGCCTGATGAGTGCATCAAGAGCTCCGTCAAGAAGTTTTGAAGTAATGAAGTCATTGAACCTGCTGACAATAATACCGAATCTGAAGCCCTGCGCCTGCAGCTCGCCTTCTATTGTTCTCATATTAATATCCTCCAAAGAAAAAGTTAATAGTTATTTTACCATATTAAAAATAGGATAGAGCTTATCATAGGTATCTAATATATGCTCTGGTATTACTCTGACATCTCCTGTAACTATCATGAAATTTGTATCTCCTGCCCATCTTGGCACTATATGGACATGCAAATGCTCTTTAATCCCAGCTCCCGCAGCAGCCCCTATATTGATACCGACATTGAATCCCTCCGGATGAGATGCCTTCTTTAGGCAATCTACGGAATATCTGGTCAAAATCATCAATTCTGAGATGATATCATCTGGCAGTTCAGTGATTTCAGATGTATGAAAATAGGGAACAACCATGATATGTCCATTATTGTAAGGATATTTATTCATTATTACATATGCCTTATCGCCTCTATATAGAATCAAATTGTCTCTATCTTTATCTTCAGATGCCTTTATGCAGAAAATGCATTCTTTTTCCTTCACTGAAAGAATATACTCCATTCTCCATGGTGCCCATAATGTCTTCATAAGCTTCTCCTAATTTTGTTTAACATTTCCAAGACCGCAAGGGCATCGCTCCATGTAAGATGCTTGTCTTTAGGGTTTCTTAGAAAATAAGCAGGATGAAAGGTGGGCATAACAGGGATGATCATATTGTCTGTTTTATAATCAAAAAACTTGCCTCTTGCTTCGGATATAGAAAATTTATTGAGAGGTATTTTCAGTCCCATCAAAGTGTGAGTTGATATACGCCCAAGCGAAATGATGATTTCAGGGGCTATAATATCTATCTGTTTATTTAAAAAAGGTATGCATGAGGCAATTTCATCAGGCTGTGGGTCGCGGTTCTCCGGAGGTCTGCATTTTACTATGTTGGCAATAAAAACATCTTCCCTCTTAAATCCCGCTTTCTTGCCCATATTAGTAATCAGGCTCGTAAGAATTTGCCCTGCCTGTCCAACAAAAGGCTTGCCTTGAATATCTTCATCCCTGCCCGGCGCTTCTCCAATGAACATAAGAGCCGTATTCACACTGCCATCACCAAATACTATATTCTTTCTCCCGCTTGCGAGCCGGCACCTTTGACAGTCTCCTATTTCATCACGCAATAACTGAAGTGCATTAGTTTTATCTACATATGGTGAATTTTTTCTTACTGTTACGAGTGTTTCTGAATTTGGAGAATTATTAAAATGTTCAACTGTGGGGGTAGATAAATTTTCAATAGGAATTGATTCTATCCCGAAGGATTTATAAAATTCCAGAATTGCTATTAAATCTTCTTTGAATTTTCTCATTCAAGAATTACCTTTCGCCCCACTTCAATTTTTCTCTTAATACCTGAAAATAATCCCTCCCCGGCGGTATCATGATTTTAGTTTTAGACTCAGATTTTCTGACCTCTACTCTATCCCCTTTTGTAAGTGAGAACCCTGCCTGTCCATCTAATGTCAAAACGACATCTTCGCTATCTGAGCCTAAAACCGCCTCTATTGTGAAGGAATCAGGTATAACTATCGATCTGTGAGTCAGTGTATGGGGGCATATAGGAGTTATGATGATACAATTAAGCGTTGGATAGAGTATTGGACCACCCGCAGAAAGGGAATAGGCAGTAGAGCCTGTCGGGGATGATATAATGAGTCCATCCGACTTGAACTCAGTTACATATATTTTGTTAACAAAAATCTCAATGTCTATTATCCTTGCAATTGCACCTTTATTAATGACTACATCGTTAAGAACAAGGAAATCTGCGATTTTTTCACCGTTGCGATAGACAAAGGCATTTAGCATAATTCTTTCTTCAATGCAATACTTGCCAGCGAGCACTATATCAAAGGCTTCATAAAGTTCATCTTTATTGATTTCTGTAATAAACCCGAGTCCGCCTAAATTAATTCCAAGAATAGGTATGTTTTTTCCGTCCACAAGCCTTGCAACACTGAGCATTGTGCCGTCGCCGCCGAAGACTATTATAAGGTCAACCAATGATGGCATTTGAACCTTTTCTACGCCTATTTCGTTCAAATGGACTGCTGCTTCAGACTCAACAAAAACTTCAATACCTTTATTTTTGAGCCATGGGATAAAACCCCTTAATATATCAATAGCCTCGAGCTTGCCACGTTTACATACTATGCCAATCTTTTTCATCTATGCCTTCTATTATAATTTCTCTTGTTTCCTCGCTTAAAAGTATGAGATTAACCTTGATGCTGTCTTCCGGAATTTCTGAAAGTCGTTCAGCCCATTCAATGGCAGTGATGCCTGTTGAGTCAATATATTCCCATATGCCCAAGGAATCTAACGCATCATCTCTCTCAATCCTATATAGATCAACATGATAGAAGGGAGGTGATGTCTCGTATTCTGCAACTATGACAAAACTTGCACTGCCGATATCTCTGGGTGAAATACCAAAGGCATCAGCCAGCCCCTTAATAAAGACGGTTTTACCTGAACCGAGATCTCCAAAAAGGTATATTGTAGTCGGTTTGTTAAACCTTTTCAAGATATTGCCCAGCCTATAGCCGACAAATTCTGTCTCATCCCGTGAATTTGAGATTATCTTGATAAGATTCAAGTGATTGTCACCTATCTTATAATATTTTCAATGCCTTACAAATGCCACTCACTAGTTCCGCCATTAAATCATAATTTAATGTTGAGGCAGTATCCCCAGACTCATGATAGTTCGGATTTCTATAAAAACCTGTATCTGTAATCATAAAAGCAGGGTAACCGAATTTCCAAAAGTTCCTGTGATCTGAAAAGTCAACGCCGGGAATAATCGAGACTGAGTTTAGTGATTCCACAGGAAATGATGATGCAGCTTTGAAATTACTCTTTACCCTCTCTGTGAATCTCATTGAAGAAATATTTCCTACAAAGGCAATAAAGTTGCCCTTGTCAGGATAAAAATAATTAAAGAGATGGTTTGGATAGTATTGGCTTTGATTATAGTCTGAATAGTACCCAAGCATTTCAAGCGATATCATACCATAAACATCAGTTTTTGCATCTGAGAGGCTCTTGGCATGAATATAACTGCCCATATTTTTTGTCATATATACAGGGGGTTCTTCCAGACAAAATGCGACAAATCTGACTGTTCTTCTGAATGGTTTGGCAGCCGCAAGCCTTGCTAATTCAAGCATCCCTGCTATTCCGCTTGCATTATCGTCTGCTCCGGGAGTCCCAATGACGGTATCATAATGAGCCCCGATGACCAAAATCCCCTTATCTGCCTTTTCAATGCCTTCAACCTCGCCAATAATATTGTAATATAAATTATTTCTATAATTAAAAGGCTGTCTTTCGGTTGCACACCCGAAGGAGATTAATTTTTTCTCTATGAAGTCAGCGGCTATATTTAACCTCTCGATATCGAGATAGCTCCTCTGCCCTATGCCTTCCGATAGGTAAGAGACTGTATCAATTAAATTTAATTTTATCTCTTCCATTGCACGAGTTTGTTTTGAATAAATTCTATAATTATCTGATGTTCTTCACTCCCGCTGCCTTTTATCCATAATGGTTCACCAAAGGCAAAATAGACCTTTTTAGACGGATCTATTCTGCCCAAATCCTTTATATATTTTCCAATTCCCCATGCATCTGTCTTTAATGCAAGGGGGATAACAGGGACATTAGCCCTCTTTGCTAATTTAATCCCTATTGTATTGAATTTTTCAGGTTGAAAATCTGTATATCTTGTTGTCTGAGGAAATATCACTATTGATATGCCCATTTTTAGCCTTTCAAGACCGCCTTCTATGACTGCTCTTAAATCCTCACGGGGGTTTTTCCTTCCGACTGTAATATTCTTTGCTGCAATCATTGCATGTTTAAATAAAGGATATCTGAGTAATTCTTCCTTTATAACAAATGCCATGTTCTTAAAAGGTAAGATGATGGCAGGTAAAGCGAGTGTTTCAAATGTGCTCATATGATTGGCGACAATAACACAGGGTGAATCAAATTTTTGGAGATTTTCAATGCCGGTAATCTCAATTTCTGCGCCTGCACTTTCGAGCGCTCGAAAGGTAGAAAGAGAACTGTCATGCATTTCTTTATAATTGAACCTTGATTTTTTTGCAACCCAGCCGATTTTTGAGACTATAAATAAAACCTTAGGGTAAAAAGCAAAGGAGGGCAGAATTTTAGAAATTAATGATATATCCTGACCCCCGGTCTTATATGAGTAATCCTTGAAAACTAATCCTTGCATAATGCACCGCCGCTAAAACCTAAAACTTCATGCTTACCCTGTAAATTATTTTTGTCTCTTTATCCTTTGCAACTGGGACATCAAAGGTGAGTGTAAAGGCATCAGCCTTCTTGAATTCATGAGAAGATTGAAGCACCTTCCAATCCCCGGGTATTGGTTCTATGACCTTCACCACAATGTCCTCTTTTTTATGGTTCCTGATGGATATCTCAAAGGCTGCCTCATATAGCTTCTCGGTAATCTTCTGCCAATCCGCCTGCTTCTTTGACGCTACTACATCAAAGGCATCGCCGAGTTTGATCCGTATTTTTTCATCTTTCGGCGTATGGTCTATGGTATTTTCACCTACAAGTTGGAGGCTTTTGTCGTGGTCATACTTATAAACTCTAATGATGCCCTTTGGTAGAGGTATGCCGAGATTATTCTCTTTTTTATTTGAGAGCTCAATAAAAACAGGCACTTTTTGATTAGATGCTATCTCGCTATGCTTTCCTCTGTAATAATATTGAGAACCATAAAAGACAAATTCTTTTTTAACAGGAATATTGTTTGCGTCCATTAAGCTTATTTGCTTGGTCTGATTATCCTTTAAATCAGTGGGCCGCCCAAGAGTATAAATGTGATATTCAAAGAATTCCTGCTCTGCAAACTGAGCCTTTGCCTCAGTTGATGGAGCCATTAATAACATTCTGTCCCTTCTCGGCTGACTCTCCTCGACCCTGTTAATATCCCCGGCGACGAGCTTTAATCTGGAATTTTTGTATGTTGTGCCGCTTTTGTTGTCAATAGTAACCCATCCTGATAAATCTGCCTTATCATCTTTTTCATTTAGCACCATAACATAACTTGCCCTCCAATTGATGCCATTCGTAAGATAACGAACCTCCATTTTTTGATCACCCTTGAGCTGGTTGTAAATCAGCCAGATAAGCGTGGGTTTTGATATCAGATTTTCAGGTATTTCCGGGAATATAATCCTTCCAGAGTGGCCAAAGGTGATATCCTTGCCTATTTGAAAAACTGGATTGCCTTCATTATTTGAAATAATCTTGGCAGATACGATTTCCTCTTTATCGGTAAATGGATTTTTTGTATATAGTTTAACCTCTTTTCCGACATATTTATTGAGAAGTCTTTGGGGGCTGATAAGGTCATACTCGTAGTTTTGCTCTATTATATTAAAACCACCTTGTTGGGTCAGTGATTTAATGCTCACGCTCGTGGGAATTATTTGTGATGCAACATCCATAAATTGCAATTCCTGAAGCCCTTTGTCAAGTTTGATCTCTCTTTGGTCTTTCACAAGCCCGATATTGCTGTTATATACAGTTACCTCGACAGCAGTCTGGGCGTCTATATTAGAGAAGCTCTTTTGAATTGCGAATCCCTGTCCATTAACCAAGACAATAAATAGAAACATTATCAAAGCCATTATCTTCATAATCTCATCCCCCTTTTTAATTGATTTCAAGACATTTTAGTTTCTTATGGTATTATTTTTCAATTTTAAAAGAATGAAAGGAAATATTTTTTCTCATAAAATCTTATAAATTACTGGCTTTAGATAATGATTTTGAAAGTTACTATCATTAGTTAGAGTCTGTTTATAAATGCCCAAATCACCCCCCTTGACGGGAGGGGTGGGGAGGGTGCTGATTGATTTTTTCATCTATATTTCATTTATAATGTCCTATAGGTGCCGTAGGGCTTAATAGGGAATCCTGTGAGGTAGAGTTAATTTACCAAGTCAGGGGCGGTCCCGCCGCTGTAACCGGTACGAAAACCCGTGAAGACGGTGAGTTAGTGAGTCAGGATAAATTGACACTGATACTGTCTTTAGAAAAGCCACTGTCCTAAACTTGTCGAAGGATGGGAAGGTGGGTGAGTAGGCAAAGAAATAATCTGAACCGGAAGCCAGAAGACCTGCCTGTGAACGAATAGTGACAGTGTCGGTGATTAGTGTCAGTTTTTTTGATAATCTGACCTGAATAACTTGATACTCGTACTAAAAGCCTTCTCGCGGATAGAAGGGAAGTCTCCTCAGAAGAATTAACTTTTGATGAGATACAGGGGATGAAGTAAAAAAGGGTGCAATCCTCAGGGCGTCATGCCTTGAGGTTTTTTTTATTTTTTGGGGAGGTTTATATGACACAGCTTCAAAGGGCATTAAAGGGCGAAATTACTTTAGAGATTCAGGCTGTTGCACAAAATGAGGGGATTGATTCTGAGATAATCCGCAGAAGGGTTGCCAGCGGCAAGATAGTGATTCCTGCAAACAAAAATAGGAATGCAAAGATAGTGGGTATCGGCAAGGGATTAAGGACTAAGGTAAATGCCTCAATCGGCACATCTACTGATATTTCAAATATTAATATGGAGGTTGAAAAGGCTAAGATAGCTCAAAGATATGGTGCGGATACCTTAATGGATCTGAGTGTAGGCGGCGATATTGCGGCTGTAAGAAAAGCAGTCAAGGACTCTATTAGTCTGCCGCTTGGCACAGTGCCTCTCTATGAAGCTTTTGCTATCGCTATCGAAAAATATGGGGCGGCGGTAAAGATGCCAAAGGAACTTCTTTTTGAGATTACTGAGAAGCAATGCAGTGAGGGCGTCTCTTTTATGGCGATTCACTGCGGGATTAACAGAAGAACAGTAGAGATGCTTAGAAAACAGCATTATCGTTATGGAGGGCTTGTCTCAAAGGGCGGTGCATATATGGTTGCATGGATGGAGCATAATAATCAGGAAAATCCGCTATACGAGCATTTCGACAGGGTGGTTGAGATTCTCAGAAAATATGATTGTGTATTAAGCCTTGGCAATGGTTTTAGGGCTGGTGCAATTCATGATGCAAACGACAGGGTGCAGATTCAGGAATTGATTATCAATTGTGAGCTTGCCGAGATTGGTAGAGAGGCGGGCTGTCAGACAATGGTGGAAGGTCCGGGACACATACCAATCAATGAGATAGAGGCTAATATAATCTTGGAGAAAAAGATGAGCGGTGAAGCACCATTTTATATGTTAGGTCCCATAACTACCGATATTGCGCCAGGCTATGACCATATAACATCAGCAATTGGAGCAGCCCTTTCATCTGCTTATGGCGCTGACTTTATTTGTTATGTAACACCTGCAGAACATCTCGGATTGCCATTTCCTGAAGATGTCAGGGAGGGTGTTATTGCTGCCAGAATAGCCTCTCATGTCGGAGATATGATTAAACGAAAGGATATGAATGCTGATAAAATAATGTCTAAGGCAAGAAGGGATATGAAGTGGGAAGGTCAGTTTGATACCTCTATAGATCCTGAGAGAGCTAAGGAAATAAAGGCTAAAAGAGGTAACGGTGATGGCTCAACCTGCACAATGTGCGGCAAATTCTGTGCTAATGGAATATTAAAGGGCATGTTTGAAAATGACATGGCAGCCCACGATAAAAAATAGATGACACATCATAAAAGCAAGATAATTTTTATAACTGGCGGTGCAAGGAGCGGGAAGAGTAGTCTTGCCTTAAAACCTGCATCTTTATATTCAGGTAAAAAGGCATATATCGCAACCGCAGAACCCCTTGACCCTGAAATGGAAGAAAGGATCAATAAACACAGAAGGCAAAGGGGGAACGATTGGGATGTGTTTGAGGAGCCTATTAAAATAGCCGATTGTATAAAATTGACAATGGGAAAATATCCCTTTATAGTTCTTGATTGTCTAACCATATGGGTATCAAACCTCTTGACAAGACAGAATGATGAAAAGACTATTGAGACAGAACTTGAGAGGTTTATTACTGCCTTGAACCTTTTTCGCGACACCTTTGACTCACAGCTTATCATAGTTTCTAATGAGATAGGCATGGGTATTGTGCCTGATAATACGCTTTCAAGGAGATTCAGAGATATGGCGGGAGTGTTAAATCAGAAGGTAGCCGATATTGCAGATGAAGCTTATTTAGCGGTCTCAGGGCTCCCGCTTAAGATAAAAGGTTGACGTATTGATTTCAATTCTAATTTCAATTAAGAGGTTCTGTGATGAATTTGATTAAAGATGTTATTAATAAGATAAGACCGATTGATAACAAGTACTATGATATTGCCCAAAAGCATTTGGATAATCTTACAAAGCCTCCAGGAAGTCTGGGGAGGCTAGAAGAGTTTGCAAGGAGACTTGTTGCCATCAAAGAAAATGAGATGCCCCTAATAGACAAAAAGGTTATCTTTACATTTGCCGGCGACCATGGGGTTACGGAAGAAGGTGTCTCTGCTTATCCAAGGGAAGTAACATCCCAGATGGTATTTAATTTCATTAGAGGCGGAGCAGGGATAAATGTGCTTGCAGGACATGCAGGAGCTGATGTTATCGTAATTGATATTGGAGTGGATTATAACTTTGGGATTATTGACGGATTAGTGACAAAAAAGGTAATGTTTGGAACTAATAATATGACCAAGATCTCAGCCATGTCAAGACAGCAGGCAGAAAAATCCATAGAAATCGGGATTGAGCTTGCCAATGAATATACTCAAAAGGGATATAAGATCTTTGGGACAGGAGATATGGGCATAGGCAATACAACCCCATCAAGCGCTATAGCGTCTGTCTTAACTGGCAAGCCAGCGGCAGAAGTAACAGGCAGAGGAACAGGCATATCAGATGATTCATTTAAGAGAAAGATAAAGGTTATAGATACTGCTATTAATATTAACAAGCCCGATCCAAACGATGCCTTAGACGTCCTTGCAAAGGTTGGGGGCACTGAAATAGGGGGCATCGCAGGGATAATTCTCGGCGGAGCTTCAAATAGGATACCTGTGGTGATAGATGGGTTCATCTCTACGGCGGGCGCATTGATAGCTTATTTTATTGAACCAAAGGTGAGGGATTATATCTTTGCGGCGCACAATTCGGTCGAGATAGGACACATAGCTATGCTGCAAAAAATGGGGTTAAAGCCAATCCTTAACCTCGATTTAAGGCTCGGTGAAGGCACAGGTGCGGCGCTTGCGATGCTGATAATTGAAGCAGGGCTCAAGATTTATAAAGAGATGGCAACATTTGGTGATGCAGGTGTCAGCAATGAGATTCAAAATTAAGGCTTGAGAATGATATATTAAAACCTAAATTAAGCGATTTATTGGGAGGCATGACTACTCAGAAACCCATAAATGCAACATAGTTTTAATCTAATTCACCCGACGGTTTACATACTTGTGAAGTGAAAAAGCAAGAGATTTTAAACATTGAGCGATATGCTGTAATGTGTTGCTTATGGCTTTCTTCGTAGCCATGCCTCCCATTTTTATGATAAAAGAATCGCTCTCATCAGGTAAAAAATGAGAAGTTTTCTGATAGCTTTACAGTTTTTAACGATTATCCCTATAAGAGTAAAAACGACATATAGTGAATCCGACATTGCAAGAAGCTCATATGCTTTTATCTTTGTGGGTTTTTTGCAAGGTGTTTTACTGATTGCTGCGAGCGTTGCATTTAACTATGTCTTTCATGAAGAACTTGCCATAGCCCTGATGCTCCTGTTTCTCGTTCTCTTAAACGGGGGCTTTCACCTTGACGGTCTTTCGGATACATTTGACGCCCTGTCAGTTAAATCTTCGGGAGATGCAGCTCATGACAGGCAGAAACGGCTTGCAGTAATGAAGGACTCAACAGCAGGACCTATCGGGATTACAGCCATAATATTTATTTTGGCGCTAAAATATCTTTCACTGAAGGGTATATCGCACATGTCTTATTACATGTATTATTCAACGCTTCTTTTCATGCCGATGATTTCTAAATGGACTATGTTGACGGCGATGTTTCACGGTTCATCCGCAAGGAGTGACGGATTAGGAAAGATTTTTATAGACAGCGTGAAGGGAAAGGAATTTGCCTTCACGACCATGATATTAATTATAACATTGGTGGTTTTTCAGATAATTTTTATCCGATTTGCACCTGAAACACAATATCTCTTTAATATTGTCCTGCTCATTTTTCTGTATCTCTTTAGCTGGCGCTGGATAAAGTTATGCGCTGATAGATTCGGCGGACTGACAGGTGATACTCTCGGAGCATTAAGCGAGCTTACAGAATTAATATTTCTTCTAATGGTGATAACATGGTCACGACTTTATATCTGATAAGGCACGGCGCAACTGAGGGCGATGATGTAAAGAGATACAAAGGCAGTATTGATGTCCCCCTTTCCCCAAGAGGTGAGGAGCAGATCAAAAGGTCTTCTGAATTTATACATAAGCATATCCAAAAATCAGCTGCTTTGAGGCATACAGACTATTTAAAAGATTTGCACAGCGATATATCAATAAACAGAAGCGACCCCGCAGCTTTAACCGCCGTTTATTCCTCAAGCTTAAGCAGGGCATTAAGGAGTGCTGAGATTGTAGCAGAGCCGTCTGGATTAAAGCCTGTGGTAGTGCCTGACCTGAGAGAAAGGTGTTTCGGCGTATGGGAAGGCATGACATTCCTTGAGATTAAGGACAAATATCCATTTGAGTTTGAAAAGTGGGCTGCTAATCCCCTAAAGTATTCTCCTCTAAACGGCGAAAATACCCTTGAAGTAAGAGACAGGGTAATAAAGGCTGTTGAGGGTATTATGGATAATCACAAGACACAGGCAGAAAATATTGCCATCGTTGCTCACGGAGGGGTTAACAGGATTATATTATGCCATTTTCTTGAGATTCCGCTTGAACATATATTCAGGATTGAACAGGATAATGCGGCGGTAAATATCATTGAGTTCTGGGAAAAGTATCCGGTGGTAAAACTATTAAATTATAATATAGAGTAGCAATCGCTATAGTATGATCAAACCATATTTGAATAAATTAACAGAAACTGCAAATCGCGGCGATGCGCGAGAAGAGAGCTATTATCCTGCCCTTGCAGAATTGCTTAATGAATATTGCAGTTCCATAGACAAAAAAAACATCCATATAACTATCCTGCCTAAAAAAACAGAGGCAGGAAACCCTGATTTCAGGGTATGGGATGGAAAACAGCATATCACAGGTTATATAGAGGCTAAAGACCCCATCGTTGATAATCTCGACAGGATAGAGGACACCGAGCAGCTAAAGAGATACCTGCACACCTTCCCCAATCTGATGCTTACTAATTTCCTTGAGTTCAGGCTTTACCGAAATGGAGCGTTGACTGATAAAGTCCTTGCCGGCAGACCTGTAATACTCAACAAGCTGAAAATTTCACCGCCTGTTGAAAGAGAGAACGAACTATTTGAACTTTTTGAGAAGTTTTTTTCCTTCTCAATTCCTAAGGTTTACGAACCAAAGACCCTTGCAACAGAGCTTGCCAAAAGGACACGTTTTTTAAAAGATGAGGTTATAGCGCAGGAGTTGAGGAGGGAAGAAAGGACAGGAAAGGGATTTATATTAGGCTTTTATAAGGCATTTAAAGACTACTTAATAAGAAGTTTAACGGCTGATGAATTTGCAGACCTCTACAGCCAGACCATCACATATGGACTGTTTGCTTCCCGGACACGTTCAGAGAATGGTTTTAACAGAAAACTCGCCTATGACAATATCCCTCAGACAATAGGCATCCTGAGAGATGTTTTCCAGTTTGTTTCTTTGGGCTCCCTCCCTCAACAGATGGTATGGATAATTGATGATATTTCTGAAATTCTGTCTGTCACAGACATAAACAAGATACTGCATCAATACTACCACGAGGGCAAAGGCAAAGACCCCATAGTCCATTTCTACGAAACTTTTCTTGCAGAATACGACCCTAAAACCAGAGAGAAAAGGGGTGTCTATTATACGCCTGAGCCTGTAGTCTCTTATATTGTCCGTTCTCTGCACCATATTTTGAAAGAGCATTTCAACAAAGATGACGGCTTTGCGAATCCCTCTGTAACGGTGTTGGACCCTGCCGCAGGAACGCTCACCTTTTTGGCGGAGGCAGCAAAACTGGCAGTTGATGAATTTGCTTCAAAATACGGCGAAGGCGGCAAAGAAAAGTTCATAAAAGAGCATGTTCTAAAAAACTTCTATGCCTTTGAATTGATGATGGCGCCGTATGCAATAGGGCACTTAAAAATGTCTTTTCTCCTTGAAGAACTTGGATATAAGCTTCATGAAGATGATAGGTTTAAACTTTATTTGACAAATACCCTTGAAATGGAAGAACTTGCACAGACAGAACTGCCGGGAATGGCTTCCCTGTCTGAAGAATCACACCTTGCAGGGAGGGTGAAGAAGGAACAGCCGATATTGGTGATTTTAGGAAATCCGCCGTATTCAGGACATTCATCAAATATTGGAGAATGGATATCATCAGAGATTAAAGCTTACTATCAGGTTGACAGCAAACCACTTGGTGAAAAGAACCCAAAATGGCTTCAGGATGATTATGTGAAATTTATTCGCTTTGCGCAATGGAAGATTGAACAGGCAGGCGAAGGCGTTTTGGGATTTATTACAAATCACAGCTATCTTGATAACCCAACATTCAGAGGTATGCGTCAGTCATTGATGCAGAGTTTTGATGAGATTTATTTTCTTGATCTTCACGGCAATAGTCTTAAAAAAGAGAAATGCCCCGACGGCTCTAAAGACGAAAATGTCTTTGACATTCAGCAGGGAGTAGCAATTGCATTGTTTGTAAAAAAGAAGGGTCTTAAGAAGAAGATTTCTCACTCTGAACTATGGGGAATAAGAGAGCATAAATATGATTGGCTCAACAAACACGATATTAAAACCACAAAATGGAAAAAGATTAACCCAAAGTCAGAGTTTTATCTTTTTATACCGAGAGACGAAGGGCTTTTAAAGCAATATGACACCTATCTCATAATAACAGATATTTTCCCCGTGAATAGTGTAGGAATAGTTACGTCAAGAGACGGTTTTGTAATTGACGATGATAAAGAAGCCCTCAAACGGCGGATCAGGATGTTTACAAGCGAAAAAATGCCCGATGAAATCATACGACAAACCTTTAATCTGGCAGACACCTCAAAGTTTAAATTGAAAGATGCTCGTGAAACTGTCAGAAAAAATGACAACTGGACAGAGGCAATAACAAAGATTTTATATAGGCCTTTTGATGTCCGATACATTTTTTATCATGAGGCGGTTATAGAGCGTTCAAGAAAAGAAGTCATGAGGCATATGATACGCGAGAATCTGGGGTTAGTGACTGTTAGACAGGTTGCAGAAGGCACTTTTAACCATGCCTATATAACAGATAGTATTATAGAAAGCCGTGTAACACTTAGCAATAAAGGAATAGGATTCCTCTTTCCCCTTTATCTCTATCAGCAAAAAGATAAACCTAAGAAACGTTCATTAGGCAGCGTTATGATGCTTTTTGAAGAACAGGCAGAATATGGCGAAAAAAAGCCGAACCTGCCGCCAGCATTAGTTGTAAGACTAACAAAAGAATTTAAAAAACCCCCATCCCCTGAAGAAATCTTTTATTACATCTATGCCGTTCTTTACTCAAACATTTACCGCACAAAGTATGCTGAATTCTTAAAGATAGACTTCCCGAGAGTTCCTTTTACAAAAGATTATAAGCTGTTTAAAAAGATGTCTGAATACGGCAACAGGCTTATTGACCTTCACCTGTTAAGGTACTCGGCGAATGGCAATTCGCCCCTGCAAAACCCGATTGCACGGTTTCAGGGGAAGGGAGACAACATGGTAGAGAAACCGAAATATGAACAACCCCCACAGTCCCCCTTTGCTAAGGGGGAATTAAAGGGGGTTGTTCATATCAACAAGACCCAGTACTTTGAAGGCATTTCACAAAATGTATGGAGCTATCAAATCGGTGGTTATCAGGTCTGTGATAAATGGCTGAAGGACAGGAAAGGACGCTCACTGTCTCTTGATGAAATTCAGACCTATTGCAGAATTGCCACGGCAATTCAAGAAACCATCGAGATACAGCAAAATATTGACAAGATTTATGACGAGATAGAACGGCTTTTGTTAGAGGAGTAAATATTGGCTAATGCTTTAATGATACAGGGAACAGGCTCAGGTGTAGGCAAGAGTCTTATAGTAGCCGCATTATGCAGGTATTTTAGCGATCAGGGGATCACTGTAGCTCCCTTTAAGGCTCAGAATATGGCTTTGAATTCTTATATAACCATCGAGGGAGGCGAGATAGGCAGGGCGCAGGCGCTTCAGGCGGAAGCAGCGAGGGTTGAGCCTTCAGTTGATATGAATCCTGTTTTACTTAAAGCCTCAGGTGAGATGGGATCCCAAGTAATTATTCACGGCAAGGCAGTCGGCCACATGAAGCCCCAGCAGTATTATGCCAACAAAAAAGAGACTTGGGATGCTGTAAAGGCATCTTACCACAGGCTCTCAAAGAAACATGATTTGATTATTATTGAAGGCGCTGGCAGCCCTGCAGAGATAAACCTTATGGATGCAGATAT
Source organism: Nitrospirota bacterium (assembly GCA_037445375.1). Classification (GTDB taxonomy): domain Bacteria; phylum Nitrospirota; class Thermodesulfovibrionia; order Thermodesulfovibrionales; family Dissulfurispiraceae; genus DYHD01. The sequence goes on along the minus strand of JBBIKS010000006.1, from coordinate 63,478 downwards.
CGTAAACATGGCGGTTGCACGGCATGTCAATTCTCCAGTTGTATTGGTCGGCGACATTGACAAGGGTGGAGTATTTGCCTCACTTTATGGGACGATAAAACTGCTCGGCAAGCATAGCAGGTATATCAGGGCTTTTGTAATAAACAAGTTCAGGGGAGACCCTGAAATATTAAGCCCCGGCTTAAAGATGATTGAACAGAAGACAGGTAAACCCGTAATAGGCGTTCTGCCATATATAACGGATATTGGCTTGCCGGAAGAAGATGGGCTTGCCCTTTCAAGAAATACATTCTCAATTAAACCTATTGAGTTCAAGTCAGTTCATGAAAAAATAAAAATTGTCGTCGTCAGGCTTAAATTTATGTCCAATTTCACGGATTTTGACCCATTCTTTTACGAGCCAGATGTAGATATCTTTTATTCACAAAACCCGTCTGAGATTGAGAATGCAGATATGGTCATTATACCCGGCACCAAAAACACAATCAATGACCTGCTTTTTTTGAAGAAGACAGGGCTTGACGAGAGCATAAAGAGGGCATTTAATCATGGCATCCAGATAATGGGCATGTGCGGCGGCTACCAAATGTTGGGCAGGAGGATACTCGACCCTTATTCTGTAGAAAGCCATTTTAAGGAGACTGAAGGGTTAGGACTTCTGGATATTGAGACAACCTTTCAAAAGCTGAAGATTACATCTCAAGTTAATGTCATACTAAATGGCAAAAAGGGCAAGGATATATTCCCATTTTTGCCTCTCTTAAGTCAGGATAGTGCATCTCAGGAATTAAGAGGTTATGAAATACATATGGGAGTGAGCGAAGGTGATATCGGTCTTTTTAAACTAAAAAGGGCTTCCGATAGTTCTTTAGATTCCTCCACCAAGCATTATCTTGACGGCTCTCAAAACTCCAATTGCTGGGGGACTTATATCCATGGGATATTTGATAATGACTCCTTCAGAAGGGGCGTCATTGACTACATGAGGCAGCTAAAGGGATTAAATCCCCTTAAATTTACATTAAGTTATAAAGATATTAAGGAAAAGGCATTAAATAATCTTTCCAATATAGTATCAGAAAATCTTGATATGGATTTTATAGAGAGGATAATAAGACTATGATAATTGGTTTGATCCCACTATCAGTTTTTAGTCTTCCGCCTGCTTTTTTTATTATAGCTTTCTTTATTGACCTTGCACTCGGCGATCCCCGCTGGCTGCCTCACCCTGTCAGATTAATCGGAGCTGCAATTAGTAAGACTGAAAACCTTTTGAGGAGATTTTTTAAGACAACCAAGGGTGAAAAAATTGCAGGTATTTTACTTGTAGCTCTTATAGTTATCCCAGTCTTTCTTATAACTCTTATGATAATCAAGATAGTTCAGGCTTTTTCAACAGGTATCGTTATTTTTTTCAGCTCTGTATTTCTTATTTATTTGACCGCTGTCACAATTGCAACCGGCGAATTAATGCGCTCTGTGAAGCGGGTTATTGACGCAGTTCAGTCAGGTAATATCAAAGATGCGAGGTCAAAATTAAGTATGATAGTAGGCAGAGATACCCAGAATCTCTCAGAAGAAGATATTATCAAGGCAGCCATAGAGTCTATTTCCGAAAACCTCTCAGATGGCGTTATAGCTCCAATTTTTTATCTCACCATCGGGGGCATTCCTGTTGCTATGGCATATAAGGCAATCAATACTCTGGATTCAATGGTTGGATATAAGAATGAGAAATATATAAATTTCGGATGGGCATCAGCACGTTTAGATGATTATGTGAATTATATTCCAGCAAGAATTACGGGCATACTCATCGTTATCGCATTTCTCATCGTTTTTCGCTCAATCCCGATTGCCCGTATATCATTGCAGATTATGCTGAGGGATGGCGGAAACCATACAAGCCCAAACAGCGGCATACCGGAAGCTGCAATGGCAGGCGGACTGGGAGTGAGACTTGGAGGTCCATCATACTATGGCGGGATTTTGGTTAAAAAGCCTTATATTGGAGAAGCGAGGCATCAAAACTATATAACAGCCGCGAGGGTGGCGTTGAGAGTGGTTTCGTGTTCTGCGGTATTTGGCGCTGCTATTGCATCAGTTGTGCTGTATTTTCTTTATATTAAATAAGGATGGATGAGATGATAGAACACGGCGGAAATATATACAGATATGCAGAGAAATTCAACATTTCCGAAAGCTGGATAATTGACTTCAGTGCATCCATTAACCCGCTTGGACTGCCCTTATCAGTTATACATGAGATACAGGGCATCAAGAGCTCAATGTATCATTATCCCGACCCCGAAGCAAAGAAGCTAAGAGATGCACTTTCCGCATATCACGGCATTGATTCAGAATCCATTATTTGTGGCAACGGAAGCACCGAGTTGATCTATCTGTGTGCAAGGGCATTGAAACCAAAAACCGTGATAATTTCTGCTCCAACATTCTCTGAATATGAAAGGGCGTGCATTGCTACAGGTGCACAGATAAAACACTTTTTTTTGAACAGAAAAGATAGCTTTGACCTCGATTCCGATAAATTCATAAACAACATGAATGGATACGAAATGGCTTTCATCTGTAATCCAAATAATCCAACTGGCAGATTAATAAAAACTGATGACCTTCTTCAAATAGCTGATGCAGCGAGACGATTCAAATGTTATCTGGTTATAGATGAGGCATTTATTGATTTTCTGCCGGGACGCTCTATCATAAAAGAGGTTCAAAATAATCCTTACCTTATCGTTTTAAGGTCATTGACAAAGTTCTATGCCCTGTCTGCTTTAAGGCTCGGTTTCGGGGTTTTTCATCAGTCCATAGTCGAAAAAATTCTCCAAAATAAGGAACCATGGACAGTAAGCACAATTGCTCAAAATGCAGGTATAGCTGCCCTAAAGGACACCGATTACAAAAAAGAGACATACAGAATAGTCTCAGAGGGGAAGATCTTGATGGAGCAAGGACTAAAGGGGCTTTCAATTGAATTTATACCATCTGAAATAAATTACTATCTCATAAGCATAATAAATGCCCAGCAAATCATCTCATGCCTCCATAAATCATATATATTGGTAAGAAACTGTAAAAATTTCAGGGGTCTCGACAAGACATATATAAGGGTGGCTGTAAAGTCACCTCAAGATATTAATAGATTATTCAAGGAGTTATCTAATCTATGCGCGCAGTAATCGTCGCAGGCACACACAGCGGATGCGGCAAGACAACCGTAGCATTGGGGCTAATGGCGGCGTTTCAGGCAATGGGGCTTAAGGTTCAACCCTTTAAATGTGGTCCAGACTTTATTGATGCAGGTCTTCACAGATTGATAACCGGAGTTCCCTCGAGAAATCTGGATATATGGATGTGCGGGGAGGATTATGTGAGAGAATGCTTTTATAAATACTCTGAGAGAGCCGATATATCCGTAATAGAAGGCGTAATGGGGATGTATGATGGGCAATTCAGCACCGCATCTATAGCAGAACTCCTGAACCTGCCGGTTATTCTTGTTGCAGATGCTTATGGCATGGCTGAGAGTGCAGGCGCTCTTGTAAAGGGCTTTGTGGAATATAGTGCGACAAATCGACATAGGAGCAGAGCGACAGAAAACGTTCAAGAGACTTCCGCACTTCTACACTTCCGCACTTCCACGCTTATTACAGGTGTTATCTTCAATCGTGTGGCATCGGAAAGACATTATGAAAGACTAAAAAATGGTGTTCAGGAAGTCCCGGTTTTGGGGTATTTAAGCCGTGACATCAATTTTGAGATTCCTCACAGACATTTAGGGCTTACTGTTGCCGAAGAAAACCCTGTCACGGAAAAAAATATAAATAAGCTCGCAGATGCTGTGCTCAAACACATTAATGTAAAAGACATAATTTCATGCAGTGAGGTCAAAAAGCCTGAGACTCGGATTTCAAAGGCTTCAACAGATATAAAATCCCTTGAAATGGCAAACTGCCAGCCGCAATTTAAGAGAGTAGCTGTTGCATATGATAAGGCTTTTTGTTTTTATTACGAAGACAACCTCGATATGTTCAGGAATGCCTGTGCAGAAATTGTTCATTTCAGCCCGCTTGAAGACTCCTCATTGCCAGATGGTATTGACGCCATTTATCTTGGTGGTGGCTACCCTGAGCTTTACGCCGAAAGACTATCAAAAAACCACTCGATGCTCAAAGCAATCTATGAATGGTCTGACTCCGGCAAACCCTTGTATGCTGAATGCGGCGGGCTTATGTATCTGTCTCAGGGGATATATTACACCTCTTTGGAGGGGTTAGGGATGGGTAATAATGGGGGATATTATGCGATGGCTGGCGTCTTTCCTTTTGAAACACAGATGAGAGACAAACTCTCACGCTTGGGTTACAGGGAAGTTCAGTTGATTGAAGACTGCCTGCTTGGCTATAAAGGCAGCATTCTGAGAGGTCATGAGTTTCATTATTCTGAGATAGTTAAGGGTCAAGTGGAGGGGACCGTCCAAGATTTACGGACTGAGCGAAGCGGAGTCGTAGAATCGGGAATGTCTTCATCGGCAAGAGGAGGTATCATTAACAAAATTTATTCAATCAGGAGTAGCAGCGGTGAGTTACAGGAGAATGAAGGTTTTTTATATAAAAACACCTTTGCCAGTTATATACACATTCATTTCGGCAGCAATCCACAAACAGCTGATATTTTTATAAATTTCATTATAAGGAGTCATTAATAATGTCTAAAGATAGAGATAGAATCCTGCTTATAGGGCATGGCAGTCCTAAAAAAGAAGCTAATAATATCGAAGCAATTGGGAAACTTCTCCATCAGGCTATTCATCCCTCATGCACAGGCGATTGCGTTAGGATTGCCTATCTTCAGTTCGTAGAGCCTGATCTTATGTCAACAATAAAAGAATGTGTTAATAGCGGGGCAGAAAGGCTCATAATTCATCCGTTTTTTTTAAGCTCGGGTATGCATGTGACCAAAGATATACCAGAGATAATTGACGAAGCAAGGAGTATATATCCAAATGTAGATTTCTATTATTCAGAACCTCTGGGTGTGCATGAAAAACTTGTCGAGATAATCCTCGATAGAGTCAATTCTATCAACGGCATAAAGGGAGGCAATATTGAAAAGAAGAGCTTTGAGATTATCGGTGAGGAGGACGATTTTAGCGGCATTCCCATTGAACAACTGCCAATTATAAAAAGGGTCATCCATGCAACCGCTGATTTTGAGTTCAAAAAAACAATGGTCTTCCATCCTAATGCCATAAGTGCAGGGATTAATGCAATCAAAGCCGGCAGGGATATCCTTACTGATGTGGAAATGGTCAAAACTGGCATAAACAAGAAACTTCTCAACGAATGGGGCGGAAAGGTGATTTGCAATATTCAAAATTTTCAAGACAAAGAAGGTGAACAAAAAACGAAAGCCGAAAGGGGCATCGAGGAAGCACTAATTAATAACAACAATATTGGGATCATAGCCATTGGCAATGCACCGACAGCCTTATTGAGGGTAATAGAATTATTTACCTCCCCTTCGGGGGCTTCAAGGGGGGGTGAGCCTCTCGTTATTGGGGTGCCTGTGGGCTTTGTAAATGCTATCGAATCAAAGATGCTCCTTTCAGCCCAGCGATTTCCTTTTATAACCAATCATAGCAGAAAAGGTGGCACGGCTGTAGCAGTAGCAATCGTAAATGCCTTATTGAAAATGGCTGAAAAATAAATTCAAGATCCAAAAATCTGGAGGAGATATGAGGATTCAAGATTCAAGATTCAAAATTAAAAAACCAAGATTTAAAATTCAAGATTTAAAACACAAAATCTTATTTTTTTCACTATTCACTATTCACTATTCACTATTCACTGTTTCCGATGCTCATGCAATGCACATATCCGAAGGCATACTACCGCTGGACTGGGCGTTAATCTGGTATGCAGTGGCTATTCCATTCATATCCTACGGGATATGGAGGATAAAGGTGGTCTCTAAAAATGATTTGTCATTTAAACCTCTTGTCGGTCTTTTGGCAGCAGTCGTATTTATAATCTCCTGTATGCCTGTCCCTGTGCCGACAGCAGGTACCTGCTCTCATCCAGCAGGCACAGGAATTACTGCAATAATACTTGGTCCTGCAATTAGCGTGGTAGTTGCATCAGTTGCCCTTTTCATACAAGCTCTATTTTTAGCACATGGCGGACTTAGCACTCTTGGCGCAAATATCGTCTCTATGGGAGTTATAGGGTCATTTGCAGGTTTTGCTATCTTTAAAGTTCTAATGTATCTTAGGGCACCGCTTATGATCTCAAGCTTTTTTGCAGGACTACTGGCTGATTGGGCGACATATATTATGACATCCATTGAACTTGCGTCAGGCATAAGAGGTGAATCACCATTTCTTCCACTTATGACGCAGATAATCATTGCATTTGCCCCCACTCAGATTCCGCTTGGGATTTTAGAAGGGGCTATGACAGCCGGCGTAGTAATGCTTTTATATAAAAAGAGGCCTGATTTACTTGTTAAATTAATGGTTTTAAGGCAGTCGGAGGTGAAGGCATGAAAATTCAAAATTCAAAATTTAAAATTCAAAGTTATAGAGTAATTTTCTGGCTGCTCTGCTGCTCGACTGCTCTGTTGTTCCTTGTCAGTCTTCAGCCTTCAGCTTTTGCTTCAGAAAAGTGGACAGGTGTTGATGAATCGGTTATCGAAAAATTTGCTAAAGAGTTTGGAATTGAACCAAAAGAACCCTTTATTAATACCGATCAGGGAGATTTGCTCCTTTTTGTCTTTTTGACAGCGGGAGCAATCGGGGGATTTGCGGCAGGCTATTACTGGAGGGTATTAATTGAACATAAAGGCAGTAAAGCAATTAACCACAGAGAAAATAAAGAAATAGCTTGATATTGGGCTCGACAGGCATATCCAGAGCTTATCGAAAGGCTCAGGGTGACAAAAAAATAATTTTTAAAGAGACTCTGCCTCCTAAAAATAGACATAGAACTACGATCTTATTGATAAATGAGTCATTGCGAACACCAATCAGGTGTGAGAAATCTTTTTCATGCAATGGCAGGATTTCTTGCTTTACTGAAAATGAAAACTTTACTATGTCCATTTATGGCGTCTAAACATTATGGAATTTTTATTTAGAGATTTAAAAAAGGGACATTTTCTTGCAAAATTTGATGCAAGAATAAAGATATTAGTAGCTGTCTTCAGCCTTCTGCTTATTCTAAGCTATAAAGGCTTCATATTTCCTGTCATAATAATTCTTATAAGCATAGCTTTTTGTATAGCGATGAGGGTTCCGATAAAAGTCGTTCTTCTCAGATATTCAGAGCCTGCATTTATTGCTCTAATTTTATTAATCTTGAAGCTCTTCTTTTCAGGAACCGATCCCTTATTTTCTATAGAGTTAAAAGTCCTGACATTAAGCGGTTATAAAGACGGTTTCATAGAAGGGCTTATGCTTGCCCTCAGGATTTTGGCCGCTGTCTCGGTTATTATTGTTCTTGGACTCTCAACTCCTTTTACTGAGATAATGGCGGGGCTTTCTTGGTTCAGGATACCTAAAACACTTATTGAGATAATGATGTTTGCTTACAGATATATATTCATCCTTTTGGATGATGCTATGGTTATTTATAACGCACAGAAAAATCGGCTCGGCTATTCAGGCATCAAAAGAGGAATAAGTTCATTTTCCACCCTTGTTGGAACGCTCGTGCTCAAGGCATTTGACCATAGCCAGAAAACTACCACAGCAATGATCCAGCGAGGATATAACGGCAACATGCCTTTTTTGAAACAGAACTCCCTTAAATATAAGGAAATCATAATTTCTATTCTATTTATAACAACCCTCGGAGTGATATGGAAGATTTAACCCGATTATCAGTAAACATCAGTTCTTTCAAATATCCCGACGGCACCACTGCACTTTCCGATATATCCTTGAATATAAAGAAGGGGGATTTTATCGGCATCATAGGTTCAAACGGCTCTGGAAAAACAACTCTACTTAAGATTATGGATGGACTCTATAAGGATTTTACCGGCAATGTATTCCTCGACGGGATGGATATAAGAAAACTCTCACCCAAAGAAATTTATAAAAAAATGGGGCTTATTTTCCAAAACCCCGATGAGCAATTGTTTGCTCCAACTGTTGTAGAAGATGTCTCATTTGGACCAATAAATATGGGCTTCAATGAAAAAGAAGTAACAGAAAGAGTCAGAGATGCTCTCAAGGCTGTCGAGATGGATGGATATGAGACAAAACCTATTCAGAATCTTAGCTATGGGCAGAAAAAGAGGATTTGTATTGCCGGGCTGCTCTCAATGGGACATGAGATAGTGCTTCTTGACGAACCGACTGCTGGGTTAGACCCGATGGGTGAATATAAAATGATGGACTTACTGATGAAACTTAATAAGGAAAACGGCTTGACCATAGTCATGGCTACTCACAGCATTGACCTTGTCCCCCTGTTTCTTGACAGGCTTTATATACTGAGTAAAGGTGAGATCATCAGGGGCGGAACACCTGAAGAAGTCTTTACAGCACCGGCTGATATGATGCGTGTTAAACTCCGGCTTCCTCAGATTGCAGAACTCATTTACAAGCTTAAAAACGAAGACAAAATGCCTTTTGAAAAAATACCGCTCACTATCGGACAGGCAAGAAGAGAGATTATAAAAACATTCAATTTATAAAAAAGAGGAAAGTGCTATTTTGAGCTGCTCTCCTTATGCTTAAAATCCTTAATCAGTTCAACTGCCCCATCTTCATTATGAAGCACAATGCCTCTCATTTCAAGGTATTTCCTTTGAATCTTTTTGTCTTTGCCTTTAATTTCCTTATCAAGGTTTTTTAGTTCATTGCTGATCTTTTTTGAAAGATTCAGATATTTATTATATTTATCCTTATCCGTAGTTATTGAAAAATCCCCATGCATTTGCCATTTGTCTTTCAGGAAAAGCCATGAGGCAAAGTCTTCTAACTTATAGCCGTCAGCCAAAACTATCGGGTTAGTATTTTGCATGTCAGTTATCTTTAGACCATACTTGTCAGCAATAATCTTGTATCCGCCTTTGAAAGGCTCTTTAACACCCTGATCATCCTCGTACTCCCATCTTGATATAGAGATTTGTTTCTCGCTGTGGCAGCTTTCGCATGTCCTTCCCTTGCCATACGGATGAGAGACATGTTGTATCTCAAGCCATAAAAGATGCTTATCATTTGAGCCAATACTGTGAGTTCCAATGATGTAATAAGGGTCTTTTATATCGCTATCTTTCCATCGGAACATTACGCTTTCTGATGACTTTACATCTTGTTTAAAATTGCCCACTGAGTGCGGAAATACCTTTACCGCCATCCACTTGCCCTTTTGGTCCTTCATAATTATCGGCGGGCTTTGGATGCCATGATATAGCGAGTATTTTTTAAAAGGGTTTGGCTTGCCAGCGACCATGCCGGGACCATATACAACAATCTGATAGCCTCCGAGTTCATTTATGTGGCAAGCTGCACAATCAAGATTTTTATGGACACTCTTTGAGTGTGCAGCCTCGATTTCTATATGGCAGTCCTGACAGCTTGCCTTTCTCTGCATATCACCCATACCCTTTGGACCGGTTAAATGGCAGTCAATGCAATGAATGTTCTTTTTATAATGGGTGTCAGCTTTCATGCCAGTTGGGAGCGAATAATCCCCTCCGACATATGTGCCTCCCCTTCTGCTGTGCAAAGAGCCGGCATGGCACATGCTCGTATTTCTCCCATAACCTCCGCATGTCTGGGAAGCTGGTTTTGAGGTGAAATTATGAACACCTTTATCTCTACTAGGCTCATAATGGCAGTCAAGACAGCCTGTATGGCAGGCATTGCAAAATTTTTGTTTCGCAACAGCCTGCTGATTTGTAAAAGGGAGGTTGATTTCTTTGGCTATCTCCTGAGTGTTTTTAAATGAGAATCCTTTATCTTTTAATACCTCCGACGGAGGTATGTCCGCAAAGGATGGCCCTCAATTTTGAGGACCATAGGGCGCAAGCCATGTGGTCATAGTCCTCTGCCTGAAATTAGTTGCCATGATGGTTTTATGGAATTGGGTTGTTTCTGCAGGATGGCAGTTTGATTTGCCGCATGTTTTTTTGGTTATGGCAGGGTCATAATTCAGGGTTATTGGGTCTCTGTCATGCCAAAGAACATTTCTAACATCAGGATGTGGATAAAGTTCGCCTTCATACTCGACTTGCGGGAGCATCTCCCTGATTTTATCATTGCCAGCAGGTATCAATGGCTTGGGGTAAATATCTTTACGCTTAAGAAGCTCCCCTTCTTCACTGACCAGAAGAACTGCAAGCATACCCTTATGCGCCTCATCAGGGTCTTTGGCTCGTGCGTTACCAAGATGACATTCCTGACATCTAATATTGGGATGTTTGCTTTCCCTTTCTATCATCTCCTGAGTTATATAAAACTGGGGATAGCCGAGCTTAGTCATCTTTTGCATATCTGAATGGCATTTGAGGCACTCATCGCCCCTATCTTTCCATGAGCGATAGCCTAATATAGTAACTATAAGGAAGAACTGAATAGTAAATATGATGATAGTCTTAATATTGATATAATTGCTTATAGTGCCGATTTTCATGGGTGTTTTTTATAAAGAAAAGAGGGCAGAGTCTGCACATTACACAAATTGAGCGTTCTCATCACCTTTTCTGCTTACTTTTTCAGTCTTTTATCGCCTCACATCTAAATTTTAAATCAGCGGCTGACTTACGATGCCGTTGATTCTTCCATAGCCTATTTCCTTTGAAAAGAACCCGCTGAATTTGTAGCTCTGGCAGCTTGCAGCCTTTATGATATATCTGATTTGCCTTTTAGTTCCATTAATATTCATCAGGTTTATCTATAAGTCCTGCTCATAGAGTGGAGCCTTTCTGCCATTCCTGCGGTCTTGTGAGCGGTTTATATTAAATAGAGTCTGTTTATAAACTGCTCATTAAACACCCTCTCCAACCCCTCCCCTCAAGTGAGAGGCTTATTTATCAACCCTCCACCTTGAGGGAGAGGGCAAGTGTAAGGGTGATTTATGACTTTATAAACAGACTCAAGTAGATTTCTTGCTAAACGGACAAACCTTGATGCAAACACCGCAGATTGTAGCCTCAATGCCGGGCATAACTTTAAATTTATTTAGCCTTGAGTAACATTTATCTATATCTACTGCTTCATCTCTCATTTTATAATGACTGTCTGTGCTAACATTTTTTATAGCAGATGAAGGACAGGCTTTAGAGCATTCCTTACACTTGCCACACCTGTTTTTTAATGGCTGGTCTGCTATAAATGGCATATTGGTTAGGACGGTAGCAAGTCTTATCCTTGAGCCGAATTGCGGGGTTATGATGAGCAGGTTTTTGCCCTGCCATCCGATACCTGCCATTCTTGCCACCGCCTTGTGAGAGATACTTCCAAGAAGATTCACTTCGTCCTCTAATTTAGAAGCTGCAATAGCCTTTGCACTAAAACCTTTTTCATTTATCCACTGCACGATTTGAGAGGAGATTTTATCTAAAGATATATTAACATTTCTGTAAAGCTGTGCATATTCTGGCGTAGGACCATCTGAAATGGTATTGATCACTTCATTATTCATACAAATCGCAATTGAGATTGCATGAGTGAATGGCTCTATAAGATTTTCAGGCACTACAGTAAAATTATTTCTGAATGGTTCTAAATCAGCGATGCCTACAAGGTCCGCGCCTATAGATTTACAAAATACCTTCAGTTGAGGGGTCTGATTCATATTTGAATTTTTATTTACTCCTGTTGTTTGCTTAATGGCTAAATCTAAACAAATAATAACAGTTAAATTGAGCTATTCTTTAATGTGCATTTCTCTAATGACAAGCGGAAAGCCTGTCCTACGAATCATCACTAATCACCCATTGCGTCGGACAGCCGTCTCGGCTTTCGTGGGGTTACCAACAAAATCGCTCAATTTAGGTTATACAAGAAATGATAAAAAAGTAAACATAAAGACAGTCAGGCTTATATATCCGTTCATATTAAAAAATGCCATATCGAGTTTACTTAAATCCTCCGATTTTATTAGGGTGTGTTCATAGATAAGCAGTCCTGTAACTAAAATGACCCCTATCCAATAGACAAATCCGAGAAGAAAAATTAATCCTGTTACTATCAGCATTAATATTGTTATTGAATGGAACAATCTGGAGATAATCAAGGATTTTTCGATCCCAAATCTCTGAGGGATAGAATGTAGTCCGTGTTTTCTATCAAAATTAATGTCTTGCAAGGCATAAAGAACATCAAACCCCGCGAGCCAGAATATTACGCCGATACAAAGCGGCAAAATCTCAGGGTCAAAAGTCCCTCTGACAGCAATCCATGCCCCGAGTGGTGATCCTGAAATTGCAAGCCCCAAAAAGAAGTGAGACAGCCATGTGAACCTTTTGGTATAGGAGTATAAGAATAAAATACCTATAGCGACAGGAGACAGCTTCAAACATAACGGATTTAACTGATAGGCAGCAAAAACCATAATGGCAAAGGATATGACGGTAAACAATGCCGCATCAAAAATTCTTATTTTCCCAGTGGGTATTTCCCTATACTTTGTCCGTGGATTTAATTTATCAATGTCCCTATCTATTATTCTATTTAATCCCATCGCTCCCGACCTTGCCCCTATCATTGCGAGCAAAATCCAGAATAGCTGATGCAGGGCTGGGATGCCTGAAGCAGCGAGGATTCCGCCAGTGAATGCGAAGGGAAGGGCAAATACCGAGTGAGATATCTTAATCATCCTCAAATATAAAACTGCTCTATTTAGAAACATTTCCATATATTACCTTAATATTTGTCAAAAAAATTATTAGATATATCCAAATGCAGGCGATATGAAGCGATTTCTCAAGCCAAAGCCATGGGTAACTCAATGAGGCTGAAGACGATGCGGAAGCCTCAGTATTTATTTGTGAAACCAATAGGTCGTCTGTCAAACTTTTGCACACATTCAAAGGTAGTTCTTTGGCGAAGAAATCGCTTCATATCTAAACTTAAATATTATTTTGGACACTTATGATATTTACCTATAAAATAAACTATATGCGTGGCGCACGATATGCAAGGGTCATAGCTTCTTATTATCTTCTCACATTCCCTTTTCAGATAATCCCCGCTCTATCAATATTAGCCTGAACAAACTGATAAATAGTCTTTTCGATATGAAACAAATTCTGTGATGTAGGAGGAACAATCACACATTTCTGAACACTTCCCTTTTCGTCAATTTCATATTGATGAATTAATATCCTCTCGTTGCTTCCGCTATCCATGTTGCCTTGCATGCCAGTGTTTTGCCATTCATCTTTTCTCTCTGAATATGAACATGCATAAGCTCATTACAATCAAAGCCGTAAAAGAAAAACGATATAGCCCTGAAATATTTCTAACAGTTGGCATTAAATCAATTATCTTGAAATTAGTTGTCTTTTGTCAATTGTCAGAAATAGAATCGACATCCATCATGAGTTAAGTAAAAAAAAACAGCAAACAGGTCTAACTCGAGAGGGAAGTGTCTTGTGATCAAACCTAAACTATACATTTCACATCCATCTCCTTCTTAAACAGCATCGTCTATCTTGGAACGGCAATGAACAGGCAAAGGGCTTGATTTCTCAATTTTACATTTAAGAAAAAGAAGGCCTTGCCTGATATCTTAACAGTTTTAGCGTTAAAATATCGTTTTAAAAAAATACTTCCAACAAAGAAAGACATTCACATTTCATAATTCCAGAGCTTTTTCTCGGCACTCTTAGACAAGGTTGAAATGATTGATAATACAAAGGCTTTTATGGTAATCTCAAGAGCGGTCATTTTTCATTTGAACTGTTCTTAATTCTATGTCCAATAGTAGAGAAGTTGCTATTTTGTTGCCTTGCAGCTTGACTGCCTCTTTTTATATCACCATATTAGATTATGGAAACACTTCTGAAAGTTTTGTTATAGAGGAGGACAACTGATGCCTAAAAAGTCATCACAGGCTAAAAACTGGAAGCCTGCCACACTTGCAATTCATGGTGACGGCCATAAGCCAAAAGCATATCATGCTGTCACAACACCTATTGTTCAGACATCCAACTACTATTTTGATACAACAACAGATGTTGTGGAATTTATGAAGGCGAAGGGAGAATGCCGCATACTTAGAGATCACGAGTACGGACGATACGGCAACCCGACTCAGAAAGAGTGTGAACGCAAGCTTGCAGCAATAGAGGGTGCTGAGAGGGCAATACTGTTCTCAACTGGAATGAGCGCTGTAATTTTAACCTTGATGACATATATGAACAGAGGCGGGCACATTATCTTCACTAATGATTGTTACCGCCAGACAAGGGATTTTGCTACAAACTTTCTACCAAAGTTTGGTCTTGAATATTCAATTGTAGATCCCACTGTTGAGGCTATAACTAAAGAAATTAAACCTAATACCAATATTATATTCACAGAATTGCCTACCAACCCTTATCTTAGGGTAATTGAACTAAGTTTAATTGTTGAAATTGCAAAAAAACATAATCTGCTAACTATTATTGATGCCACTATGGCAACACCTTATAATATTAAACCCCTTGAGTTTGGCATTGATATAGTAATTCATTCGGCAACTAAGTATCTTGGCGGGCATAACGACCTCTTGGCCGGTGTTACTTTAGGCAAATCTGACCTTTTGAATAACCTCTATCGTATGCAGCGCATGGTTGGTTCTATCGCCGATCCTTTTAGCTGCTTTTTGCTTGAAAGAGGGCTAAAAACCTTTGCGCTTCGGATGGAGCATCACAACAAAGCCGGTTTAAAAATAGCCCAAATGCTCGAATCGCATCCAAAAATAGAAAAGGTATGGTATCCTGGACTTAATTCACATTCTGACCATCAAATTGCAGTGAAGCAGATGAGCGGTTTTGGGAGTGTTATCACTTTTTTGGTTAAAGGCGGGGACGCTGAGACCTGTAAGTTCATAGACTCTCTGGAGCTTTTTATTATTACCCCAAGTCTTGGCGGTACCGAAAGCCTTGTAACCCAAATGGCTACAATGTCTTTCTTTGATTATCCTGCCGAGTATCGTCATTCAATAGGCATGACAGACAATCTCGTCCGGCTTGCTCTCGGCTTAGAAGACACTGATGACCTTATAGCCGACCTGCAGCAGGCATTAGAACAAATCTAATCAACGAAGGAAAAAATACCCCCTGCAGGAATCGAACCTGCGGCACCAGGTTTAGGAAACCTGTGCTCTATCCTACTGAGCTAAGGGGGCTTTTTAGAGAAGGTCTATTATAACATATAATATCTTTGCATAATCCTAATTTTTTATAAATTTTCTGATATATTTTTCAAGTTCTTCCCGATTTTCAGCAGATAATTGCGAGCAATCTTCAACGGCTTTTTCGCCTTCAGCAAGCTGTAGCGCAAATACCATACAAGTGGGTTGTTCGCATTCTTTGCAATTGGTGTTAGGGAGCAACTTTAAAATCTCAACAAGTTTTGGCCTCGGCATAGCTTCGTATAAGGGTTTGATTTCAAGTCTATTTTCCCATGTTTCATTAATCTTATCCTTAAGCCACTCTATAATCTTATCAGCTTGGGCTTCATCTTTTAATGCATTGATAGCAATTTTTTTAGAATGAACAGTTATAAGCCTTCCGTAGATTTTGAATGTAACCGCAATAGGCTCACTAATGAACTGATACCCACCTAACTCAGCGTTCAGGTAAGGTATTACTTCGCTAATATCTTCATCTAAATGCGCAATGCAATGCACAGATTCAAAGTTGGGATTGCACTCAGCGTTAATAATCTCTTTGTGATATCTATTTAACAGCATTAATTCTCCATAAAAATCATTCCCACTCAATAGTTCCGGGGGGTTTTGAGGTTATATCATAGACAACCCTATTTATACCTTTTACTTCATTTATTATCCTGTTAGATATGCTTTCCATTGCTTCATAAGGTATTTTTGCCCAGTCTGCGGTCATACCATCCAGGCTTGTTACAGCTCTCACTGCTATCACATTTTCATAAGTCCTCTCATCGCCCATTACACCAACACTTTTAACGGGAAGGAGCACTGCGAATGCCTGCCATATTTCATTGTAAAGCCTGAATCTTTTTATTTCCTCAAGCACAATAACATCAGCCTTTCTTAATATATCCATTCTCTGCCTTGTTACATCTCCGATGCATCTGATCGCAAGACCGGGACCGGGGAAGGGATGTCTATTGATAATTTCATCAGGCATTCCGAGTTCATGACCGAGCAATCGCACCTCATCCTTGAAAAGCTCGCGCAATGGTTCAATCAGTTCGAGCTTCATCTTCTTGAGAAGTCCGCCAACATTATGATGGCTTTTGATAGTCGCAGAAGGCCCTTTGAACGATGTGCTCTCGATGACATCCGGGTATAATGTCCCCTGAGCAAGGAATCTTGCACCCTTAATCTTTTTTGCCTCTTCTTCAAATACCCTTATGAATTCATTACCGATAATCTTTCTTTTTCTTTCGGGATCTTTGATACCTCTGAGTCTTTTTAAAAATCTTTCGGAGGCATCAACACATGTGATGTTCATGTTAAAGTTTTTTCTTAAGGTTTCTTCTACCTTTATAGCCTCATTATGCCTGAGCAACCCATTATCTACGAAGATGCATATGAGGGCATCGCCGACAGCCTCGTGCGCCAATACTGCAGTAACTGAAGAATCAACTCCCCCGCTAATGCCGCATACAACTTTTTGATCTTTGACCTTCTCCGCAATCTCTTGTTTTATAGTTTCAATGAAAGACTTCATTGTCCATGTTGGCTTGCACCCGCATATATTGAAAATAAAACTGTGGAGTATTTTGGAGCCTTCATCAGTATGAACAACCTCAGGGTGGAACTGAAAAGCATAGAATCTATTACTCCTGTCTGCCATAGCGGCTACCGGAGAGTTGCTGGTATGTCCAATAATCGAAAATTTTCGTGGTAATTTATTAATTTTATCTCCATGACTCATCCAGACCTTTGTCTGAGGAGGTATTTCAGCAAATATATCTTTAGCATCATCAACAACAAGTTCTGCCTTGCCGTATTCTCTTTTAATCGCCTTTGAAACCTCGCCGCCCAGAAGATGTGCCATTAATTGCATGCCGTAACAAATCCCCAGCACTGGAATGCCGAGTTTGAATATATTTAAATCAGGGATTGGAGCCCCATCCTCATAAACACTTGAAGGTCCGCCCGAAAGAATGATGCCTTTAGGCAGAAATGCCTTGATTTTATCTATAGGTGCATTGAATGGATATATCTCGGAATAAACCTTATTTTCCCTGACCCTTCTGGCTATAAGCTGTGTATATTGCGAACCAAAATCTAAAACCAAAATCTTCTCTGTATTCAACATCTTACTGCTCTACCCTGTAATTAGGAGCCTCTTTTGTGATGATTACATTATGCACATGGCTCTCCCTGAATCCTGCATTAGTGATTCTTATAAATCTTGCGTACTTTCTCATTTCATCAAGGGTGCTGCATCCACAATATCCCATTCCCGACCTTAATCCGCCGCAAAGCTGATGGATGCTTTGAGAAAGAGGTCCCTTATATGGCACTCTACCTTCAACACCTTCAGGGACAAGCTTACCAACATCAACCCCTTGCTGAGCATATCTGTCTTTTGCGCCTTGCTGCATAGCGCCTAAAGATCCCATTCCCCTGTATTCCTTGTAGCTTCTGCCCTGAAATAGAATCAGTTCTCCCGGAGATTCATCAGTCCCTGCGAAGAGGCTGCCTATCATAACGCAATGCGCCCCTGCTGCAAGTGCCTTTGTTATATCACCTGAATACTTTATTCCTCCGTCCGCTATTATAGGTATGTTTGCCTTCGATGTTACTTCATAGCAATTCTTTATCGCTGTAAGTTGGGGCACTCCTGCCCCCGCGACTATCCTCGTAGTGCATATAGAGCCGGGCCCGATTCCAATTTTGACAGCATCAGCGCCAGCTTGGATAAGGTCATATGCCGCCTCAGCAGTTGCTATATTGCCAGCAACCACATCAATGTCAAAATTGTTTTTGATTTCTTTTAAGGTTTCTATTACCGCACTTGAGTGGCCATGGGCAGTGTCTATGGCAATTATATCAACACCTGCCTTCATAAGCAATTCAACTCTGTGGAGAGCCTCATCTCCGACTCCCACAGCAGCTCCAACTCTCAGCCTTCCCATATGGTCTTTACAAGCACATGGATATTTCTTCTTTTTCTCTATGTCTTTTATAGTTATAAGTCCTTTTAAATTAAAATCATCATCAACGATGGGGAGCTTTTCAATCTTATATTTATGTAACAATTCCTTTGCTTCGTCCAAAGTAGTGCCGACAGCGGCGGTCACGAGTTTTTCGCGGGTCATAACCTCTGCAACCCTTCTGTCCATACTTGTCTCAAATCTTAAATCCCTATTCGTCAGTATGCCCACAAGCTTGTCGTTTGTAGTAACAGGCACCCCTGAAATCTTGTATCTCTCCATTAATTTCATAGCTTTAGCAATTGGTTCATCGGGGGATATTGTAATAGGGTCAACTATCATACCGCTTTCCGACTTTTTTACTTTGTCAACTTCCAATGCCTGTTTCTGGGGAGGCATTGCCCTGTGAATGATACCTAATCCGCCCTCCCGGGCAATAGCAATAGCTAATTTAGAATCTGTAACAGTATCCATAGCAGCGCTTATAATTGGGATGTTCAAAGAAATATTTTTTGTTAGTTTTGTGCTGACATCAACATCTTTAGGCATGATATCTGATTTGGCAGGCAATAATAATACATCATCAAAGGTTAAACCTAATAGCAATTTATCTTCAAGCATAACTTAACCCCTCTAAAATATGATAAAAATTATACCATTTATTAAACATATCGGGGGATTATTTTATCAAATAGCCCTTCTTTCGCTGGTGAAAATATATTTATGGAGCTGGAGATTAAGCCTTACAGGCAACTCATCCGCAATTATCCATTTAGATAATATCTCTGGGGATAAAACATCGTATGAGGGGGATAAAAGAATCTTACATTTATTCTGCAAATTATGAGAAAAAATAATCTCTTTAGTCCATTCATAATCACTTCTGTTTAGAATGACAAATTTAATTTCATCATCAATCTTTAGATAATCGAAATTAGCCGTGAACATTTTTTCATGCATCCCGCTTAGGGGTGTTTTTATATCCATTATAATAACAGCACTTTGGTTAATGTCCCTTATGCTAAAGCTTCCGTTTGTCTCTATCAAAACCTTAAAACCGTTTTCAATGAATCTATCAATGAGCGGCATGACATATTCTGATTGAAGAAGTGGTTCACCGCCCGTAATTTCGAGAAGATTTATTCCATATGCTTTGACTTTCTCAAATACCTCGTCCTCAGACATCTCAACACCTTCATCATAGGCATAAGCAGTATCACAATATACACATCTAAGGTTGCAGCCAGTCATTCTAACAAATATACAAGGCAATCCAGCATATGATGATTCACCCTGAATGCTCGCAAATATCTCACAAATCTTCATCTGATAGATTAGCCCTTCTTGCCTAAAAGATTTCCTAATGTCTTTCAAACTCAGACATTCATTATCACAATGGCATTATTTATTGAAGCACTGCATTTGTGATGCTTTTGGATGCAATATTGCCTTTGTCATGATTAGTCTCGCTCAATTTAATACTATTTTCTTTTTTTATAAACAAATATACCGCTCTTTGAGGCATCCATCGAAAAGCTTCTTTGCAAAAGTTCAATATTTTTCTCTGTAAGCACAGTATCTTTTTTTATTATAATGAGACCAGAGCCTCCCATAACATCCCTTGATAAAATTAAGCCTGGTGCCAAATCTTTCGGGGATAGTTCAGCCTCTATAATATCATCCGAAGAAAAGAGGGCAGATTTTTGTTCATACGCTACTGTCTCTAGAAAATTGAATAATTCAGGATCAAACTCTTTACCGAGCATTGACTTTATTTTCTTTAGTGAATCCTCTGCATCACCTCGCCTCGTAAGCTTTTCAAATTTATCGGCTAATGATATAAGCCTTGAGCCAATCGGCATCTTTTCTCCCCTTAGCTTATCAGGAAAGCCGCTTCCATCATAATTTTCGTGATGATGTCTTATGAGCAAGCCGGCACCATGCAGCTCTTCGATCGGGCTAAGAGCCAATTGACCACTTATCGGATGCTTCATATATTGATCCATTTCATCCGCAGAGAGTTCCTCTGGTTCTTTAAAAAGTACAACATCTGAGATGTGCATCTTGCCGATATCATGCAAATGCCCTGCTGTTGTTATTGTTCTAATTTCTGGTTCGCTCAACGGTATTTTTTTTGCCATCTCTCCTGAGATAAATGCCACTTTTTCAGAGTGACTACGAATGTCTTTTCCCCTAAGTCCAATTAAATTTAAAAAACCAGACATTAACTCCTTAAAATGTTTTTGAAGCCTTTCATTTAATATCTTGATTTCTTTGTCCTTCTTGGTTAAATCTATTGTATGGACTTGCACATAATGTTCGAGCTCCTTGCTCCATGTATGCAATTCTTCTTTCTGTTTCCTTGTCAGTTCGGTCAGATATATATTCTCTTTTAATAGCTTGTATCTGCCAACCGCTTCTTTTACTATATGCACGATTTCCCTATCATTCCATGGTTTTGTGATATATCTATATGCACCAGCTTCATTTATGGCATTGATAGCCGCATTAACATCAGCATAACCTGTCAGGATGATTCTAATAGTGTCTTGGCTTTGTTCTTTGGCTTTCAGAAGAAATTCGGTTCCGGTCATCTCAGGCATTCGCTGATCCGATACAATTAATGCAAATTCATTATTAGCAATGATTTCAAGGCCTTCTTTGCCGGACAAGGCTGTGAAAACCTCGATTTTTTCATCAATGAATAATCGTTTCAAAGCCTTAAGGATATTTTCCTCGTCATCCACAAAGAGAACATTAAAGGTTTCTTGCATAAGAATTTACCATTAGTTAGTTACGAGTTTCTACTGCATTGAGATTATTTAAATAAATGCCGATTTCAGCACACTCCCAAACCCTTCATCTCAAGGGAGGGGGCGATTTTTGACTTTATAAACAGACACTATATTAGTTTGCCTTTGTTAGATATGTATAAATGTCAATATAATTCCTCGCTGCTGTTCAGTCTCATCCTTAATCAGTGTGCTAATTAATTTCCCATGCAAGCCGTTTATTATTGTGTGCTGTTCAGATTCGAGATTATCCTTAACATTTTCTATAAAATTGATAACGTTCACAGGCAAAAAGGAGTCAATATTGTCTCCAAGATTGCCCCACCCGATGCCAGATATATTAAGCCACGCCTCATTGCACTGAACCATTACACCGTCAATACCCACTCCCATGATACCCACAGGAACTGCATTGATAATGTTTTGAAAGTTTGAGAGCATTTTGCTTTTAAAATTAAGAAGTTCGGATTTTTCCTTTATTAACTTTTTTAATTCCTCATTTACCCTTATCAGTTCTTCGTTCTTATCGACCAATTCATGAGTAAGTTCGATGTTTCTTTTATAGAGCATATACCTGTCAACTGAGTTGGATATTGAGATCTTAAGTTCATCATCATTCCATGGTTTTGGGATGAGTTTGTAAATTTGGCCTTCATTAATAGCCTCAACTACAATAGCCGTGTCAGCATATCCGGACAATACAATCCTTACAGCATCAGGTTTTCGTATGTATGCCTTTCTCAAAAATTCAATCCCATTCATGCCGGGCATCCGATAATCAGAAACAATGACTTGGGGTTCTTCTTTCTTAATAGTTTCAAGCCCTTCTTCGCCTGATAATGCAGTCAGTATCGTATAATCGTCATCCATAAAGAGCCTTTTTAAAGCTCTCAATACGAATTCTTCATCATCAACAAAAAGTATTTTTATCTCTTCCATCGAATTTACCTCTTACCTAATTTGAGCTATTTTGCCCGCACACCCACGACAGCCGGGACGGCTGTCCTACCAAAAGGTGATTAATGATGCTCCGAATGACAGGCTTCCCGCCTGTCATTCGACAAAATTACCTTCTTAGCTTATAACCGGAATATTAATCATAAATGTCGTCCCAACCCCTAATGCGCTTTTTACCTTGATATCACCGTTATGTTTGCGGACAATGTCATAAGTTATGCTCAGTCCAAGCCCTGTCCCCTCCCCAACTGGCTTAGTTGTATAAAATGGCTCAAAAATCCTGCTTATTTTGTCTTCAGGTATCCCGCTTCCAGTATCAGAAATAGAAATATAAATTGTATCCGCCTCATTCCATGTCTTGATCGCAATCTCTCCGTGTTTTTCAATAGCCTGAACAGCGTTAATTAATATATTCATAAATACCTGATTCAATTGTCCAAGATTGCACTTGGTTTTTGGAATATCACCATATTCCTTTTTAATTACAGCCTTATATTTAAGCTCATTCCATAGGATATTTATTGTGCTCTCAATCCCTTGATTTAAATCAGCTAACTTATATTCAGCCTCATCAACTCTGGAGAAGCTTTTTAAATCCTGAACTATCCTCTTTATCCTCTCAGCACCATCAATGGATTCAGCGACCAAACTGCCTATGTCTTCTATTATATGGTCGTACTTTGTTGTCTTTCTTTTTTCTTTAAGTCTCTCTAAAATCTCTTTGTTCGAAGAGACGCCCTTAGAGATTAAATCCAGAGCTTCTGTCTGGCTTGATACAAAATCCTTTATCCTGTCCGAATATTTCAGCAAGGTATTAAGATTGCTCATTATAAAACCTGTGGGATTATTTATCTCATGCGCAACGCCAGCTGCAAGCTGCCCTATTGACGCCATCTTCTCCTGCTGTAGTATCTGTGACTGTGCAGACTTTAGCTCCAAATATGTTTTTTCAAGCTCCTGATGCTTTATTTCTATCATCTGACTGCTTTCTTCTAATTGGATTGTCAGCTTTTTTATGCCCGTAATGTCCTGAAGGATAATAGTAGCAGCAGACTGGTTAGTATTTCTGAAATTATTGATATAGTAAATATTATAATTAAAATATCTCCCTTTCGGATGAAAAAACTCAATATCTCCGGAACCGAGAACTTTGTTAGTAAAACCGCTTTCCTTAAGCACATCTTGCCACTTTCTGCCTAATAGATCTCTAAAATCAAGTTGAGTAGTTTCGGATAATCTCTTATTTGTCCTAATAATAGTGTCTTCATGGTCAACCAAAATTATAATATCGTTTATGGAATCTACCATTGACTCCCATTCTTTTTTTGCCCTTTCAATCATTGTTAATGTTTGCTGAAGAAGCAGGTTTTTAACATTTATTTCATGATATTTTTTGATATGCAGGAAATTTTGAGTTTTTGCCCTAATCTCTAAAGGATTAAGTGGTTTTGTAATATAGTCAGATGCTCCAGCTTCGAGGCATTTTATTTTTAATTCATAATCAACAGATGCCGTAATTATTATTATAGGGATTTGAGATGTTTCAGGGTTTTTTTTCACTTTTTTACAAACCTCTAATCCATGCATTCCCAGCATGAACAGGTCAAGAAAAATAATATCTGGATTTATTGCTTGAACTTTATTTAAGGCTTCTCTGCCGTCTGATGCGATATAGCAAAAATATCCCGAGCCTGAAAGAAGTATGGAGAGAAAATCTCTTATATACTTGTCATCATCAACTATCAAAATTTTAATTTGTTCTTTGTTATCTTGCATTTGTTTGTAAAATATTTCTCATATTGGCCTTATTCCAAGCCTTCATGCCAAAATAAAACTAAGATATCATGTTCAATAAGCCTCACATTAATAGTATTATACTTAATTATATTAAACTTTTCTTCTTTTTTAATTTTTTAACTCTAATTCCCTGTAGCTTGCCACAGGGTTTCCTTATAATTCCCTCCCCCTTGATGGGGGAGGGCGAGGGTGGTGGTGACAAGAAACTATTTTCATCCTCCCCTTTGTCCCCTCCCATCAAGGGAGGGGTGATTTTAGGATACCTCGCAGCTTGCTGCGGGGAGGTTCACTCCTCATTATGAAGGTGCTTATAAAACTATTTAAAATGGAGGATAGGATGAAAATAAAAGAATATGTTACAAAGGAAGAAGTAAGAATGGTTTGCAAAGAGCTCAAAATAAGGGACTGGACTAAACTGAAAAAGCCCTCTGTTACATCTGAAGAAGCAAAGATAATTCTCTCTAAGGTTAATCTTGATAATCTAAATATCTCAGTTGAGGATTTTCAAGCAGGGCTCGAGGTGGAGCTTGAGCATGGCACAATATTTAAGTCATATAATGTCACAAATAATCACCCAATCCTCACAGGTATGATTGTTATGGCACATTTTATGGAAATGCTTGACTATTATAAGCGCCTTGAGGTTGCAGAGTTGGAGGGAGACCTTCTAAAGGCAGTAGCAGCAAAAAATATGGAAAAAGCTAATAATTATTACAAAAGGCTTGTTGAGGCAAAGATCGAACTCAGTGAAGCCGAAAAAAAGCTGCTTAAAAACATAAAGAAATAGGCAGAATTATCAGAAGCAGAGCGGTTCTACTTAATTGTAATGTAGAATAAAGGACAAGTAGCTCTATCTCAACGGATCAAGTCCGTATTCAATATCTTTAATCATTTCTTCAACAAGAAAGAGAAGCGACTCTACATCAAGAAAGCTTTCTGCTGTGAAATCAAGAAGTATTTTAGTTTGTGAGGGGAAATCATCTTCATCCTGCCAATGAAGGAGCAATATTGGAATTTTTGGGAGCAGATAAATATGCCACGCATATTTAGTCGGAAAGCCATTTTGTCTCTGCGCTCCCAACCTTGTTAGGATAAGTTCAGCCTTGTCCATTGAGCTGTTTAAAATTTTATTTAGCGGGTCTTCGCACTCCATTTTAAAAGTGATGGATTTGAGCATACCATTTTTTAATTCACTGAAAGAGACCCACTTGCCTGATAAATCAACATTCCCGCTGGTTTTAATATAATTAAGAAGGAGTATTTTAACCCATGACGTTATATGCCCTATAGCTGTTATCTTACCATCTGAAGATATCAGAAATTCTCTGCCGATGCATTGCAAAATCAAGTCACCATCCTTTAGTTTTGCGCCGATACCATCTGCTATTTTAGTAAAGCTTATTTTACTAACCTCATCTTTTAACTTTGATATTAAGTCTTCACGCCAGTCTAATTTAACAAGAGAACCCCTGATAGATTCTATCTCTTGAACACTTAAAATCGGGCATTCCGAGATATCCGATTCTCCTTTAGTTACCGCAAACGCAAAAGGCATGCACAACTTTTGGTGACATTCACCACAATTTTTTTTTGGAAGCAATTTATAAAGCTCTAAGGTATTCAATAGTTTATAGGGTCAAACCTAAAATATACATCTTTTGGGTTACAGGTTCGCAACAACCTCTCTTTGTTTTATTGCACTCACAAGGTAATCTTTAAACATTTCAGGTATAAGCCATTTAATCCCAAGTTTTTCAGCCCATTTTATCAACCCCTGGTCAGCGGTTATCATAAGGGCATCCAGTTCCATAGCGAGAAGAAGAATATCTACATCTTCCTTACTGTCAATTATGCCTTCTCGCAGAGCCTCTCTGTATTTTCTCCTAAGATCCTTGATGTTTTCATCTGTACCGATCTTTTCAGCACTTCTAATAGCATTTTCTGATATTCTCAGACCTTTATTAATTCTTTCTCTCATGTCTTCTATAAGCTCATACAAAAGAAATGCTGGACACTTAAGTTCATATTTTTTAGGAGGTTTCTGATAGAGGTGCAACAAAAGCCTTGGTGGAATCTTATCCTTGCCTACAAACTGAAGAAGCTCCCTGAATGCCGATGGAGGCATATAAAATTCCATTGATGGAAGCTGTTCAGCCAAGGTAAGAAATGTCTCAAATGCCTCAAATGGCGACTTCCCAAGAGCATTCCTTACATCAGGATTTACAAAAAGACTTGTATCGAGAACAATTTTTACTATAGCAGTCCCTAAGTGATTGTGCGATGGGCTTTTCTGAGGTTCATCTTTTTTAATTTCTTTATGATTTAGTGATTCCATTGATATCTACCGAATATGTATTGTACTCCATACAGTTATCGCATCTCCCTAACCATTCATAAGATTTTTTGCCGCACTTTAAACAGCTATAAATCATCTGGGAAGACTTATGTAATGCTAATGCCTTTTTTAAATCCTCCAGAGCCTTCAGATTTTGGTTTTGTTCTAAATAAAGCTCTCCTCTTAATACATAGAATTCAGGCGAGGGTATAACATTATTTAATGATTCAAGGATTTCAAGTGATTCAAGAGACTTATCAAGTCTTGAGTATGCCCTGCCAAGAAGAAATTTCAATCTGTTATCATTGGGATTTTTCAAAATTGCATCTTTATAAGCTCTTATTATTCTGCCCGACTCTCCAGTGTTGATTAGCAAATCCTCGATTTTTAACAGAAGTACAATTGATTTAAGCTCTTCATAAGCATTTTCAAGGAGATTAGCTGCAGCCTGAAATTCCCCTTCCCGAGATAAAACATCTGCCAGTTCGATATATGCAGGTATAAAACCTGAGTCCATCTTAAGCAGAGACTTAAAAACCTTCCGAGCCTCATCAAATTCGCCATTCTGCATAGCTGCCCTTGCATATTCATATTTGTAAGCTATCATTCTCTGCTGCTCTTTTTCCTTCTCATATCTTTGAAGATTTATGATGAACATCTGGATTGTAAGAAGGTCATCCCACCTTTGTTTTTTCTCGAAAATAGAACGTTTTCTATAGAGAGCCGTTAGATTATCAGGGTCGAGAGCAAGGATTTCATCAAGATATCTCAGCACATCGTCATTAAGCTCCATTTTTTCATAAACATCAGCTAAAGACAATAAAGTCTGCAAGTTTGAACGGCTTAAATCATAAGATTTTCTATAATACTCAAGGGCGGTCTTGTAGTCCATCTCTTTCATAGCTATATCACCAAGCCTGAGAAGAGACTCGATATGTCCTGAATCTATTTTCAATATGTTTTTTAAAGAGCCTTTTGCTTCTTCATCCTTTTGAGCAAGAATTGCATTCAACCCCATTGTATAGTATTGAAGAATCTTTTCCTCTTGTTTATGCCTTTTTACAGATTTAAGATTATCAATTGCCTTTTTTGAATCCCTTACAAAAAATATCATTAATATAATCAGCGCCCCAATAGTTGACGATAAAATCAGAAAGGCAGCTTTGGAGATTTCATAGTTATCTCCAAAGGGAATCTTTATGTTCATAGCCTCCCTGTTTTCCAACGCAAATAAGCCCAAAACTCCAAGAATCAATAAAAAAATTAAAATGACTACTTTGCCCATCAGTGATGATAATCCTTACCTTTTATAATTGTGACTGAGCGATATAGCTGCTCAAGAAATATCAATCTAACCATCTCATGGGTAAAGGTCAATTTGGAGAGGGATATCGCAAGGCTGGCATTTTTTTTAACCTCGTCAGAGACTCCAATGTGCCCGCCAATAACGAAGTCCGTTGAATCCCTGCCAGACAAGAAAGCTGCAAATTCCCTTGAGTTCATTTCAGAGCCTTTTTCATCGAGCAAGATATAAGATGAGCTCTGAGCAAGGATTCTTTTGCCCTCTTCAGATACTATCCTTTGCCGGTCTCCGATTTTTGAAGCCTTGATCTCGACTATATTTAATTTGATTGCACCTTGAAGCAGTTTCAGGTAGTAATTAATTCCCTCGCTGAGATACCCCTCTTTCGTCCTGCCTACCCATAGAATCCGAATTTTCATAATCTAATTTTATCTGCGGTGCATCAAGCCAAAATTTTTCAAGGCTGTAATATAGTCTCATCTGTTCTTCAAAGATATGAACAATTACATCTCCATAATCCACAAGAACCCAGCGGGCATAATTCAACCCCTCAATCCCAATCGGCTTTATGCCGGACTGCATCAAAACCTTCTCGATATTCTCAACTATTGTCCTGACCTGGATAATATTGGATGCCGAACAGATTACATAATAATCTGCGATAAAGGTAAGATCTTTTAATTCAAGGATAGTAACATCCATTGCCTTCTTTTCAATGGATGCCTTCGCTGCTAAGATTGCTTTGGCTTTGCTTTCGATTGGACGCTCCTTTTTTTGATGATTTTTATATATTATATCAGAAACTTGAGCAGTATAATAAATATTGGGCTCTCAGAAATAGATATAAAAATGATCATTCCGAATGAATGCGAGGAATCTTGTAATTCTTGTTTGGAATTTGCTATTTTTCCGAGTCCAACCCCTTTGACGGAAAAGAATATTAAAAGCTATATTATATAATTCATTTAAAAAAGGTGTATTATCGGATGAATGGTACTAAATACTTACTATCCAGTCTGCCTTCTGTTGATGAAGTTCTGAAATCCCAGAGTGGACTGCTTTGGCAACAAAAATACCCAAGAAAGTATGTGCTTCAAGCCGTCCGAGAGGTCATCGAGAATATAAGAAGCGATATCCTCAACGGGGCTAAGGCAGATATCAGCCGTGATGCAATACTTGATAAAATAGATAAAAAAATACAAAAACTTTTTGCATTCAGCCTCATCCCTGTAATTAATGCAACAGGAGTTGTAATTCATACCAACCTCGGTAGATCTATTATTTCTGAGGGTGTCATTCAGCACGTTAAAGAGATTGCCTGTGGATATTCAAACCTTGAATATGATATGGAAAAAGGAGCAAGGGGCAAAAGATATTCGCATATACAGCAATTACTTAATGAAATAACAGGAGCAGAGAACAGTTTAATTGTCAATAATAATGCTGCTGCTGTTCTTATTTGCCTGAATACCCTCGCAAAAGGCAAGGAGGTGATTGTCTCAAGGGGTGAATTAGTCGAGATAGGCGGCTCATTCAGGATACCCGATGTGATGGCTGGCAGCGGTGCGATACTGAAAGAGGTAGGCACTACAAACAAAACGCACATTCATGATTATGAGAGAGCTATTAATGAAAATACAGCCCTCTTATTAAAAGTCCACCAGTCTAATTTCAGAATGATCGGTTTCACTAAATCCCTTTCCATGCAAGAACTTGTTGCAGTAGGCAATAAATTTAATCTCCCTGTAATGTTCGACCTTGGCAGCGGATGCCTTATTGACCTTAAACCATACGGCATTCATATTGAGCCCTCGGTTCAGGAGATTATAGAAGCGGGCGTTGATATAGTCACCTTTAGCGGTGATAAACTGCTGGGGGGGCCACAGGGGGGAATAATAGCAGCAAAATCTGAATTGATTGAACAAATATCCCAAAACCCACTGATGCGTGCACTGAGAGTTGACAAAATGACCCTTGCCGCTTTTGAGGCAACTCTCAGAGTATATCTTGATGAAGAAAAAGCAAAAATTGAAATACCGACATTGCGAATGCTTTTAGAAGATAAAGAAACAATTAAAATAAGGGCTGAAAAGGTATTATCAAGACTAAAAATACAGCCTGATTTTTCAATTTATGATCATGCAGAAATTAACATTATCAAAGACTATTCCCAGTCAGGCGGCGGAGCGCTTCCTGAGATTCAATTTGAAACATTCGCAGTCTCAATAGAGCCATATAATATCTCTGTTAATTTACTTGAAAAGAGACTCAGAAAAAACACCCTGCCCATAATTGCAAGAATAAATGATAACCGGCTGATTTTAGATATGAGGACAGTCCAGAATCATGAAATAGAATGCCTCGTTGGCGGCATAATACAATCGTTGAGATAATCTGCCCGAGACGATTTAATAGCCTAAAATCATAATCGTCTTCTGTCTTGCCTCCGACAGAAGGCATAACCAACATTTATTTCTGGATTTAATTATTCAGAAAAAATTTTACTTAAATGCTATAATAACCTCATGGAAATTCAGAGAGAAATCAGGGCTTTTTATATAAAACTTCCAAGCCCGATAAACACACCATCCCAAAAAATAATAGAAGCCCTCTGGAGCCTTTCCAAAGGCGTTCATATAAGCTCTATTGATATAAGTGACAACGAGATATTTATTCACTCTGAAGTAGAGTTCTCATTTGAAAACTGGAATGCTGCTATAAAATATCTAAAGTCTATCATTTCGCTGCTCAAGAAAAAATATGCTTATATTATTATAAGAAGAGTTATCGCCTCTAAAAACGGGTTGAAAACAGATTTGGAAGGTTACAAGGTTACTAAAAGAGGCGTATATCTCTCGGACTTACCGGATTCCCCAGTTTTAATTGAAGATGCATTAAGGTTTTCAGGCAGAAACAAAGGACTTCAGCTTGCCGACTCTATGGGGAATATATTTAAATCAATAGAAGATCAGGACAAAGAAACAGATAGTGAGGAGTTCTGAGATAAAATCTAGATTTTTATCAGAAAAAAACATACCGCCTCAAGAAAGACTAATCTTTGCCTTAGATGTTCCCAA
This sequence comes from Nitrospirota bacterium, assembly GCA_037445375.1. Lineage (GTDB taxonomy): Bacteria > Nitrospirota > Thermodesulfovibrionia > Thermodesulfovibrionales > Dissulfurispiraceae > DYHD01. The sequence continues at coordinate 32,880 of JBBIKS010000006.1, read as the reverse complement.
TGAAAAAGATGCCCGTAGCCTTGTTGAAAAACTCGGAGACGCTGTCAGTTTTTATAAGATAGGGCTGGAACTATTCATGTCCGGCAGCTATTTTAGCCTTATCAACTGGCTCCATGCCGAAAAACAGAAAAAGATATTCGCTGACCTCAAATTTTTCGATATCCCCGAGACGGTTCGCTCTGCAATAAAGAAGCTGCACGGTAAAGGGATAACCTTTACAACTGTTCACGGCAACGACTCCATTTTAGAAGCCGCAGTTAAAGAAAAGGGCGATTTAAAGATCCTCGCTGTTACTACCCTTACGAGCCTTGACCAAAAAGATATCGAAGACCTTGGCTTTCAGGTTGATATTAAAAAACTTGTCCTTTCAAGGGCGAGAAGGGCTTTGGAAATAGGTTGTGATGGGGTTATATCTTCAGGATTAGAGGCTCTTGAACTAAGACAGTCCCTTGGAGAAAAGTTTTTGATTGTTGCGCCCGGAATCAGACCTATCCTCAATAAGACCTCTGATGATCAAAAAAGAATCGTTGATGTTGAAGAAGCCTTTTCAAATGGGGCTGACTATATCGTGGTCGGCAGGCTTATCAAAAAAGCGCCGGATCCGAGAGCAGCGGCAGAAGCAATCCAAGAAAGAATTAGAAAGCTTTTCATAGAAGTATAAAAACTACCTCAATCCAATAAATGCAAAGGGTTCAAAGTATCTATTAAGGTTGCAGAAAAACCCTTTCATTCAATTCTTACCCTGACATAATCACGATTTCTACAGTTCTTAATAAATCATCAACTTTATAAGGTTTTATTAAGACACTACTGAAGCCATACTTCTTATATTCAGTCATTATCGGATCTGCAGAATAACCAGACGACACAATTGCCTTAACTCCTGGGGTTATCTTTAGTAGCCTGTTAATGGTCTCTTTGCCGCCCATACCACCGGGGATTGTAAAATCAAGAACGACCAAATCGAATGGATCTCCTGCACTTATTGCTTCTTTATATAATTCTACAGCCTGCCCGCCGTTTTTTGAACATTCAACATAATATCCTGCCCCGGACAGCACCTCTTTTACAAAATCAAGGATCATATCGTCATCATCCATCACGAGTAGCTTTTTCTTATCCGATAATTTTTTAACCTTACTATCTTTTGTCTCTTTGATTGATTCTGCCGCTTTTTTAGAAGCGAGCAGATAAAATACAAATGTTGTGCCTTTACCTATGATGGAATCAACAGTAATATAGCCGCCGTGTTTTTTAATTATTGAGTATGCTATTGAAAGACCAAGTCCAGTGCCTTTTAGCTTTGTAGTATAGTAAGGGTCGAAAATTTTAGATAAGTTTTCTTGGGAAATGCCAATACCTTCATCCTGAACAGATATTTTTACATATTTACCTATGGGAATAGGTAAAACGGCCTTTTTTTCTATAAAAGTATTTTCGCACATCACTTTGATTGTTCCACCTGAGGGCATTGCCTGACAAGCATTAAGAAGTAAATTATGGATAACCTGGCCTATCTGTCCTTCATCAATAAGCACATTCCATATATCATCGGGAATAAAAATTTCACACTTGATATTAGAACCAATTAATGCCAGATTCACTGTTTCCTTTATTACTGTGGCAATGGAGAGAATCTTTTTAACAGGCTCACCTCCTTTAGAAAATGTGAGCAATTGATTGACTAAATCCCTTGCCTTTAATGAAGCCTTTTCGCTTTCACGAAGCCGCCTATATGTTTTATGTTCCGGGGGCAGATAAGCCATAGCAAGACCAATATTGCCCAGAATAGCAGTAAGTAAATTGTTAAAGTCATGTGCGATGCCGCCTGCAAGCAGTCCAAGCGATTCAAGCTTCTTCATCTTAATAAATTCTTTATCCATCAATTCTTTTTCTATGATGTCTTTAAATACCAATACCACCCCGATTATCTTACCGCTTTTATTTTTGATAGGAGCAAAACTATCTGCTGCTATTATTTTCTTTCTCCCATTCTTTGCTATAAGAGTAACATTATTTCCAAGACTGACTGTCATGCCCGTCTTTAAAACCTTTTCTAATGGGATCTCATATGCCTCACCTGTTTTACTATTAATAATGCAAAAAATATTTGATAAAGGTTGTCCTGAAGCCTCTTTTGCGGACCAGCCTGTTATTTCTTCTGCTTTTTTATTCATAAAACTTATTCTACCTATGGTATCGGTTGTGATAACTGAATCAGCAATACTTTGAAGTGTTACAAATAGCTTTTCTTTTTCATCTGACAATAACCCTTGTGTTGTATTTAAAATAGTTATCGCTGCAATATGATTCAGAATAGTTCCAAACCTGCGAACCAGAGATTCTACCATCCTCATTGACCTTTGTGAGAAAGAAGTCTTAATATTCCTAAAAGCTCACTCTCAAAATATATTGGGACGAAAGCATATGAGTTAACTTTTGAGCGAAGATATGAAAGGATGATTAACTCTCTATCGGACTTGCTCAGTTCATTTTTAACGATAGAACTACCCTTAACTATGACATCTTCAATACCAAATTGTTGAGCGGTATATTCAGTTCCAATTAGTCCATCTGTCTTAAAATAGCCTTTTGCAGATACTATGCTAAAAATATTTCTTTCTTGATCCTTAATCATAATGGTGCCTACATCATAACCAAAACGTTTAAGCACCTTCCCTATAAAATTATCTGCCTCCATTTTAATGTCCAAGTATGTGCCCATCGAGAAAACGACTTCATACATTACAGACAGGTCCCTTACTTTATTATCTATATCTTCGTATTCGTAGTTGTTCATATTTTCCCTACAACTTAAGCGTCAGTAAAAGTTCGCACTATCTGTATTAACCCGAACACTTCATAAGTTTTCAGCTTACAAAAGGTGCATGAAAATCATTCTGTCATCACAGAAATAAGACTTGTTGAGCTAATGATTTTATCTGTGATTTTCTATATACATTATACCGGTCAAGTGAAAACACATATAACAATAGATTTATTATGAAACTCCGGCGGTCCCCCTGCTATAGATCCAATTTCTCCAAATGTCATACAGCCAAAGACAGGCACTCCATCACCCACTGCCTCTTTAATAACAGTAATTTCATCCTTAAAAAAATCTCCCAAAATTAGACATCGGGATACACATGAAAAAGCTAATACACCTGACGGTTTGAATCCATAGCACTGACTAATTGCATCATTAACTGCCCACCTTACAGCATTTAACAAACTTTGTTTATCACCAGACATAATTCTAACCACAGCATTTTCAGGCACCTCACCAACGCAAGTAATAAACCCCTTAGAATCTATATCAATAGGATCCCTTATTACATAATTCAAGCCTTCTGTGGTCTGCGGGATACCAAACGGATAACTTATGGCAACCTTTGCAAATTCAGTATCAAGCTTCTTATTTTCATATTTTTCTACTAAGCCTGAGTAAACTTCATGGGCGTTTTGCCAGTCTAATTCTTTTATAATAGTCCCCTCTGATTTTGTCACAACTAAAGGCGGGCTTATTGGTTTCCATCCATGGGAAAGGGAAACTCCAATAGGCTTTTTTGATTTAATGAGAACACTGACAACAGAATCAGTTATTATCCTGTCATAAAAAAACTGATAGGTCTTTAAAAATCTAAGATTATCACCTGCCCCTCCTCCTGCATAAAGTATTATAGAGCCAAGGTTATAAAAAAGTGATTCAACCAATCCGCTCACTGTATTTGTAACTCCATCAGGGAAAAGCAAAAGGAGGGCATTTTCATCTTCTTCTGTTAATATACCGCTAATTCTTTGTCCTAAACTAATTCCCGCTTTTTGTTGATCCTTGCTCAGCCCCTCTTCCATATCCAAATGAAAATCCATTTCATCGCTTTTGATTATACCGACCAAAATACCTGTTGTAGTTATACTTTTCTCAGTAAATACACCTGCGGTAGTGAAGCCTATTATATTTTGTGTCTTTGATTTTTCATTTATACCCCTTAATACTATCTCAAGGTCATAATCCTCCGTCAGAAACACAATAACCAGTTCATTCGTAGTTCTTTCAAAAATCGAGCCAATATTGTTAATGGCAGCCATCATGGCAGCGCACCCCGCCTCATAAGAGTTCTCCAAAGTACTTATCCCAACACCTATTGCAGTTCCCACAATTCGACTCCTTTTTTATCATATTATCCCATATTATCATAGATTTCAAGTGTTCTTTGTTCTTTGGGTCAATATTAAATGCCGATGCAGGGTCAAATGTATTTTACGATCTACAGCATTATTTGGTTTTCCAATATTTAGCACACCGGCAATGCTGTTCTCTTCCTTTATTATGAAGACGCCCTTTATATGTTTATCTTGTAAAACATTAGTATGAGTTATAATACTATGAAACAATCATACTGTTAATCAGAGTCCGTTTATAAACGCCGAATTGTTATGGTGAGCATCTCGAACCATGACATAAAATAAGGATTTACATCACCCTTCGAGAAGCTCAGGGTGACAAACAAGCAATTTATAAACAAACACTAATTTTTCAATGTGTTCAAAAAATTTATGTATAAAAAAATTATAGCATTCATCTTAATTATAATCTTTATATCGGTCTTCATATTCTTGCGCACCCAACATGTATCTGATACATTAAAAGAAATAATCCTTCCCGAAATCGAGAGCATTGTGGGCAGCAAGGCATCAACAGATAAAATTTATATCAATCCTTTCCCCTTGTTTATAGGCATAGATGAATTAAAAGTGCATAATGAGGACGGTCAGCAAATTCTTCATGCGAAGAAAATCAGGGGATATATAGGCTTCTTTGAGCTATTCAACAAGAAAATTTTGATTAAAAGATTAGCTTTAAAAGAGCCTATTATTGCATTAGAGAAGAAAAAACTTGATGAGATTATTGCCTCCTTCGAGAAACCCAAGTCTGCCGAGAGGGAAAAACCTATTGATGTTGCATTCAAATCTATACATATAGATAGGGGGAGCATTTCCCTTATGGATGATAATCATTCCTTATTTCTTAGTGGTTTGAGTTCTTACATATTAACAGTGGGCAAACCTGAGATTAAGCTTTCTACCGAAAAGGTATTTTTTTCAAAAAAGGATATGTTGAATATTGATGGCAAAATCAGCTGGCATTTTATTTTGGAAAATAATATGTTAGATATAAAATCATTAAAAATGACTTTAAATAATTCCGGCATAAAATCAACAGGATATTTTAATGTTAAAAAATTTTCCGGTGAGTTAGATACAGAAATTAATCTGATAGTTGATTCATTAAAAAATATGTTTGGTCTTCTCAATAAGGGAGAAGGTTTTTTGTCAGTCAGAGGAACAATTAAAGCAACTGACCTGAAATCGGATTTAAATAATATTTTCTTAAATCTAAGAATAAAGGGGGATATTTACCTCGAAACCCTTATGGAATTGCTTAAGGTGAAGGAAAGACTTCATGGCAAGTTGAGCTTTAAGGGTTCTGTGAAAGGAAAACTGAATGATATTGTGGGCAGCGCAACGGCTGAACTCCAAAAGGGCGATCTCTTCGGTGTTGAAATTGACAAGCTAAACTGCCAAGTAGATTACGCAGACAGGAAGATGAAATTCACTAATGGTGCTGCTTCACTTTATGGAGGCAGTGCTACTGCAGAAGCAGTCATAAATCTACCTGTAGTTAATCATTTCACCCTTAATGTTTTAGCAAAAGATATATCGAGCAAAAAGATTTTTGAATTAATAAAATGGGACCCCGGATTACCTGCGGGCAAGATCAATGGTGAAATAGCGTCTTCAGGCAGTGTATTTAGTCCGCATATAAAGTTCCTATACACAAATATAGATTATGGCAAGGACATTATGGAGAGGGTAGGGGAGATAAAAGGTTTTCTCACTATGGAGGATAATTTTATAAGTTTCTCAGATTTAGCATTCTCAACTCCTAAATCCAATCTTATCACAGCTGGGACTGTTGACCTGAAGAATGAAAAATTAAATTTCTCAGGAAGCGGACAAACATCAGATCTAAAGGACATTACAAGCCCATATTTTACAGCGGTTTCAGGGGCGGGTAAGTTCAACATTTTGCTCTCAGGAAAATTTGATAATCCGATAATTGATTTGAATTTTGCATCGGGAGGCATGTCTTTTCAGGCGGCGGCTCTAAATGTGCCAGATATCTTTAATAACAAGGTTTTTAATTATAATTTTATAAAAACAACATTAACTTATGAGAAAAACCATTTGATTTTAAAAGAATTTCATGCTCAAAATAATAGTGAGGAGTTATCAGCAAAAGGCAATATTTATTTTAAAAAGGCTGCTAAATTATTTGAGATAAGAGAGCCTGATTATGACCTTCATATAGTCGCTAACAATGCCGATATTGGAATAATTACCCAAACAATCAAGGGGCTTCCTGATCTCAGGGGGGCATTAAACACAACCTTCGATATGAAAGGGCAGCCTAATTCCCTTAAGTTTTCTGGCGGGTTTAATGCAAAAAAGTTTTCATATATTGATAATTATCTTGCAGATACTTTTGAAGGAAAGTTTTCTTATGCAAAAAGGGAGTTTTTAATAAGCCCTGCGTCCCTTAAAAGAGGGGGTTCAGCATTGAATCTCAACGGAAGGGTATCTTTAGATAAAAAGTTTGCACTTCATGCAGAAGCTAAAAAAATGAAATTAACCGATATCATTTCTGAGCCTTTAGCAGAAAAATATAAATCTAATCTCTTAGCAGAACTCTATTTAGATAATTTAATTATAAAAGGTGAGGGGGTATTTGAAAATCCGAATATCGAGATTAAGAGCAGCCTTTATGCGAGAAGCAATAAGGCTGTTCAGCTCAGCAAGGGTAATCTTTATGCGAATATAACTCAGAGGCAGGCTGATATAACCTTATTACTAATGGATGGGAGGCTCAAAGCCAACGGCAGGGTAGGGCTTAGCGATAAATTTCCGTGGTCTGCGACTGTAGAGATAAAGCCGGCGAATTATGCAAATATGATTTCCGGTTTTTTGAAAGACGCACCAGATGATATGATGCTGAATCTTACCGGCAATATAACAGCTAACGGAGATGTCGATAGTATAAATGCAGACATCGCCCTGAAAAGAGCATATCTCTCATTATTTAGCATTGGACTTGCGAATAATTCAGATATCCTGATAAATATAAAGAATAAGAACATCGCAATAAAGAGTTTCTCAATGCAGGGCGATGACACGGAGCTCGCCTTAAGCGGCAACGTATCACTCGGAAAAAATTATGATTTACTTCTTGAGGGCGCTTCTTCCATCGCTCCAATTAAGGTGTTTTTTAAAGAGATTGAGTCTTTAAAAGGTAAGGCATATTTTGTTATATCTCTATCCGGAAGCTGGGACAAGCCTAATATTGATGGAGGTATAGATTTGACTGATGGGACTTTGGCTCTAAAGCAAACCCCTTACAGAATGACCTCTGTTTCTGCCTATCTTTACGTAGATGATGATAAAGTAATAATTAAAAATATAAATGGAAAATTCGCTGGCGGTGACATATCCGCCGCTGGGACCGCCTATCTTTCGGGAATAAACATTAAAAAATTTTTAATAGAAGCAAAACTTAAGGATTTGACTATGTCGCCATCAAAAGACCTTTGGACAAACTTTGATGCAAACTTATATTACCGCGGTTCCTTAAAATCTCAGGAATTAACAGGCGACATAAATATAAAAAAATCTAAATACACTCAACGAGTTGAATGGAAAAGCTGGCTGTTGGATGTTCGCAAGAAAGAAATCCCTAAGCTCAATTCATCAAGACTTGGGCAGACAGCACTAAATGTAAGAGTTAAAGGGGATGATCTCGTTATAAATAATAATATTGCTGAGACTTCAGCAAAGATGGACATGTTAATTCGAGGTACAATTAGTAGGCCAGTTTTGCTGGGCAAACTAAATACAGACAAAGGTTTAGTTTATTTCAGAAATAATGAATTCAGGGTTTTAAAAGCGCGTATTGATTTCATAGACCCCGAAAAGACGATCCCATATTTTGATATAGTCGCTGAAACAAAAATCAAAAATTATCATATAAGGTTAAGTCTTGACGGCAATTTTGAACACTTTAATCTTTCATTAAGTTCCGACCCTGTCTTGAATGAAAGTGATATCCTAAGCCTTCTAACAGTTGGTCATCTTGGCAAACAGATGAAGGGACTCGAAGGCAGCGTGGGCACAAGTGAGGCAACCTCATTTCTTGCTGGAAAACTTCAGGATGTGCTTGAAGAAAGGTTCAAGACTATCACTGGAATAGACAGAATACAGATAGATCCGCAAGTCTCGAAATCTACTGGCACTATAAATCCAAGAATTACGGCTTCTAAAAAGCTTCTTGGGGATAGGCTGCATATTACCTATAGTGCATCTACTGGGACAGATGAAGAGCAAGTATGGAAACTTGAATATTTTCTGGATAAGAATATATCCTTTATTGGAATCAGAGATGAAAGAGGGGGTTTAGGCGGGGATGTTAAGTTCCGTTTTGAATTCAAATAACGAATTCAACAAAGGTTTTTATGATAAAAGGATTTTCTTTTTGTTATTTATTCTTTTTTGCCTTCCACTTGCTTTCCCGTTAAATTCTTGTGCAGATTTAAATTCCAATAAATCACCAATTGTAGAACTCGATGTGCAGGGTCTTTATTCAATCAAAAAAGAGGAACTCCTTGACCTTCTGGATTTACGAATCGGCGATGTTCTCAAGAATGAGGCTTTAAGAATGGGCATTAAAAGGGCTTTTATAAAAGGCATATTTGAGGACATAATAATAGAAGGAAATGATGAATTTACAAAGGTTATTGTCAAGGTTGAAGAAAAAAAGATAATTGAGCAGATCGAGATATCTAAAAATGAATTTTTTTCAAAGAGATTTATACAAAAAAATCTAAAAATTGAACAAGGCGATAGACTGAACCTCATCAAAATTAGTGAAGGAATAGCTTCTTTAACCGAGCAAATGAAAAAAAGGGGTTTTGCGTCTTCACATATTACTTATTCAATTGTTCCATTAAAAAAAAACAGATGCATCTTAAAGTTTCAAGTTGATGAAGGCAAACCAGAAATAATTCAAAAAATTGCCATTACCCCGAAACCGCCCCATACCCTTAAATCACTTATGAACTTTTCAGAAGGCGATATTTTTGATGAAATAAAACTTGAGAGTCTTGAAAAAAATTTCTTGCACTATTATAAAAAACAAAAACATGTAGGAATGTATCTAAAGTATATTTTTGAGGATGGCTTGCTCTCCATTCAACATAGTATAGGAAATAAACTTGAAGTTAATGTCATAGGGAATGATTCAGTTAATATTACAACATTGATGAAGGAAGCTATTTTTTATGAGATAAACGAATTCAATAATGATCTTGTGGAAGAGATGAGGTCAAGGATGCTTTCTATTTATTACAAAGAGGGCTTCCCTTTTGCAGAGATTATCCCGATAATTTCTTCATCGCATGATTCTATTGATTTAAATATATTCATTTTCGAAGGCAATAAATATAAAATAAAGGATTTACGTTTTACCGGGGCTTCAATTCAAGAAGAAAGGTTAAAGGAGATTCTCACACTAAGAATAGGTGGTGTTTATGATGTTAATTCCGTAGAGTTAGATAGGGAAACGCTTACAGAATTTTACCACTCATTAGGATATACTGAAGTGGAGGTCTTTGAACCAGACATCAAATTATCGGATGAAACTGCAGACATAGAATTCTTTATATACGAGGGCGATCAGGTAATTATCACAAAAATTTCTTTTATAAACAATAAATCATTCTCAGAAGACTACCTCTTAAGCGAAATCAGTATAAAATTAGACAAACCATATAATGAAATAGATATATCAGATTCGAGAAGGAAAATACTTGGTATTTATAACATGGCGGGTTTTATCAAAGCGAGGGTAACATCGGATAGCAATTTTGTCAATAATTCTGCCGAAATAGTATTTTCAATCGAGGAAGGTGATATCACATTTTTAGGCAAAAATATATTAGTTGGCAATGAGAGGACAAAATCAAGGGTCATAGAAAGGGAATTGCAACCAAAAAAAGATGAGCCACTCAATTACGCTATGGCTCTAAGAGAAAAACAGCAATTGCAAAGGCTAGGCTTATTCACCGATGTCGAGATAAAGCTCTCTGATTATATAATTGATAACAAAAGGGATATAATCTATTATTTTGATGAGGCAAATCATGGCGCATTAGAATTAGGTGTTGGATATGGAGAATATGAAAAATATAGGCTATTCATGGATTTAAATTATAAAAATCTTTGGGGTATGAATAGGTTCGGTTCATTCAGAGCCGAACTCAGCAGCCTTGAAAAGCGCCTTATTTTTATATACACAGAACCATGGTTTTTAGATCGTAAGATTGCGTTGAAATCATTAATATTATTTGAAAATAGAAGGGAAAAAAGCCTTGATACAAAAGAAATACTTTATAAACTGAGGCGCAATACAGTCTCAGTAGGATTAGAAAAGAACTTAAATAAAAACTTTAAGGCTGATATATACTATGATTTTTCAGTCGTTAAGACATCGGATGTAAAGCCAGATATAATTCTCAGTAGGGAGGATGTCGGAACATTGATAATAAGTGGATTCAGGCCCGGCTTAATATATGATACAAGAGATAGTCCCTTTGAACCAACTGAAGGGATGCTCGCTGGTCTATCTATTAAGATTGCTTCTGGGTTGTTCTTTTCAGAGACAGACTTTGCAAAAATAACCTTTTATGGCAATAAATATATAAAATTATCTGAAAAAATAGTTCTCGCATTGTCCTTTAGGGGCGGCGTAGCACAAGGTTTTGGGAACACGACTGAATTGCCTATTGTTGAGAGGTTTTTTCTTGGCGGCAGGACAACCGTGAGGGGTTATGCACAAGACACATTAGGACCAAAAGGAGTAGACAGCAACCCAACCGGGGGGAATGTCTTTGCAATGGGCAATCTTGAGTTGAGAGCATATTCAAGCAAAGGGTTAGGGATTGTAGGTTTTATAGACAGCGGTAATGTCTGGCGAAAACTAAATCAGGCAGATGCAACAGGTTTCAAGTTTACAACAGGAATCGGTATCAGATATAAAACGCCTGCAGGACCTTTGAGAATTGATTATGGGCATAAATTAAATAAAGATCCTGGTGAGAGCAAAGGGGAATTGCATTTCAGCATCGGGCACGCTTTTTAAAAATGAGGAAGCATGGCATCACAGATCGCACAGATAATTTCTTGAAAATATTAGTAAATGTTACTGTGAAAACTGTGGTTACTAAGACCTAACTTAACAAAGACTCATAAAAACACCCTCCCCTTCATCCGCTCCCGTCAAGGGAAGGGAGCATAATATAACCATCTCCCCTTACGGGAGAAGGCGAGGGTGAGAAGGCTTTATTTATGTATTACTTAGTAAGTTTTGATAATATCTTAAAATTCAACCATATAGGCTATAAAAATGAGAATATATTTTAAAATTCTTAAATTTTTTTTTGCTGTGCACTTATTTATGATGTCTTTCGTAAATTTTTCTCACGGGATTATTATTGACAGGCTTGCTGCATATGTTGATGATTCTGCTATAACCTTCTCAGAATTTGAGGAGGAGTTTCGAAAATTTAACAATTCCGGCACAGATATAACACAAAAAGAAGTCATAGACTCAATGATAAATCGTTTATTACTTGTCAAAGAAGCAAGAAAAATAAGATTCGATTCTCACTCTGAGGATGAGCTTATAAATCATTATCTAGATATAAAAATCAGGTCGCGTTTATTCGTAAAAGAAGATGAGGTAGTTAATTTCTATAAAAAAAATATTGAGCAATTCAAGGGGCAGGACTATTATCTCGTAAAAGACCAGATAGAGGAGTATCTGCTCGAAAAAGAGTTCAATGATATATTAAAGAAACACATTCAGGAATTAAGACAGAAGGCAGAGATAAAGGTTCTTATTAAAGATAAATAATTACGGCATGTTCGTCACATTCAGGAAATTTTGGGCATTTTAGGCAATCCCCCCATATCTTCTGCGGCAATTTGCTTTTATCTATGTCCTTGAATGCAAGTTTTCTAAAAAAAGCTGGCTGGTAGGTAAGGGCAAAAACCTTCTTGATTCCAAGGCTTTTTGCATCCTTCAAGCACTTCTCAACTAGCGCCCTGCCTATACCGCTCCTTTGGAATTCCTCCCTCACAGCTAAAGACCTTATCTCAGCAAGATCCTCCCATAAAATTCTTATAGCACATACGCCTTTTATTGTCCCCTCTTCTTCATAGATAACAAAATCTCTGATTCCTTCATAAAGCTCATTAAGGGACCGTGCAAGCATAGTCTCTTTTTTAGCAAATTCATTGATAAATTTATGTATGTGCTTGACATGCGATATTTTAGCCCTTTTGATTTTTATTTTATTTGTCATTGTTCTGTAATTATTCTATATTCCCTAAATTTAACGATTTTTGTCTAACCGTCCTAAAAAAACTCTGGATTCCACTTCCACGATTGAGAACTCAGAGGCGAAGTTTCACGGGAACGACAGATTATCCTATTATATGTTATTCCTACGGAAGCAAGAATAAAGTACGACGTTCTGGAATCTTTATTACCAACGTTAAAAATCTGTCGTTATACGATTAACCGAAAAAACTAAATCCGGACTTGAGTTAGAAGTAAGCCCTCCAATAATCCAAAGTCACTCACTATCAATTCCTGAAATCCAAGAGTCTCCATGAAATTAAGGAGTATTAATGTGCCTGTTACTATTATATCAGCTCTATCAGGCTCAAGTCCTTCAATTCTTTGCCGCTCCGTTAATGATATTTTAAGCAATCTTTCAGAAATTGCTTGAAGGGTAGGGCGCGTAATCTTATGAATATTGATTTTATCACCGTCATATTTTGAAAGTCCCATGTCTATTGCAGCAAGTGTTGTGGGGGTTCCGCCGGTTGCTACGAATTTAATATTCTGAGAGATATATTTGTCACTCAAAAGATCCATCAAACCTGAATTCACCAACTCTGCGTAAATATAATCCTTCAATCTCACAATTTGTGATAATTCGGTTGAATCTCCAGTGAAAAACCTTTCGTATGCCTTAACCGCCCCAAGCGGCAAACTTCCTTTCTTGATGTTCTTGCTATAGAATATCCATTCAGTACTTCCACCCCCAATATCAATTATTAAAAATTCATTTAAAGAAGAAGATATTCCTTGATTGTGATTTAAACCGAACAATACACCATTTAAGGTGAGTTCGGCTTCTCTTTCTCCGGATATTATCTCAATATTAATGCCGGTATTTTTTCTAACCTTAGCCAAAAAATCTTTACTGTTTTTTGCCTCCCTTAAGGCACTTGTTCCGATTGCAAAGACTTTTTTTACCTTGAAATGATCATAAATATTTTTAAATTCTATAAGAGAACTTATTGATTTATCTATACTTTCACTATTTAGTTCATAATTCATTAGAAGGTCTTTGCCAAGCCTTGTTACAAACCTTGATGAGGAAATTCTAATAAGCTTATTGTTTATGATGCAACCAATAAGTAATCTTAGTGTATTAGAGCCGACATCTATAGCAGCAAGAATTCTTGACATAAGTCATTGTGTTTCATAGTAGATTTTGACAATCTCTGCTTCAGTTCGAGTAGTTGATATCTTAAAGATTTCCTTTGTTCGCCTTCTTTTTACCTCAATATAATTGTTCTTTAATGAGCGCTCCCCAATGATTATCTGTAATGGAATGCCAATTAGATCAGCGTCCTTAAATTTAACGCCAGGCCTCACGTTCCTGTCGTCAAGAAGGACTTCCATATTCCTATCAGTCAGACTGTTGTATATCTCGGAGAGGTTTGTATAGAGCGACTCTGATATTTCAATCGTTTTTTTATCGCTCATGTTTAGAGGTAGTATTTGAATATCGAAAGGGGCGATGGATTTGTGCCATATAATGCCGTTTTCATCATTATTTTGTTCCACAGCAGCAGCAGCAATCCTTGCAGGTCCAATGCCGTAACTACCCATTATCATGGGTTTTTCTAATCCCTTATTGTCTAAAAAGACAGCATTGAGCGGCACAGAATATTTTGTCCCAAGCTTAAAGATATTGCCGATCTCAATGGCTTTTTCTATTATGAGTTTGTTTTTACATATGGCGCAGGAATCTCCAGATTTCACAATATGTATATCATGCCAATCGGCTTCAAAGTGGAGATGGGGCTTAATTCCTCTAACATGGTAATTCAATTTATTAGCACCAGTAATAAATGTGCCGTCTTTTAAAGAAGCATCTGCTATAATCGTGCCTTTATAGCCAACTGGACCAATAAACCCAGCTTCAATATTTAGATGAGATAAAACCTCATCACTTTGAGCTATCCTGAATTGTCCAATTATCTTGGCAAGTTTCTTTTCGTGTAATTCCTGATCACCGCGTAGCAGGATAAGAATGAAACCCTCTAATGATACTACTAATAAGGACTTGATGAATAGTGAAGTATCAACACCCAAGAACTCAGATACCTCCTTGATACTTTTCTTATCAGGGGTGAATAGCTCCTCTATTGTATTCCACTCATCGTTTTCCATCGACTGAGGCACAGATTTTGCTATTTCAACATTAGCAATATACCCGCACTTATCACAAATAACTATATCGTCCTCTCCTGCAGAGCTTGGTGCCATATATTCATGGGCACAAGCGCCGCCCATCATTCCAGGGTCAGATTCAACCTTGTAAAAATTAAGGCCACATCGTGTGAATATCTTTTGATAAGCTTTTGCGTGAAGGTTATAGCTAATATCGAGACCATCCTCATCAATATCAAAACTATAGCTGTCTTTCATTATAAACTCACGCGTTCTTAATATGCCGCTTTTAGGTCTTGCTTCATCCCTTAATTTTGTCTGTATTTGATACCAAATCTGGGGGAGTTCCCTGTATGAACGAATCTCTCTTGCAGCAAGCCAAGTCATAATCTCTTCGTGAGTCATTCCAAGACACATATCTCTGCCGCCCCTGTCTTTTAGCCTAAACATCTCTTCCTTTATTTCATACCAGCGACCTGTAATTTGCCAAATTTCTGCAGGATGAAGAATGGGCATTGTGATTTCCTGAGCATTAATTTTTTCCATCTCTTCAATTAATATCTTATTAATGCGATTTAAGACTCGCCATGATAGGGGAAGAAGAATGTATAGACCGGATGCAAGCTGTCTGATATAACCTGCTTTCAATAAAAGCTTATGGCTGACTGCCTCTGCTTCAGATGGAACTTCTCGAAGGGTAGGGATAAAGAATTTTGTGAAACGCATTTTGGTCCTCCATAAAAAGTATCCTTCAATATTATCATATCGCTTTCGAATTAATAAAATTTTTTATCTTCATAGTTTACTTTCAGAAGTTGAAAGGTTAAATTATGTAATTCGCTTTCACGAGCAGAGAAACTATTTTTTAATTCTTGATCCAATTTTTATGTCATGGATGTAATAAAAAAATACGGTTATTTTTATACTTTCTCATGTTTTAATTGAAGCATAGACCTTAATATTATAGTTTAAGAGTAAGATTGTTAAAAAGTTACTCGAGTGAAGTCCTAAAATTTTCACCAGACAGTCATGATCACTCCGAATGTTTGTCAATCAGGACTGTGGGAAACATTGGGGCTTGTTCGGAAGCTCTTGACCTGTCTGCGTCAATGACAGGCAAGCAAGGATTCAAGCGTGTTGGAAATGGAATTCATACATTCTGACGGCAATTAAAAAAAAGTCTATTTTTTACTAATAATTTTACATAATATATCTTATCGGTCATGAAAAATGAACTTAAAATGTTAATAACATGTCAGTATAACTGTCAATAATCCACCTTGTGTTTGATTGCAAATATATCCTTGTGGAAGTGTATAACTTATAGGCAGGTAGAAAAATCTTATTTGTTAATGTGTTGTGACTTAAAAGATGGGAAGTCCGATAGCTATACCATTGTTATAGCCATCAAGCTTAATATTGACTAACATTCCTTCTTTCAGCCTGTCATTTTCGGAAAGAAGCACCTTGATATAATCATCTGAGGTCCCTATGAGACCTTGACAGGTCTTGCCCTCAACTATCACATGTTTTACTTTTCCAATGTTTTTGAGGATAAACTCTCTCTTTTTAGCGTCTCCAATAGTTCTTAGCGAAAGTGACCTTAAGCTCTTTGTTTCTTCATCTATTTGTTCAGGTAATTTGTCAGCTTTTGTTCCGGGTCTTGGTGAAAAAGCAAAGACATGCAGATAGGTAAACGGGATTTCTTTAATCAGTTGCTTAGTATTTTTAAATTCAGGCTCTTTTTCTCCCGGAAATCCCACCATTATATCAGTGCCGAGAGCAATATCATTAAAAAGGTAAAGTATATTATTAATTTTTTTTCGGTAGTCTTTTGCTTTATAAGTTCTGTTCATATATCTAAGTATTTTATCGTCACCGCTTTGTAAAGGAATATGGAGATGTTTGCAAATACGCCTTTCTGACAAAACTTCAAGCAATTCATCATCTATTTCTTTAACCTCTATCGAGCTTAGCCTGATTCTCATGTCTTTCGTCTTATCCAAAATTAATTTAAGAATTCTGGCGAGGGATAATCTTGTCATTAAATCAGCTCCATAAGCTCCAAGATGAATCCCTGTTAGAACAATCTCTTTATAGTTTAAAGACTCATAATGACTTATTTCAGCGATAATTTCATCAGGAGACATGCTTCTCGATCTGCCCCTGGTCATAGGAATTACACAATATGAACAAGCATTATCGCATCCATCCTGAATCTTTACTGCAGGCCTGTGCCGCATATGATAATAAAGTCTTTTTGAACCTGTGCCTTCAATTTTTAATATGCTTAAAATATCGGTTTTATCCTTGTTTCTTATGATATCTATTGTGGGTTTTAAACATTTTAGTTTCTCATAATTCAATTCAGAATAGCATCCGGTCACAATAACCCTAATATTATTTTTTAAATATTTATTTATTAGTTGCCTTGATTGCTGGTCGGCTTTGGCGGTTACCGAGCATGTATTGATTATGCAAATATCGGGTTTATCTGAAATATCAGTTATTTTATGCCCTGCTTCACATAAGGCTCTTTCAATTCTAATGCTTTCTGCCTGATTGGTCTTACAACCGAGGGTCAAAACGGTGAATTTCATAAAAATTAAATAAAGTTCCCGATAAGGGAGTGTCTGTTAGCCGTAGTTATTAACCCCATTACGAGGTCGCCGGGCTTTATATCATCACGCAATGGTGCTATGAATATCTTGTTTGTTCTGGTTCTACCGGTTAATTTATAACAGCTTTTTTCACTCAGTCCCTCAATTAAAATTTCCTGAGTTTTTCCTTCCAAATCTTTGTTTTTCTTTTCTGTTATCTCATTTTGGATCTCAAGTATCTCATAAAGCCTATTTGATCTAATCTTATCATCTATTTGTCCTTCCATTTGAGAAGCTGCTGTGCCAGTTCTCTGCGAATATTTAAAAGCGAATATTCCATCAAATTTAATCTGTTTTATGGCATATTTAGTTTGGGCGTGATCTTCATCAGTTTCTTGAGGAAACCCAGCGATAATATCTGATGTAATTGCAATATCAGGTATCTCCTTTCTAAGCATTTCAACCTTTTTAAGGTAGTCGTTATATGTATAACTTCTATTCATTAGCTCAAGCACTCTTGATGAACCTGATTGCAATGGAAGATGTATATGCTCGCAAACTTTATTAAGGTCTCTTATAGCAAATATTAAATCTTCAGAAATATCTTTAGGGTGTGAGGTAACAAATCTGATTCTCTCAATCCCATCTATTTTATTAATTTCTTTAAGCAGTTTGGGGAAATTCAATTCACTCTGATACGAATTGACATTCTGGCCCAGAAGTGTAACCTCTTTGAAGCCTTTTTCGGAAAGATCTATAATCTCTTTTATAATTGAGGCAGCCGCCCTACTCTTCTCTCTGCCCCGCGTATAAGGAACTATGCAGTAACTGCAAAAATTATTGCACCCATACATTATATTTACAAATGCTTTTACACTATCGGTTCTTTTGGCTGGAAGGTCAATATACTGAAGATAAGGGTTATCTTGAGTAGCAACAACCCTTTTCGCATTAATGATGAAATCCTTAAGACGGCTTATATTTTGAGGGCCTAAAACATAATCAACATAGGGAACCTTTTGAATTATCTCATCTCCCTTCTGTTGGGCAATGCATCCGGCAACAGCAATTTTCAGCGCAGGGTTTGATTTCTTAAGATTCTTCAACGTTCCAAGCTTGCTGAAGAATTTTTGCTCCGCCTTCTGTCTTATGCTGCAGGTATTGAAAATAATTACATCTGCATCAGATGGATCACCTACCTCGGTGTAACCTTCGGAAATCAAAACTCCGGACATCTTTTCGGAATCGTGAACGTTCATCTGGCAGCCAAATGTTGAGATGTAGTATTTTTTCATAATTTACTTAAACTTTTTTAAAATTCTTCAAGCCTAAAGCCAATTCTTCAGGTAAGATGATCATTAGCTCTGAGTTCAATATCTTTTGTAAATAGTAGTCGTCATTCCTATAATTTTGATAAAGATTCTGCCGAGTCATCATCTTAATTAAACAATTAAACCCTATATTATCTGAAGAGCGTCTAACAGACAAGAGACTAAAATTAAAACTCAAAAAACCTATTTTTTCATAATAAGCAAGCACCTCTGAGATTCCTGAAGAAAGTTCTTTAATATCTTCGGTTGAGAGTTCGGCAAAATCATCCTTATCCTCATGGACGGCGATTATCTCATTGTTGCCGCTTGGAGCGTAAGAGGCAACCCAGTGCCAATAACCTTTTTGTGATATATATCGTTCGTCCTGCTTTTTTTCCTCAATTATCAGATCATTGTGATAATTGGAGTTATTTTCATTATAATATGAACGACATGCCTCCAACAGCCTTTTATGATATGAGCAAGGAACTGTTGTAATAAGCAATTGCAGATGCGGATGCACCAAACTCGCACCAGAAGGAAACAAATAGTTGGCATTAAGGGTTAAGTATAATGGAGACGGGTCTTCTTTATGAACTGCATTAACAAAAATCTGTGCAGCAGTAATGGCATCTGATATCAGTTCCTTACTATATTCACTCGGTTTCAGAAAATGTGTTTTTGAAATTGAAATAACGGCATGATATTTGCTAATTGGAAAGAGGTTTGGGAATAATACTGCCTCGCCTTTATGAATCCGCCCTGATTCAATAAGTTCTTCCGGGTATTTAGGAGTGCTATTTTCAAGCTTGCTGCTGCATAAAATGCAGTTCTTCGCACTCTCTCGAACCATCTCGTCAATCAATCCTTCATCGGAAATGCCAAATAGCACTTTAGCTTTTCCTTTAAGAAGTTTGTTGTAAATACTTGTATTTCCTAAAAGAGGATCGCAACGAGTCTCAACCTCAAATGACTCTTTTTCATAACCTTTTAAGACATTTAAAAATTCCTGCTTTTGAAAATGTTTCTCAAAAATAATCTTTGCCATATTTATTAATATTCCTTACTATAAAGAATTGAAAATATTTTGATACCTAAATATCGTCTGTTTATAAACTCCGAATTATCATCGTGAGCCTATCGAACCATGCCTAAAAACAAGGATTTACATCACCCTTACAGGGGCTCAGGGTGACAAAAAAGCAATTTATAAACATACACTAATTAAAGCTAACAGTATTTTTTTAAACGCAATCATAAAGTATAACCTAAATAGAGTCTGTTTATAAACTATCTATTCAAGACCCTCCTCACCCCTCCCCTCAAGGGAGGGGTGAGGGTGATTTCCAAGTTTATAAACAACTTTTTTTGTTTTTATGCTTATATATACCGCAGCTGTTGTTATAAAAACATTGAATCTGATTGACAGATTTATCTGGCCATAAGTATGATTTGGTCATTTGGTGTTTTTGATAATGAATAAATGAGCAATAGTTGCATAAAAAATATATTAAAAAATCTTACACAAAGAGAACAAAAAAAGTCGGATTACCCGAATACGATAATAGTATTTTATGTTGAAAATCAAAGGATTTAAGCATTTTTCCTTAAAAACTTTTGAATTACCCTAAGGAGGAATTTATTTGGAACTATATGTCAGGTGGATAAACGTGGCTACCGCAGTTATTATCGGAGTGATCTGTGCTTTTTTTTTCGCCGACACTCGTTTACGCTGAGCCATCAAAGAGCCAGGTGATCAGTCTCTGGGAATCTCAGCACGGGGTGCATGGCAGGGTGCTTGATGTGAAGAACAGGGGAGGACAGCGAAGCACAAATGAACTGGACGGCAACCGTTATTTGACCCCTGTCGGCATATGATGGGATTACGATGTAATTGAACTGCAGAAATGCGGCTGCCGCCTCTTCGAAAGAGCCAGCGTCTGCTGCCGCAAAGGTTCGACTAAAGAGTGCGAGGTTCGCATCGGTACCTCAACGAAATTGGTGGACTGCTCACCTTACGGAAAGGCTAAATTCGGACTCTCAGGCGGCCATGAGCCCGCTGAATGCAAGGAGAAACGCACAACAACGGATTGTTGGAAACGCAAAGACTTAGTTTTCGGAGCTGGCAGCTCTATCGGACATTGCACTGGAAGCGGCGGCGCTGCCAAAGACTGGCCGCCTCCGTTCATCTGCCCCAAAGGCTATGATACGGTTAACGACTTTCATCCTTAAAAGTGTGGGCCAACACCTGAAGATTGTGGCTGCACACTGGTTGAAGAGTGCTCGAATGAGGCTGGGCTATCGTGCTACAGGGAATGGAAGATAAAACTGGGACGATAATCTGCTCAGCAAGAGAGAAAAAACAGATACACATGCTATATCTCAGGAGTTCCTCTACCCCTACCCTCTTGCTGAGTATATTTCTCAGACTAAAATATTGAACCTAAATTGAGCGATTTTATTCGCAAACATAGGACAGCCGAGAGGGCTGTCCTGAGCAACTGGTGATTAATGATGAACGGTCCTGCCTGTTATTAGAAAAAATTACTTTATAGAATTGCTTAATTTAGCTTGAATCAACCTGATAACCAAATCTCTGAAAACATTAGATTTTAACTCAGGCATGCCCTTGTAATTGAATTAAAATATGATGATAGATTATATTACACAAAGACAATTAGCAGGATTATTAAAAAATGATCAAGCAGAAGATATACGAAACAATAGTAAAAAACCTCCCCATAGGCTTCACAACAGTTGATGAATCTGGCACCACCGTGGATTTTAATAAGGCTGCTGAAGTAATTACCGGTTTCTCCAGAGATGAGGTAATCGGCAAATACCATCATGAAATATTTCATCCAAAGTATGGCATGGAAGCATGTCCTTTATTCAAACATGCCTTTTTGGAAAAAGAGTCTGCAACCGCGAAAGAGAAAATATTTATAAAAAAATCAGGCGAGATCGTCACTCTTTTAGTCAGCGTAGCTCCTCTTTATGATTCAGATGGGAAATTTATTGGTGGGGTGGAGATATTCAGGGATGTGACTGAAATTAAGAGGCTTGAAAGGGAGAGAAAGAACATCCTTGCAATGTTTGCCCACGATATGAAGAACTCAATCAATACATCTATCGGTTTTACCTCAAGAATATTATCAGGCAAACTCGAAAACCAAAATGAATACTTAAAGATAATATTTGATGAACTCAAAACGGTAGAAAATCTTATAAGCGATTTTTTGGAATTTTCCAGACTTGAAGCAAAAGAATCCGTTCCACAGATCAAGGAAATTAATTTATCTAATATCATCTCAAGACAAGTTGAAAATATAGCCTTAAAAGCCAACGAAAAGAACATCGCCTTATTATTTGAAACTGAGAAAACTTCAATACCAATAATACATGCAGATGAAAACATGATAAAGAGGGTTATATCTAACCTCCTTGATAATGCAATTAAATATACTAATCCAAATGGAAAAATTACTATAAGGCTAAAAAATACAAATGAAGGAGTTCTTGTTCAAGTAGAAGATAATGGCATCGGCATTCCTGAAAAAAAACAGCATTATATTTTTGATGCTTTCTATCGGGTAATTAGTGATCATAAAGGCTCTGGGCTTGGTCTTTCGATAGCAAAAGAGATAGTTGAGTCGCATGGAGGCAGGATATGGGTTCAGAGCATTTACGGCAAGGGCAGTACCTTTAGTTTTATCCTTCCTAATAAGTGATATTTGTTTTTTTATTCATAAATTCCTAATGTATTACAATTATGAATTAGCATATGAACTTTCTTGATTCTTTCTTCAATCTATCGTCTATTGCTCTTATCGGGGCTGCAGAAACAGAAAAAAAGCTTGGCGAAGCAATCCTGAAAAATCTGCTAAATTCTATCTGGAAATAAAGTAAGAATCTTTAAGTCGCGATCCTCCATTTACTTCTCCAGAAATCGTTGCAAGACGCTTGAGCATTATTGTTATGCTAAATAATGCTCAAGCGTATGATTTTGTAGTATTTTTTGACAGCTCTTTAATAAGCATCACTTATATTGAAGCATGCTTCTCAGTTTCACGCAATTTTTGATATTTTTGACAGCATAAATGTTTTGACAACTCAATGATTTCTGCTAATATTATTTTATGGAACTAACCGAAAAAGCCATCACTATTCTTAAAAGCAAATATCTTTTGAGGGATGATCTGGATAAGCCAATCGAGACACCCGAGCAGATGTTTAGAAGGGTTGCACATCACATTGCTCAGGCAGAAGGACTTTATAATAATGATTCTGAGGTCATTGAAGAAGAGTTTTATGAAATAATGTCATCCTTGAGATTTCTTCCAAATTCACCTGCTCTTATGAATGCAGGCACACCAATAGGCCAACTCGCTGCTTGTTTTGTCCTGCCTATAGAGGACTCTATGGCTGGAATATTCAATACACTTAAAAATGCCGCCCTCATTCTTCAAAGTGGCGGCGGAACAGGTTTTTCTTTCTCAAGATTGAGACCAAATAAAGATATTGTGAGATCAACAAGAGGAGCGGCAAGTGGTCCCGTGTCTTTTATGAAGATTTATAATGCGGCAGCAGAGGTCATTAAACAAGGGGGTGCAAGGAAAGGCGCGAACATGGGGATTCTTGCAATAAACCATCCTGATATCCTTGAATTTATTAAAATAAAAAGAACAATTGGTGAGTTATCAAATTTTAATATCTCTGCAGCAGTAACTGATGTATTTATGGAAGCCTTAAAAAGCGGTAGTGAATACAGCCTTATAAATCCGAGAGATGGCAGGGTTGCCAAGAAAATAAAGGCAAAAAAAGTATTTGATGAAATAGTCCAAAGTGCATGGGAAACAGGCGATCCAGGTTTGATTTTTATTGACAATGTGAATAGAGCAAATCCTACTCCTCATATAGGACAAATAGAAAGCATGAATCCCTGCGGCGAACAACCGCTCCTTCCTTATGAAGCCTGCGTTTTGGGGTCACTTAATCTTTCCAAATATGTAAGGGAGACTCGCAGCATGCAAATCCAAAATATCCCTGAAGATTCCGTTGATTATAAGACAATAACCGATTGCATAGAGTGGAATAAGCTTAAAAGAGACATAAATACTGCGGTGAGACTTCTCGACAATGCCATTGATGTAAATGTATATCCTGTCAAGGAAATTGAGATCATGCACAAAGGAAACAGAAAGATAGGTCTTGGTGTTATGGGCTGGGCTGATATGCTTATATTGTTAGGGCTGCCATATGAATATGACAAATCCTTTCTGCTGGCAAGAGACCTTATGAGATTCATAAGGGATGAAGCAAGAAATGCATCAACTAAAATAGCTGAAAAAAGAGGAGTTTTCCCCAATTTCAAAGGCTCTATCTATGATGCCCCAAGAATGCCAAGAGTAAGAAATGCAACCCTCATCACAATTGCACCAACAGGCACTCTCTCACTAATTGCTGACTGCTCCAGCGGGATAGAGCCTTTATTCATGCTCGCTTATAAGAGGTTTATACTTGACGCAGAGTTTTTTGAAATTAATAAATATTTCCTTCAGACTGCTAAAAGATATGGATTTTTCAAAGAGGAAATATTAAACAAGATTTATAAAACTGGCAGTGCGAAGGGCATAAAAAAAATTCCTTCTAAG
This sequence comes from Nitrospirota bacterium, assembly GCA_037445375.1. Taxonomy (GTDB): domain Bacteria; phylum Nitrospirota; class Thermodesulfovibrionia; order Thermodesulfovibrionales; family Dissulfurispiraceae; genus DYHD01. The sequence continues at coordinate 8,669 of JBBIKS010000006.1, read as the reverse complement.
GTCAGGAGGGTTTTTAGAAATGCTATGGAAATTCCAATAGAGGCGCATATAGAAATGCAGGCTTCCTTTCAAAAATACACTGACAATGCTGTCTCAAAGACTATAAATTTACCGTCCACGGCAACAAAAAAAAATATTGCAAAGGCTTACAAGCTTGCTTACGAAAAGGGCTTGAAAGGCATAACTGTCTTTAGATACGGCTCAAAAAAAGGCACCCTGCTCAAATTTCAAGATGCCGATTGAATAATTTATTAATGCCACAACAAGTATATCTTTCACATGCATAGCAGTCGTTTACCATCACCCTTACCTATTTGAGACAGGCAGTCAATTGCCTGTTAAGGCTTCCTAATCAATGATATTCAAAAAATACATGAGGAAACCAATAGCATGACAATGGTAATTAACCCGAAACATGTGATTAGATTTCTATGCAGCATGCATAAATACCCTCTAATCCTTTGTATTCAACAGGATTATCTTTATGCAATGCTGCAATCCGCATATTTGAGTAGTATAAGACTATTCAATCAGGGATTGCAGCATTGCATGTTCAAGGTGTTTCAGGACAAAGGTTTTTCGGTTTATCCATGCCTGCTCTTTTAGATTTAAATGCATTATTCAGGCTAAAGAAAATCGCACCTTCTATTTGTTTTAGTTGTAAACTTTGGTTTGCGGTTTGAAGCAGAAATGACATGTCTATTACCGCGATCAAGGATTCTCTTATGTCCATCTTGGGGAACTACAAAACGGGGGCTGAGATGTGCTGTTCTTGCTTGCTGTTGACTGCGATGAGATTCGCTCTGGGGGCGAGCAAACTCGGTATTACTCAAAAGTCTCAACGCTCTTAAACATACTTAATTGAAACTTCATAGACAATACCAGCGTGGTCATTAGAAAGGTCACTGTCTTCACAACTAAGTGTTCCGGTGGCAGCTTCTTTGTGGTTTCTGATCATTGATGCAATAACCTGACTAAAATCGAATCCACCATCACTGCATTCCTTGCTTAGACAGTTTACATAGAAAAAAGCATAACTGTTCGGAGAATAATGCATTGTTCTTATCAACCCATTTCTTATTCCTCTCTGGCTATAAGTCATGTTGACTACAATGTTCAAAACCTCTGGGTATTGAGCAGCAATTGTTTTTGCATCAATTCTCTTCTGCGATCTCTCCATCATGATAGGATTTTTTCTATAATTCATATCTCTCCAAATCAAGGTGCCCATCCGCAAGGGAGGGACACCTTTTTAAACCAAATTACAGTTTCACTACATTGATCGCCTTAGGACCTTTCGGGCCTTTCTCGGTATCAAAGCTGACCTTGTCGCCTTCGGCGAGACTTTTGAAGCCATTGCCTTGAATTGATGTATGATGAACAAACACATCACTTCCGCTTTCACTTGTAACAAAGCCAAAACCTTTGCTGTCGTTGAACCACTTCACTGTTCCCTGTTCCATTTTTTACCTCCTTCTTTTAAGACCTAAATATCAGAAGCCATAAATAAAAAAAGCCACAAAGTCAAAAAGTCTTTGTAGCCTCGTGCAGTGCAAAAACTTCTAAAATTATTAATAAAATTATAGCATTTTACCTTGCAGTCCGTCAACCTTATTTGTAAAGGGCTAATACTGACTTTGTTAATGTTCAATAAATTGGGCAGTTTTTTGCGGTTTATCAAGCAGATTGGCACTAACTGTTACTTCGCTTTGTTCATGACGTTCCAGCAATAACAGACAAAACAAGGCATGGAAAAATTTAAATGTAGATTCTGGTTATTAGCTTTTTCTTGAAAAAAGACCCTACCGTTTGATAGTCTATTAGGGTTTTAATGTCCTTAGATTTTGGAATAATGCGGTATTAAATAGGGTTTTTTAAAGGTGATAAAAACTCATTGTTTACAACACCTTCCCATCAAGGGCTAATCTTTGCCAACTTGAAATAAGAAAAAACCTAATTTATCTTTGCCATTAAGTATATTTGTAATGTAGAATATTATTTGGATAAATTAGAATGTATTCGGTTGCGGAAGATAATTTAATTTTATTATTTAGAACAAATAGTGGAGGATAAAAGTGTTATTTCAAAAGCTGTTAGGAGCGTTTTCTAATGACCTTGCTATAGATCTTGGCACTGCAAATACACTTGTTTATATTAAAGGGAAGGGCATAATATGCAATGAACCGTCTGTTGTTGTGCTCAGGAGAGATAATAAGAAGCCTGTTGCTGTAGGGCTTGAAGCAAAGGAGATGCTGGGAAAGACCCCAGCAAATATTATCAGCATAAGACCAATGAAGGACGGCGTTATTGCCGACTTTGATGCAACAGAAGAGATGCTGAAATACTTCATCAAGAAGGCACATAATAGAAGGAGCTTTGTCTCGCCGAGGGTTATAATTGGAGTTCCTTCAGGAATTACTCAGGTTGAACAAAGGGCGGTAAAGGATGCAGCGAGCGCATCAGGCGCAAGAGAGGTCTATCTCATTGAAGAACCTATGGCGGCTGCGGTTGGGGTTGGGTTGCCAGTCGGAGAGCCTTCCGGCAATATGATCGTAGATATCGGCGGTGGAACCACTGATGTTGCTGTGATCTCTATTGATGGGATCGTTTACAGCAAAGCTGTGAGGGTCGGCGGCGATAAGATGGATGAGGCAATCATGGCTTACATTAAGCGTAAATACAACCTACTGATCGGAGAGAGGACTGCTGAAAAAATTAAAATTGAGATTGGCTCTGCATGCCCCCTCGGTAAGACTGAATCAATGGAGGTAAAGGGAAGAGACCTTATATCCGGCATTCCTAAGGGAATTAGTGTGGTTGACTCTGAGATAAGAGAAGCACTTCAGGAGAGTGTAAATCTGATTCTCGATACAATAAAAGTTACCCTCGAAAACACCCCTCCAGAACTTGGTGCGGATATTGTTGATAGAGGAATTGTTTTGGCAGGAGGCGGAGCCTTGCTGAAAGGTCTTGATGTTCTTATTAAGGAGCATACCGGAGTTCCCGTAGTTCTTCCTGATGATCCCCTTACTGCTGTTGTGAGGGGCTGCGGCATCATGCTTGATAAGTTAGACCTTCTTAGGCGAGTTGCATTAGCTACAAATTAATTAAATTTTAAAAAGCATATTTATTTGAATAAAATATATTGCCTGTTTTTCATCTCCGAATTGCGTGCAGCAATCAAATGTCTTAACATATAACATTTTTATTTTGTCATAAGGCTTTTTTAAAACATCAAATAACCTAAAAAATTTGAGAACGTAGGAAAGACTATGCTTAAAAACAGAAGAAGATTCACAATCTTGATTCTTCTTTTATTTATTGCACTTTTCATCTTATCATATCAAAAGAAAAGCCATTCACTATTAAATGAAATATTGCTATATCCTCTTGATACATTTAATCTAACAACTTCATATATTCATAAAACTTTTACTAACCTTTACAGTTCGATCAAAGAAAATGAGGATATCAAAAGACAGTTAGCCGAACTTAAGATCGAGAGGCAGATATATAGTGAAATTATGCTTGAAAATAAGAGATTAAAAAATATTCTTGCTTTGAAAGAAAACAGCCTTATTTTTTTTACAACTGCAAGGCCGATTGCAAGAGGTTATGACAGATTATTCAATACAATGATAATCGACAAAGGCAAAGAAGATAATATAAAGAAGGATATGGCAGTAATTACTGCTAATGGTCTTGTGGGTAAAATTCATACTGTAAGAGATAATTATTCTGAGATAATACTTTTGAAAGACCCTAATTTCTCTGTTGCGGTTAGACTGCAAAACAGCAGACATGAGGGAATCGTTTCTGGCACAGGACGTAGTTACTGTCTGCTTAAATACATACCACCTGGGGAACCTGTTCAAAAGGATGAACTTGTCATAACATCAGGGCTTGATGGAATATTCCCTCCCGGTATCTTTGTTGGTATCGTTAGCTACATAGGAGCAGAGCGTACAGATTTTTTTCAATATCTTGAAGTGATGCCTTTTCAGTCAGACGCGAAGATTGAAGAGGTTCTTATTCTAAAACCATACAGTGATAAAAAATAGATAGAAAGTGCGTAACCTCTCCAGATATACTCTTTATAGAATTTGATCATAGCAAAATGAAAATTAAACCTAAAATTAAAAGAAGTTTTTTAGTCTGGAGTATTTATCTGATGATTGGTGGCTAAAATCTGTGATAAAGTGGCTTATATTTATCTTTTTTGCCTTCACATTACAGAGTCAGATATCCGCATTCGGATACCCGTTAAATTTTAATATTCTAGTCGTTTATGCCTTTGTTCTACATATCGCCAAAAAGACAACCAAAAAGGAAGAATTCCCAGCCAGTGAATGGGAAATCAAAGGTGCCGTTTTTGGAGCTTCAATCGGTATTTTAGACGATATAATATCAGGTTCAATAGTTGGTCCGTCTTGTCTAAGCAAAGGACTGGTCGGTTTTTTCAGTGCCGTATTGTTTGGAAGTGTCTTTTTCAAATGGACTACTATATTGGGTATTATTGTAATTTTCTTCCTTACGATATTTGATGGGTTAATGCAGATTATTTTAAGGATAATCTTCAATGATATTAGGATAAGCATTTATTATGTTGTGCAGATGATTCTTCTTCAAGCATTGATAAACATGCCTTTCGGCATATTATTAAAGCCTACTGAAAACAAATAAATATGATTCAAAAAAGTGCAAATATAGGCTTCTATATTATAATCGGTCTTTTGCTGATAATATGCCTCCGATTATGGCAGCTCCAAATTATTGAGGGCAGGAAATATAAGAAAATGTCTGAAGACAATAGACTTAGGATATTAAAGACACCTGCTGCAAGGGGTATTATATATGATAGAGCAGGTAATGCCCTCGTTAAAAATATACCATTTTTCAGTGTATCAATAGTTTTAGACAAACATAACTACCCTGACATAAACGGTATCTCAAAGCTTATCGGTATAGACTCTAAAGAAATGGAACAAAAATTTAAAAAAAATATTAGTCCTTTTATTCCGATAAAACTCAAGCAAGGATTGAGTTTTATAGAAATAGCTCGTATAGAATCAAGAAAGTCAGATTTTCCGGGACTTTTTATAGAAACAGAAGTTTCACGGGAATATCTTTACGGGAGAGTAGCTTCGCATGTTATTGGTTATCTTGGAAAAATTAATCCTCTACAATTGGATGACCCTGATTTAAGACATCTGCCCCCCGATGCATTTACAGGTCAATGGGGAATTGAGAAGTTGTTCGACAAATATCTAAGGGGTCTATCAGGTAAAAGGGTTATTGAGGTTGATGCTATCGGAAGGGAATTGAAAATGCTTCAAGAAATAAACTCGGAAATGGGAAAGGATTTAAGGTTAAGCATTGACATTAATGTCCAAAAGGCGGCAGAAGATGCATTTGCCAATAAAAATGGAGCTTTAGTGGCAATTAAGCCCGACTCTGGGGAAATTCTTGCCATGGTAAGCCTGCCATCCTTTGACCCAAATGTTTTCTCAAGGGGTATAAGCCCTAAGGAATGGGGGTCAATTATTTACGACAAAAAAAAACCAATGCTTAATAGAGCAATACAAAGCCAGTATCCTCCGGGTTCGATTTTTAAAATAATAACTGCAATTGCTGCACTTGAAGAAGGTGTGATAGACCCTCATACCAAAATTAACTGCACTGGTGGTCTTAATTACGGCAAATGGACTTTCGGCTGTTGGAAGAAGGGTGGTCATGGCAGTGTTGATATGCACAAGGCTATTGTGGAATCATGCGATGTATATTTTTATGAGATCGGCAAGAGATTGGGGATTGATAAGATTTATAAATACGCCGTCTTATTTGGGCTTGGGCGGGAAACCGGCGTTGAAATAACACCATTAAAAGAGAAAAAGGGGTTAATCCCGAATGCTCAATGGAAAAACGAAAAAATAAAACATCCATGGTATTTAGGAGACACATTCATTTCTGCTATAGGTCAAGGATTTATTACAATGACGCCTATTCAGGCAGCTATGATGACAGCCACCTTCGCCAATGGTGGTCATATATATAAGCCTACCTTTACAATGGGAAACCATAAACCTCTTGAAAGGCTCAATATCAAACCTGAAACCATCCGTATTGTAAGAAATGCACTTTCGGGAGTAGTTAATGAACCAAATGGGACGGCTCAAGGTTCAAGGTCTTTCATAATAAATATCGCAGGGAAGACAGGCACTGCACAGGTTGTCAGCAAGGGGAAAAAGGTTTCAGGTGAAAGGTTTATGGATCACGCTTGGTTTGTTGCGTACGCTCCTGTGGATAAACCCGAAATAGCTGTTTCAGTCTTTGTGGAACATGGCGGAAGCGGAGGGGCGACAGCCGCGCCAATAGCAAAGAAGGCAATTGAGGCATATTTCTCGAGCAAAAATAAAAGGCCTGAATTATAAGCAATTCTTTCAACATTATTGGTTTTTTTCCTCTATTCGATAAAGATCTTTGCCTTTGAAAACAAAATATTGCAGATTTCCAGATTGGGTAAAAGAAAACCCGCTTGTAATGAGTTTATTATTTTTTCGGCGATAAGTCAGGACTATATTATCATATAGAATTCCTTCTTCCCGATCCATTACCACATAATATTTTTCCTTTAGACGCGCTATATATGCTGTTTTGTTGCTGTCTGGACTAAAAATAAGGGTGCCGTCTCTAATATCATCATAGATTTTTTCTGCCTCTCCATCCACTACTGCAAAACATTTATCGCTTGAAAACCATTTACCACGTGCTATTGCAACATAGGCGATTCTTTCATTATCAGGGCTGAAGATAAGGGTGTCTTTTATAATGTCATCGTGCACTTTAACCAGTTCATCATTGAGAACCAAATAACATTTATTATTGATCTTGCCGACATAAGCAACCTGTTTGTTATCAGGGCTGAAAACAGGCGTACCTCCACCGATGCCGGCAAAAAGCTTTTTTTCTATACCATCAACGACCACTAAACATGCATTGCCTTGCAAGGCAGCATAGGCGAATCTTTTGCTATCTGCGCTGAAGGTTATACTTTCTTTATCAATACTGCGGAAAGGCTTTCCCATACTACCATCTAAAATGACAGAGCAAGAATTACCAATTAAAGAAATATGTGCCAAATGTTTACTATTAGGGCTGAATATAAGCCTGCCGTCTCTTATGTCATCATATTGTCGTCCTTCTTTATCGTCCAAAACCACAAAAGAATATTTACCTGAATATGCAACATAGGCAAACCTCTCGCTGTTCGGACTGAAAGTAAGACTTCCATCCCTGATGTTGTCATATAAATTCTTTTCTTCATCATCAACAACAACAAAGCATTGGTTACCAGATAAGGCTATATATGCTACCCTCCTTCCGTCAGGGCTAAAAGTCGGTGCGCCCTTGCCAATATCTTCATAATGTTTTTTTTCTTCACCGTCTATTACAGCAAAGCATTTATTGTTTTCTTTTACAACATAAGCAAACCTTTTACCGTCCGGACTGAATGTTAGAGAGCCTTTGCCAATATCTTCATAATGTTTGCCTTCATCTCTATTAACAACAACAAAATACTTGTTATCAGATTCCGCAATATAGGCAATATTTTCACCATTCTGGCTAAAAGCGAAGCTGTCATGAGCAATGTAGTCATACCTTTTGCCTTCTATACCGTCAATAACTGCAAAAAACTTTCTTTTGTCCTTCGAAAGATATGCAATCCTTTTGTTATCTGAACTAATAGTAAAGGTGTTTTCTATCCAAGAATTAAAATCAACTGAGGCAAGCAATGTCTCAGATACTATGCTTCTTGTCATTTAGACATCTCCTCGAAATAGCTTTAAAAGATTTTTTTAGTCAGGGGCAAGAACAGATTTTGAGATTATACTATAGGACTTAATCTGTATCTTAAGCAAATGATTATTTAATTCTATCCTCATGCCAGATTGATACCATAAACCAATAGAAGAAAGTCTTTTATCACCTGAGTCAGTTTGCTCAACTTTCGCGGGCGAGTTATATATTATCTTTAATTCATCTCCGTTATAAAGCTCCATCGTTTGCTGAACCGGGAGCAAAGTCTTTTTATCAACAAGTATTTTACGATTGTAATTTTTAAGTGTATAAAATTCTCCTTCATCAGTGACATTATAATCCTTAATCTTCCACCATAAAAAGCTGTTTTTCAATCCATCTATGAGTAGTGTGCTTTTGTTTTTATCAAGTTTCTGAGATGATTCAACTACACCATTGTTTTCCTTGAGATAACCTGCTAAAAAACCCAAATAATATACCTTAAGATCGATTTGATTTTCGGAAATAGCCAATGATGCATCCCCCCGCATTAGATTGTGCTGTTTCTCATATTCCATAGATATAACCGCCTCTATAGCCGAGACATCTGACATTGCATCAAGAAGCTTATTCAAATCCGCATCAGCAAACGAAGGCTTCTCAATATGCCGCGGGGCGCAGGATGTAATTAAAAAGATGAGTAAAACTGGTAATAAAATTATTAAACCAAACCTTCTAATCATATTATTATTATAACCTAAATTGAGCAATTTTATTAAGGAAACCTTCTAAATTTGCGCTTTCGTCAGGTCTTTAATTTTGACATTTCTCATGGCAAGACCATTAAGAATAGAATATGATGGCGCTGTATA
>JBBIKS010000005.1:0-109764 GCA_037445375.1 Nitrospirota bacterium | reverse complement strand
ACCTTTTCTTTCTGGATAGGTAATAATCAATGTCTATTCCCGCCGAAAGAGCAGCTTTTTGCCAGTTGTCTATATCAATCATTGCGCTAAGAACTTTCATTATTCTTCGATCCCCAACAGCGAATAACCCTTGCATTTGAGCATATTTAGGAAGGTCATGAAAAACCCTGATACCTTTGATCACGTTGAGTGATTTTTTTATAAACTTCAGTTTATTTTTTAGGGAACCCAATGGTTCCATAGGATGCCACTGAAAGGGGGTAAATGGTTTGGGGACAAAGGTGTTGACGCTTAAAATAATCGTGCCTTTATCGGATAAAGACCTGACTTTTTTGGCGAGTTCTACGATGGCTGAAATATCATCTGCGGTCTCAGTTGGAAGTCCTATTATAAAATAAAGCCTCAGAGATTCTATCCCCGAGCTAAGTATAGTCCCTGAAATCCCCAGAATGTCATTTTCTGTGATTTTTTTATCAATGGCCTTTCTTAGACGCTCAGTTCCAGCTTCGGGGGCTATCGAAATACTCTTGTGTCCTTTCATGGTTTCGATAAGAACCTCACTCTTTGGGCTTGCTCTTAGGGATGTTATCGAAAAATCAACACCCTTTATTTTCAGGATATCTTCAATGCCGGGATAATCGCTTAGAGAAGGACCAATCAGTCCTATTCTCTTTGAGGTCTTTTGTAAATCCTCTATCTCTCTTACGACCACATCAAAAGCCTTCCTCCTATGGGGATTAAAGACATGCCCAACCATGCAGAACCTGCATTTCCAAGGACAGCCTCTCATAATCTCCATAAGGCTCATATTAGCAAACTCGGTCTCAGGGGTGACAATAGCATGGGAAATTGGGGAGCTATTCAAATCCATTACACACCTTCTTTCTATAATCGGGGGGGCGTTATATGATGAAGTCCTTTCAGATATTGCACCATTTTGATCATAATTAATCTTATAAAAATCAGGCACATAAACACCTTTGATATCCAGTGCCAATTTTTCTATTCCTTTTTTGTGACCATCTTCTGACATTTGCCTATCATAAAGCCCTATTTTGGGGTTGGAATTTAAGATTTCGATAAATTCATTGATAGAGTCCTCTGCCTCTCCAATAAATACGAGGTCAAAAAGGGGGGCAACAGGTTCAGGATTGAAAAACATACAGGCGCCGCCGGCGATCAGGAGCGGATGATATTTATTTCTTTCATTAGAACAAAAGGGGATATTTGATATCTTTAATATTCTAAGGATATTCGGATAGTCGTTCTCAAATGGGAGGGAGAATGCAAGAATTTGAAACCTATCTATCGGCATTTTGGATTCAAGGGAAAACACGGGGGTTTTGGTTCTTAGATGCTCTTCGATATCATCTTCAATGGGCAGAAATGCCCTCTCGCAAACCGTATCGGACCTTTTATTAAGAAGATTGTATACGCCTTGGAAGCCGAGGTTTGACATTCCTACGTGGTATGTATTCGGATAAACAAGGCAGATGCTGAGTCTCCCTCCGTGATCCTTAAATATCGTTCCTCTTTCTTTTGAAAGTAGATAATCTGCCTTTTCTATGAGCCGCCTGTTAATTTTATCTCACCCTTTTTTCCTTAAACATGTCGGGGTATCATAATCATCTTCTAAAATGTCTACAGGTTCATCTATAGATTTCTTTTCTGACAGAGGCTCGGTGATTAATTCTGTTTGCTGAGCAGATTTATCATTATCAACTAACTGGGTCAGTTCGATATTCTTTGACAATATTTTTTTGGAGCCGCTCACTATAGACAACTCTTTTTCTGGCTGCCATGTCTTAATGTTTTTGGTCAATTTCGGCAAAACGATTTTTTGCCTGCTTTCCATATCAGCAGCAATTACTGTCACCTTTATCTCATCTTCCAAATCAGGATTAATGACAGCGCCCAAAATGATATTTGCCTCCTCATGGACGGAGTCATGAATATGCGATGCCACATTTTCAATATCCGTATGAGATAGATTGAGACCCCCTGTTATATTTACCAAAACTCTTTTAGCATCTTCTATCGATGAATCCTCTAAAAGGGGGTTTGCGATTGCCTTTTTTGCAGCATCTATTGCAGCCTCCTGCCCCTTGCCGATCCCGATCCCTATCACTGCCTTGCCAGCATCCTCTAAAATAGTCTTGACATCGGCAAAATCAAGATTTACATAGCCCTGACCAGAAATGATATCTGAAATGCCTTGTATTGCATTCATGAGAACATCATTTGCTATTGCAAATGACCTCATTAAGGGGGTCCCTTTCTCAATAACCTTGTGAATCTTATCATTTGGTAGGATAATTAATGTATCAACATACTTCTTCAATTGATTAATGCCATCATCTGCATTTAGTGTCCTTTTTCTGCCCTCATAATAAAATGGTTTTGAAACAACAGCAACTGTAAGTATCTTGAGTTCCTTTGCGAGACTTGCGATTACAGGGGATGCGCCTGTGCCTGTGCCTCCACCCATACCGGCAGTAATAAACACCATGTCAGCACCCTCAACGCAAGCCATCAGTGTATCCTTATCCTCAATTGCTGCCTGCTTGCCTATTACAGGATTAGCGCCTGCGCCAAGCCCTTTAGTAAGCTCTGCGCCAATCTGCACCTTTAATGGGGCTAAAGACATCTCAAGATGCTGACTGTCAGTGTTTACTGCTATGAACTCTACGCCGAAAATCGAAGAAGAAAGCATGCAATTAACCGCATTGCATCCTCCACCCCCGACTCCGATAACCTTAATTTTTGCTATCATTCTTTCAGCTTGCTCCAGTTCAAACACATTAGCCTCCCATCTTTCTTAATATGTTTTTAAACCAACCTGTCATTTTATTTACTATGCCGGCAGAGGAATCATTCTGCATAAAAGCGCTTTCAGCCGAGAAGAAGGATTCTGCCCCATATATGACCAGTCCGATGCCTGTTGTGTACATTGGATGATTAAATTCATGTTTCAGGCTGTTTAAAGTGCATGGATGCTCAGCCTTGCCAGAATACAATTTAGGATTATGGGCGTTGACGATAACTTCAGGATAACCTATCCTGACAGGCATTGAGAGAACGGACTCTGCGAGCCTTTCAAAATCTTGAAGAAGCGATGCTCCGCCTGTCAGCACCGCCCCGCAGATAGGAACTCCCTCGGTGTTGATCGCTGTTATCTCTTTATTAATAAGTTCGAGTAATTCCTCGCTTCTGGGAAGTAAAACCTCAGATATGTATTTTTGAGGGATTTTCCTTATCTGACCATCTATCGCTTCAATATCAACTTCATTGTTCTTATCAGCAATTTCAGGCAAAATATATCCATTCTTGATTTTAATCCTCTCAGCCTCCTGAAATGAAAGCCTCAGAACAACGGAAAGGTCATTTGTAAAATGATTGCCTCCAATCCCAAAAACGACCACATGCCTAAGCCAATTATCTTTATATATAGCAATATCAGTCGTCCCGCCGCCTATATCAATAAGTGCAATTCCTGATTCCCTCTCCTGTGGAACGATAGAAGCCTCTGCAGATGCAAGGGGCTGCAATACAATGTCTTTGACCTCAAGTCCCGCCCCCTGACAACACTTAAGGAGGTTCTGGATTGAGGTTACAGCTCCTGTTATAATGAAGGCATTAACATTTAGCCTATGTCCTGCCATGCCCACAGGGTCTTTTATTCCGCTCTGCCCGTCTAATATAAAATCAGTTGGAATAATCTGTATTATTTCCCTGTCTAAAGGAACATCAACAGCGCTTGCCGCATCAATAGCCCTTTCCACATCTTCAACAGTCACTTCACTGCCCTTGATAACCGCAGAGCCTGAACTTACGAAGCTCTTTATATGACTTCCGGCTATCCCAACAAAAACCTCGCTGACTATTCTGCCAGTATATTTTTCTGCATCATTAATAGCCCTTCTTATGGAATTAACCGTAGCATCTATATCCACAACAACGCCCTTTTTGAGCCCGGCAGACGGGGTTGTATTGACAGAAATAATTGAGATGCCGTCTTTAGTGACTTCACCTATGGTCATGCATATTTTTGTCGTGCCGACATCAAGTCCGGCAATAAACCTGCTCGAGGATTTTATCTTATTAATTAACATGGTTAAATTTTATAATCTCACTATAATTATTAATATATAAAAAAGCATAAGCATTAGGGTATTAAAAAATCAATACCTAAATTGAGTGATTTAATTAAGGAACTCTTCTGGATTCCTGCTCCCTGCTTAATATCTGCTGGGACAAGCTGGATAGGATAACAAAATATCGAATGCCTGAGATCAAAGGGTCAACTCTACACATTGCGCACCTTGAGTGCTGACTTTCAACTAAGACCTCTAATATTACTAAAATTATTTTTTGATGCTAACACAAATTCTTAAGCATTAACTTTAATCTATGATAATCCTGTCGTGTTAGCTTTTTATCTCTATAAAAATGGCTCTCGAATATCTGTATAAAAGTGATTGCCTTAACTCTTATTTCATCAGCCTCTATCTTATGTGCAAACTCCTCAAGACCTTCACACTTATCTTTTTCATACCCTTTCTTTTTCATCATGGACAAAAACTGAGCCATTATTTTTTCTTCATAGGTCTTTCTTTTGAGTATGAAAAAGTAGCCAAAGGCAACAATTAAACAAAAACCTATCAAAAAAGGCACGTTTTGGACTGTGCGCTCTTTAGCATAAGCAAAATCGAATTGGGGGCGCTGTATATTAATGCGGATTTTATTAAGCAGGCTCATTTGTTTTCGAAAATCATAATTTAATATGAAAGCATTCCAGTGAAAATTTATTGTGTCAAGGATTATCCTTAATTTAGAGAATCCTGTAAGCAAGGGCGAATAATCGGCTGCAACAGAAGGTGTAGGATCGAATCTGAACCAGCCTTTTTTTTCAAAATATGCTTCTACCCATACATGGGCATTCTTCTGGGGGATTGCGTAATACTTGCCCATTGCATTGTAATACCCGCCCTTATAGCCTCCTACAATCCTTGCCGGTATGCCTCTCATTCTAAGCATCAAGGTCATGGCTGAAGCGAAATATTCACAGTTGCCATATTTGTAATTAAATAGAAAATCCTCCAGAGGCTTAGTGGTTATAGGTAAATTTTTAACTGAATATTTGTAATCCCCATATTTTAAGAATTTCAAGATTGCCTCTGCAGAAGATTGCTCATCTTTGTTTTCTGTTATTTCTTTGACTTTTGCCATAATGTTTTCAAATCTGATTTTAGGAAGTTGAAGATATTTATCTTTGCTTATATCTCTTTCAGGCAGTACTTCTGAGATTACCGACTCTGCATCATATCTAATCCTGCGATTCAGATTTTCTCGGAGTGTGTATGTAAGGTCATCAAATGCTGTTAATTTGATTGGATATCTGATATGAGGTTTATCCAAGAAAAAAAGATATTTGTTGTAGGATGGCTCAAGATACACGGTATAACCGATTTTCTGACCTTTTATGTCCAAGGTCTCAGTTATTGAAGATATTTCAGAGCCTGAATTTCTCCAGCTTATACCATCAAAGAAGTCAAGGACTATCCCCCTCCAGTAAAGCTTTTCAGGGGCTATTTCTTTTATTTTTATTCTCATTATGATTGTCTCATCAATCTGTATATCTGATATACCGCCGAGCCTGACACTATCGGTAAACCCGGTGACCGCTGTCTCTCTGTTTAGGAAATTCAAGAGGGGATAGCTTGTTCTGGGAAGAATGATGAATAAAATTACTGTGATAGGTATAGCCATGGCAGGAATAATAGTAGATTTCAGTATAAGACTCTTGATGGTATCAGCCTTGAGTATTAAATCTTTGTCCTCAGAATAGTAAGTGAGCGAGACTATCGCTATTGACAATAAAAACATCATTATTAACAGATACACCGCAAACCCTATATTTAAGGAAAGAAGTGCGGAGCCTGCAAGCAGAAGGACAGATATTAGATAAATCTGCATATAATCCCTGATAAATTTCTTCTCGAGAAACTTTATTGCAAGAAGTATTAAAAGGGTTTCAACTACAGGCTTGACAGGGTCATCCATAGTAAATCTCATAAATGCTATAACAACAAAGACAAAAGAAAATATGTTCAATGCCCATCTGGGCAGTGGATTTTTCTGTCTGATGTCAAAATAAATAGAGAAGGCAAAGAGAGATGCAAAAAAAACTGAATAAGTTATACCAATATTCCTAAAGATACTGATAAAGCCCAGAATACCGATTGCATAAGATAAAAACCTAACGAGGCTTTCTATTTTGATAGTATTCGGGCTATTTTTCATAAAGCGCCAAAGCCTTTAACATATTTATCTTATGCTGCCTCGAAATCCCATCCTTATAGAACTCCCCATTTATTTTAAGACCCACTGAAACCCCTTTTTTAAATGAAGAGTTGATGATGTATGCGATGCAGGATATTTTTTCCTCTGTGTCTTTTATCCAGAAGGATTCAAAATCTATAATAATAGGCTTATAAGACTGTGATGAGAGCTCCTTTGTCTTTAGCTTGCCTGTCTTTGCGCTAGCCTTCCAGTGAATATATTTAAGCGGGTCTCCATCCACATAATCCCTTATGAAAATAGGTTCGGAATCGAATCCATGTCTCATGGTACTGCGATCGCCTGTAAGCTTTTTGTCGTGCTCAAGATAAGAGGAATGCACGCATTTCTTCATCTGGGGAAAGACGATGAACTCAATATCTTTTTTCATTTCGCAGCCCTTTACAAAAAAGTTGAAAGGAAATACTGAACATAAAAGTATTTGCTCTATAGATAATTTGCCTCTCCGAGGGAATTGAAATGAGAGATAACCGATTTCAAAATTATTTCGTTGAACGATAGGGAAGAGGATTTCTTTTCCTAAAAGGTTTGTTCTGATTAAGAAGGCAGGGATAAATCTCTTTTTATTTATGAGTCTTAACTTAAGCACAAATTCACTATTCGCATAAATTTCGTCAGGTACTTCAACTTCTATATGGATTTTTGCAAAATTGGCCCTGCTTAAATAGCCGGATATAATCATAAAGCTGAGGAATGCCGAGACTATAAGATAAATTAGGTTATTTCCTGTGTTGACCGCAGAAAATCCTAAGAGCAGCGTTATGGCAATATAAATCCATCCTGCCTTTGTGATTTTTATTATACGGGGGCCGGTATTTTTCCTACTAAAGATAAGATTATCTCCTTTTTGGTGGGCGTATCATATTCCTCCCTGAAGATGACCCTGTGCGGTATCGTATATTCGGCAAGTTCTTTGATGTCCTCGGGGATGACAAAATCCCTTTCACTGAAATAAGCTTTTGCTTTGGCAGTAGCACTGATGGCTAACATTCCCCTTGTGGATATCCCGCCAAGACAATGTTTGTTATTCCTTGTAGCTTCGACTATATCGAGAATATAACCCTTAACTTTTTCAGAGATATAAATGCCCTTATTTATCTCCTGCTGTATATTTAAGATGTCTTCCATAGAGATGATAGGTTGTATGCTATATAATTCAGACCTTCTGCTGCCTGACTGCAATATCTGCATTTCAGCATTTCTGGAGGCATATCCGATGCTTATCTTCATCATGAATCTATCAAGCTGGGATTCTGGAAGCGGAAAGGTGCCGAATTGTTCAATAGGGTTTTGGGTGGCAATTACAAAAAAGGGCTTCTGCATTTTATAAGTTTTGCCCTCAATAGTTGCCTGTTTTTCCCCCATTACCTCTAAAAGGGCGCTCTGGGTTTTGGGGGTTGCCCTGTTAATCTCATCAACCAAGACAATATTATTGAATATTGGTCCCTGATAAAAATCAAATGTTCCTGAATTTTTGTTATAAACAGAAAGACCGGTTATGTCTGATGGAAGCAGATCGCTTGTGCACTGAATCCTGCCCAATTCCAGACCAAGTGATTTTGCAATAGCTATAGCTAAAGTTGTTTTGCCAAGTCCGGGTAAATCCTCTATCAAGAGATGCCCCTTTGAGAAAAGGGTTATCAGGGAGAGCCTCAGTGCAGCAGATTTGCCGTGAAGATAGCTTGATAGGAAGCTGATTATATTTTCTATAGTTTGATTTTTCAATATCATGGTTTCGGGTTTTCATTTAAAAAAGTTATCACTCACAAAAAGGAGAATTATTTTTTCAAAAACAGCTCAAGCAGCCTGTCAAGCTCGTCTAATGAGTAGTATTCTATCTCTATCCTGCCTTTATTGCCCCTGTGATGAATTCTTACCTTCGTTCCGAGCGCCCTGATTAATTTGTCTTCGAGGTCTGCAACTTCCGGCAACTTCTCTGTTTTCCCTATCGGTTGTTCATCAGATAACCTTTTGCACAGAGCCTCTGCCGCCCTTACGCTTAAAGCGTGTTTAGTTATTTTTTTTGCGGCTTCTATCTGCTTCTGCTTGCTATGCAATGAAAGAACAGCCTTTGCATGCCCTATTGAGAGGGTGTTATCATTGATATAAGATTTTACTTCATCAGGCAGTTTGAGTATTCTTAGATAGTTTGCAATTGTTGACCTGTCTTTGCCAACCCTTTGTGAGAGTTTCTCTTGCGAGAGATTGAATTCGCTATGGAGTCTTTGTAGGGCTTCGGCTGTCTCAATTGGATTTAATTCCTCCCTTTGAATATTTTCAATCAGGGCTATCTCAAGGGCTGCCTGAGAAGTGACATCCTTGATAAGGGCTGGGATTTTAACCAGTCCCGCCAGTCTTGCAGCCCTCCACCTTCGCTCACCTGCAATCAGTTGGAATGTGCCGTCCCCAAGCCTTGATACTATGACGGGCTGTAAAATGCCAGCTTCTTTGATGGATAATGAGAGTTCTTTGAGCGACTCTTCCCTAAAAACCTTACGAGGCTGACCTTCAGATGGAATGATATTGTCAATATCAATTTGGATGACTTCATCCCCTCTTTCTGGCAATAATGCTTCAAGCCCTCTGCCTAAGGCTGCTTTCATGCAGCACCTCCATTGCTAATGATAGATAACTCTGAGCGCCCTTCGATCGGATATCGTAAGTGATGGCAGGTTTTCCATGGCTTGGTGCTTCTCCCAATATGACATTTCTTGGGATGAGTGTCTGGTAAACCTTCGCTTTGAAAAATTTTCTAACCTCCTTAACAACTTGATTAGAAAGAGATGTGCGGGAATCAAACATCGTAAGAATTATGCCTTCTAATTCAAGTTGAGGATTGAAAGACCCCCTTACAAGTTTGAGGGTTTTAGATAAGAGTCCAAGCCCTTCCAAAGAATAATATTCACATTGAACAGGAACAATTATCGAATCTGCCGCAACGAGACTGTTGAGCGTAAGAAGCCCAAGGGAAGGCGGGCAGTCAATGAATATATATTGGTATCTGTCTTTTATTTCTATTAAAGCTTTTGAAAGAATATGTTCCCTTGCTTCTTTGTTGACCAGTTCTAACTCAACGGCGAGCAAGTCTATCGTAGATGGAATAATGCTAAGGTGTTCAATTGAGCTTTTGATTATGACTTCTTCTATTGAACATCTTCCGGTATAAATATCGTAAATGCTTCTGTTCAGATTATCCCTGTTTATGCCAAAGCCGCTTGTAAGATTGCCCTGCGGGTCATTATCAATAACCAGCACATCTTTCTTATCAAGGGCAATGGATGCAGATAGATTGATAGCAGTAGTCGTCTTGCCCACACCGCCTTTCTGATTTGCTATGACAATAGTTTTTCCCATTAATACTAACATTTTATCATTTTTTGATATTTAATAACCACATAAACCCATTATATATTGTATTAGAACTAATCTGAGTGTCGGGGCATTCCTATCATGACCGTGTTATGAGAGAATTCTGATTTGGAAAGCTAATACCTCTGCCTTACCTTTTGTTATTGTGATAACTCCAAAGGGTTGCCTGTATGCTTGCTGCGCGTAGGCGGGTGTGAATCTTATTGAATTGAGTATAAAATAACAGTTCCTCCACCTTTGATAGCCAATTTGTTACAAAACTCAAAACTACTGATAGTTAAAAGCTGCTCAAAGATAAGAAACGCTGGATGGCTAATTCGATTTGGTAGTCCCAACGGGATTCGAACCCGTGTCTTAGCCTTGAGAGGGCTATGTCCTAGGCCTCTAGACGATGGGACCTATAAACTATGGTGAATAGTAAACAAACTAATTATTCCTAAAAACTATTCACTAATTACGGTCATATGGCTGGGGAGAGAGGATTTGAACCCCTATAAGCAGATCCAGAGTCTGCCGTCTTGCCATTGGACGACTCCCCAAGATTTAAGCATTTCCTATGTTTTTCAATATGTTACAAAGTGTTATATAGTATCATAGAGCATCATTTAGTGTCAAATTTGCTTACAAAATGCAAGCAGTCAACGCTCAAAATGCAAGCAATTTGCAAGCACCCCTGTCACTCTCTTTCTCGGCATCATCACACCTCTCACATTAAATTCGAACAACCTTCACTCAAAACATCCATCGCTTCACCCCCGCTCACACCAGCCCTTTTGTAAACCATACACATAGCACATATCTCGCCATAATAACCAGTATGAACAATCCCGCATTCGCATGTCCTTATCTTTTTGAGCTTTTTTCCGTTAGAGTTGCGTTCCCTCTCCGCTCTCTTGTTAAACTCCGTCCTTTGTTCAGTTATCACCAAGCCCCCTTCTTTTTATTTTCTTTATCGTTTCGCCCCTCTTTATAACAAAGGGGGGGCAATGCCTTTTCTAATTCAATCACATCCTCCGGCCCTCTCGCTACTATATATATGCCCCCAGAAGTTGTTATCTGCTCCTGAAATTCCTTCTGATATCTCGATAACTTGCCCTTTGCCGTCTTAACCTCAATCCAGATGGTTACCCCATCTTTAACCGCTATAAGGTCAGATATCCCCTTATGCGACCCCAATCCTTGTTGTATCCTGATAACGAACCAGCCACGAAGTCTCATGTAGTCCCTAATCGCAATGAGTATCCCCGATTCGTTCTTTTTTATCCTGCCTATGTGTTTTTCATTCAGATATATTACCGGCGGCATCTTATCTCGCCTTTTTTAACCTTTCTTTTCGCTCTTTCTTAATCCTCTTTATCTCGTCATTGTAAAACTTGTATCTGTCCCATAATTCCTGTTCTTCTTTATTTCTTATAACGCTCTTTGTTAAGCTCCCTATGTATTTAAATATCCATTTCCTTGTCTTTTTATTGAAAGTGGCTCGATACCAATAAGGTCCGTGAGGACATGATTTACATCTTTTGTTGCCACATTTTGATAGCTTCAATATTAGTTTGTCGCTCTTTAGTTTAGCCCCAAATTCGTTCCTATAATAGCTAATTATACCAGTTGCCATTTCAACGAACTCTTTGTTTATTGCATTAATAACGCTTTCGTCTCTTTCGCCTCTCGGCATATTTTTCGCCTCCAATAATTTTTTTTCTACATGATATTATGGCGACTCTTTTTTTTTGGCGAATACTATTCAAGAGTAAAGACAACCACTATTCTTTACGTTGTAGCAAAATTGCGCTCAAAGCATTGATAATACAGGATTGTGAAAAATGTCTTTACAAAGACCAATTGTAAGGACAACCACTAAAATTCACTCAAAGTGTTGATAATACTGGATTTAAAATTGTGTTTTGACTTGTCTTTACGTATTAGTATGTAGTAAAGAATTTTCAAGAAAAACCACTATTCTTTACTATGCAACTTTGCACCGGAAAGCCTGTATTACCAGACACTTCATTTTTTCTTGGCGATACTGAATTGTAAAGACAAGCCTTGTCTTTACATACAGGAGCAAGAGACAACACCCTAATTTTTAGTGCTGTGAAAATTTAATATCTTATTTATACCCTTAATTTTCCACGTTTTTTTTAACCATTTTTTCAATGGACTGACCTATGCCGTCCACCTTTTTATCTCCACCGGAAATAGAGGCGGGTTTGACAGTAGGCTTGAAAGCATCCTCTTTCGTCCCTCTTGTTATTGCCTGATAGAGTTCCTTTTTTATGATCGTAGCCCTGTAGCCACGCGGCACATTATTCAGCCACTCTATTATTTTTCTGTCCCAATCTTTATCAGGGGAAAGCATGAGTTTAACTTGCATGTTCGTAAATCCTCCTTCCTAACTTGTAAAAACCATACACATTAGCCATAAATGCGTTTGAGGTTATTGTTAATTCCGCCGTTTTGAATTTCGGGAAGGAATCGCAAAGCACAGATGCCCCCCCACCTGTCAGAACAATGTAGTCTATACGCTCGTCTTTGCCCCACATCGAATTGACATATGACCATATATCTTTTGTGATGTTGTCTTTCTGAGCCTGAACAATACTGCTAATATCTATCTCCTTGCCGTATTTTTTAACAGTTCCCGATTCAAAGGTTCTTTCAGCTTCTGCATGGGTTAAAGACTGTCTTATGCCCTGAGTTTTGCAGGCGTTAATGATAGAAGAAGTAAGCCTGTGAAGACCTACTGTAATAGTTCCAGAAAGCGCCTCCACGATGTTAAGACTATCAACGAGCAAAATATCTGTAGTGTATGTGCCTATATCAATAATGCCTACTCGTGAGTTATTAAGCTCATGCCATGCTACATTTCCCTTGTTGTCCAGAAACAAATCAAAAAAACTACCGGCAGGCTGAGGAACTACACCAACCTCGGCGGAAACGACATCATTTATTGACTTTATGAGGATCGAGGCATCATCATGAAACTTGACAGGCAAGCCGGTTATTATCTTGAGATCAGGAGCAAAATTAACAGAATCCCCTATAGCAGCCAACACGAGAGCCTTAAAAGCTAAAGACTCTATGCTGTTTCTCTGCTTTACATCCACTATAGGCAGGTTGTATTTCTCTGCATCCTCCCCTACGGTGTATGTATTCCCGCCTACTTTAACAACCCTTATATAGCCCTTTTCCTCTCCACCGAGAAGATTGATTTTTTGAGGTTCCCCTACTCCTACAATAGATTTAAAGGAGCATACCCTACCGTTTGAATCAATAAGCTTTGTTGTGCCGTAGCCAATATCCAATCCAATGATCATTTTAACCCCCGATTTTCTTTGAGATAACCTTCCTTCGGAAGGCATTTATATTGGATATTAAGAATAAGTAAGCACCAAGTAGGAACTGGCAGGAACAGGTAATCCCTAATAGTCCCTAATAGTGCCTTGTTTCAGGTGCTTAGTAGTGCCTAATAGGTGTCATGTAGGAACTGGTATTCCCCGTTAGTGCCTACTATGCCCCTTGTTTCAAGTGCTTAATTGGTCTTAGTAGTGCTTATGTGGTCTCAAGTATGCCCTAATAGGCTCTCGTTGATTGAAAAAATAATATTTGATAATGGATATAGAGGGGATAGCTAATTTTACTTGTCTTAGATGCGGGGCTTGTTGCGGGCCGCATTATGTGTCTGAAGAAGAACAAAAAGAGATCGAGACATACCTTGCAAAGGCTGGACTGGAGAAAAGACTTTACCTGTCAATGTATGACAAGTGTCCGTATCTTGATCTTGTTAAGGACATCTATACATGCCTGATATATCCGGTCAGACCGCTCATTTGCAGGCTAATGGGTGTGACCGAGTCAATGCCATGTTCGAGGTCTATCGCCCCAGGTATAAAACAACCGCCAGAACAATCTTGACACTCCCACGCCTAAAGGCGATGGGATTCTCAGGCAAACACTCTTTGAGTGCTTAACGCTTGAACGGTCTGCCAGACGGTGAGTATATTCAGAGACGCATTATGGTCTCTGCCCATCACTTTGCCAATCTCTCATAAGATATGCCATTTACTATAGGAATATAGCCCAAAAACTCTATTATCTTGGGAATATGCCTTATCTCTGGCTCGCTAATGTTACGCGCCCAGTAACCTAAAGTTTATTTGTATAATAGGCATCGGAATTGTAAGGCAATTTTTGGGATCTCGAAAAAGGTTACTGAACCCATTGGGATTGCGACTGCAAAATAAAAACCCCCAGAGGCATTGCATCTCTGGGGGATAGAATCAAATTAACACTTAGTAAAACCGCATGTTTGGCATTTTGCACAGCCTTCTTCCATAATTAGAAAGCCGTTGCAATCCGGGCATGTCTCCGAATCCAGCTTGCCATTAATCCCTATTTTCCTGAATGCCCTCAAAAGAAGTCCTGAGATGCTTGATATCGAGCCATATGCTTCTTGAACTTTCTCAAGCTGAGATATGACCTTTTTGGTTGGGCAACCAGACCTTAAAGCCAGAGATGTCATGCGAGCAAAAAGCTCTAACACCTCTGCATACTTCGACTTTGTAGGCGAGTCAATAAAAACCTCAATAGGCTCTTTCTTATCGGTTAAGCTAATATGGAAATACACCTTGCCTTCTTGAGTTTCAATCATCACCCTCTTTGCGTTCATTACATCGGGAAGGTCAAATTCTTCCTTGACCTCGGCATCACCGTTACTTCTGGAAGATATTACCTGTTCTTTCCGGGAACCGTCCCTATAGACTGTTACTCCTTTGCATCCCATATCGTAAGCCAACATCAAAACATGCTCTATATCTCCTTTGGTAGCAGCGTTAGGCAAGTTTACGGTTTTTGACACTGCATTATGAGTATGCTTCTGGAAAGCCGCCTGCATTTTAATATGCCACTCAACAGATACATCGCGGGCAGTTACAAAATATTCGGGCAGTTTTCCCCCATTATCGCTATTCAACCATTCTTCATATAAAGGATGGAGAACTTTAAACTCCCCATCCGCTCTCTTTTGAACGGTTTCAAAGTCAAAAACAGGTTCTATCCCGGAAGAACACCCTGCAATTATGCTTATGCTCCCGGTAGGAGCTATGGTCGTCAAAGTAGCGTTTCTTACTTTATGAAGCCAACGTGACCCTTCGATGTTGGGGAAAGTTCCGTATTCATCGCCTAAATCTTTTGAGGCGAGTATAGCCGCAGTGTTTATATAGGACATCACTCTCTCGGCAAGAATAACAGCTTCGTTTGAATTATAGGGCAGCTTCATTTTAAGCAAAGCGTCTGCCCAGCCCATAACACCAAGACCTATCTTTCTGTTTCCTTTGTGCATCACTTCGATTTCCGGCAGCGGATACGCCTGCTTGTTTATTATTTTATCTAGCATTCTTACCGCTGTCTCTGCTGTCTTCTTGAGTTTTCCCCAATCAAAATCAGAGAGGTTTTCATCCAGATGCTTCGCAAGGTTGATAGAACCCAACACGCAGGCTTCATAAGGTAATAGAGGCTGCTCGCCGCATGGATTTGTAGCCTCAATATCGCCTATATGAGGCGTCATATTATCACGGTTCATTCTATCTATATAAATAACGCCCGGCTCTCCATTGCTCCAAGCGTTATCTATTATTTTGTCCCATACTTCTCTTGCTTTTAGCCTGCCTTTTACATCTCCGTTGAAAACGAGTTCGTAGTAATTGTTGCTTCGGAGTGCTTTTATGAACTTGTCTGTCACGGCGATTGAAATATTGATATTAGTCAACACCCCTTCTTGCTTCTTGAGGTCAATGAACTCAAGAATGTCGGGATGGTCAACCCTTAAGATACCCATATTAGCGCCCCTTCTTACGCCGCCCTGCTTAGTGACACCCGTTGCAGTATCAAATACCTGAATGAATGAACAGGGGCCGCTGGCGACCCCTCTGGTTGATTTCACTTTACTGCCTGCAGGTCTTAAACGTGAAAAGTCAAAGCCTGTGCCGCCTCCCATTTTGTGAATCAAGGCGGTGTTTTTAACCGCCTCGAATATGCTAACCATTGAATCCTCTATAGGCAAAACAAAACAGGCAGACATCGAAAATTCACTTCTGCCTGCATTGATAAGCGCAGGGCTGTTCGGCAAAAAAAGACAATCGTTAATAACTTGATAAAACGAAGATTCTTCTTCTGGATCTTCCGAAAGCGAATTTGCAACCCTCTTACACAAACCTTCCCAATCTTCGTTAGGTTGCAAATACCTCTTTGCTAATACATCTTCTCTTATGCCCATATGTAACCCTCCTTAAAACGGCTCATGCTCGGTCATTTCATCTGGGACTGAATCGTGTGAGCTTCCGCCGTCTTGGACAGATTTCTTGGGCAGAAAACGAACATTACTCGTTACTATCTCGAACTTATTCTTCTTCTGCCCTTCATACTCCCATCTCCTTTCGCGGAGTCTGCCTTCTACGAGGACCGGGTTACCTTTACTTAAATATTGTCCGCAGCTCTCGGCTTGTTTACCGAAAACTACTGCGTCTATGAAAAGCACTTCGTCCTTTGCTTCTTCCCCCTGCTTAAAGCGGGAATTTACAGCGACTGACAGGGTGGTAACGGGCGTCCCTCCGGGTGTATAACGCACATCCGGGTCCTTTGTTAGATTTCCAATCAGAATCATTTTGTTAAACATACTTACTACCTCCTTTTCTCCTGCAATAATACTTCTGCATATTTTTCTTTTTGTCTTTGATTACACGCCTACGGCGTATTGCCAGAATGATTTCTGCTCCAATTCTGAATTTAATGTTGTTTTTGGTCAATCTGCCTCCTCCTTTTAGAAAAGCTTTAACCCATCGAATTTGATATTGATGATCTTGTCTGCCTCTTTAAAACTGTAATGCCCCGTTTCGGTAACTATGATGTGATCCAATACCGGAATTGAGAGTATTTCTCCAGCTTTCACGAGCTTCTCAGTAGCAGCTATATCATTCTCTGATGGCTCAAGATCGTCAGATGGATGGTTGTGTGCAAGGATTATAGCCGCCACTCCTTTGGCAATGGCGAGTCTAAAAACTTCACGGGGATGAATTACAGTGTTTGTTAGCACTCCTAATGTTACAAGGTCTATAAATACAATCCTTAATTTTGCGTTCACTCCCATCACCCAAAAATGCTCTTTGTCTCTGTCAATAGCAGGCTCGGCTTCCAAAATAGCCTGAAAAATCCTAGCCGCTTTTTCGCTATTATTGATTATTTCTTTTTTTGTTGATATCTCCATCTTCCCTCCTTTTTTTTAAATAAAAAAGCCCCGTAAGTCATACCTCTTGCACTTAGGTAATGCCCTACGGGGCTATGGTGATCTATAAGATATTAAAAAAGATGAGGATAATTATCAAAAAATATGTTATGGATAAAGTTCCCTTGAAGCAAAGACAACAAATGAGACAAGACTCCCCATTTATAGCTTTCCACGGATTGATTTTTTAGAAAAATTAACCCCTTTTCACGCTCTTTGTTCCTGAAAAACTTTATTATTCTGGAGTTTTGGTTTTTGACAAAGTATTACTTTGACTAAAGGGATGGATTTCCACGCCATTTAGATGAAACCTTACACCGATGCAGAGGTTTATCTTGAATCAACGATTTGTATTTGAGGATTTTGAGGAGTGGGTGTCTGCGCAATACACTATGAACATCTTACCCGGAAGACTGATTGTCAACACAATTCTCGTTTAATGCACAAACCGGTCTATTGTTTGATTTTTTAGTTTCATGACTTTTGCGCCTGCGACTTCCTTTTTTCTTATGAAATTAGAAAAAATTAACTACATTCATATATGCCTTTATATCATTTGCCGTTATCTTTGTGTAGATCAAAGTCTTCGTTATATCAGCATGACCGAGCATCTGCTGGACAACCGGCAAGGGCACTTGCTGAGTTACAAGACGCACTGCATAGGTATGGCGGAATATATGAGGGTGCGCTTTCTCTTTGTCAATATCGGAAGCCTCGCACAGCTTACGGACATGATAGAAGGCGGTCTGCCTGTTGAAGTCAAAAAGACAGTCATTTTTACTAATCTGCTTCTGAACTATCCAAACCGCCAAGTCCCCAAGTAATGCTTGCGGAGCGGGAAGCACTCTTACGTGGTTTTTTCTCTTGAGAGTCCTTACCCTTAAAGAGCCGTTTTTAAAGTCCACATCCTTTATCCTTACAGATAAAGACTCAGAAACCCTCACGCCTGTCAGATACAGAAACAGGCAAAGAATATATTGAGCAAAATACCTCTCCTTGTTCGCATCCGAAAAGAGCTTTTCTATCTCATCATGAGTGAAATAGCCCGGCAACTCCCTGCTGAAAGCCTCAGAAAGCCTCACAGAGGCATTGTCCCTTTTTTTAATACACTTCGCTTGCGAAATGTTTAAAATTCGGGATTCAGTTTTGACGAGATCGCCCATCTTTTACCCCCTTTTTTGCTATTTTATAACACAAAAGGCATCCTTTTGTTCAATGCCTTGAAAAAGCAATCACGAATATAACTTTCGCTATGTCCTTGTCCGAATACCTCGATGTGAAAATAAACATATTAGTTCTGCCAGTAGCTTTTGACACTCCCTTTGCTCTTTTAGCAAGAATGCGGTATATTTCTTCTTTGTCTCTTTTCCCTATCCCCACAATTTCTATCAGCTCAATCGTTTCGCCTATCAGATGATAAACTATACGATATTTCTTTTTTATGGCATAAAGTTTATAAAATCCTGTCAGGTCTATACCATATTTATGTCCAAGAGGGTCTCCAAGTAAAGGGTTATTGGAAAGTTTCTCTATCTTACCGGCAATCTGGATCTGGATTGATTTATCGAGTTCTGCAAAGTCTTTTGCTGCTTCAGGGATGAGCCTTACACTATAAGCCATGTTTGGCTTTTACCTTTTGCCATGAAATGCCTTTTGACTCGTCATAATCCTTAAGTCTTTCTTCAAGCATGTCGGCAATCTCTAAGTGTTCAAGAATATCTTCCGCTTGCTTTAAAGCTTGATACTCGTCTTTAGAGACAATTACAGCAGTGAGTTCATTGTTTTTCAGGATATATACAGGCTCCCCTGTCTCCGCAATTTCACGCACTTTTTGAGTGATGGTTTTTTGTAATTTTGTTATCGGTATCATTTTATCAGAATTAATAAGCATACAACACTATCTCCTTATAATTATATATATAATTATAAGGACTATTCTATTGCTTTATCAAGCCAAACTTTTCGAGGATACTTTACAATTCCTATTATTACACATAAAATAAGGACTTAGTGGCGGGTGATTGCACGGTTTTTCTTCTTAGCCCTTAACGCTTTGGCAATCATTCTGTAAAGAAGATATAGAACTAAGCCTATTAATGCTACCTCAATTACTCCTGTTAACTTCCCATACCCCAATCTCGCCTTCGTTATAAAACTCGTTGCTGAAGAAATGAAAAACACCAAGTAAACCAACTTAACCGACTTCTGGAAACAAGGAGTTTCGCTGTAATATATCGTGCTTGACTCAATGAAAGCGAATAAGCCCCATAAAATAGCTACTCCAAGACCTACAAGCCCAAGAAATCGCATATCCTTATTTATCATAGATAGCTCATTGAAAGTCTCCCATATGAACACCGCGCTCAGCAGCCCTATTAAACCCATAAAAACAGCTTTCGTATGGTCTATCCGAAGCCTTTTACGCCCTATTACATAATCATCACCCCTTCTTGATTCATCTACATGCCTATATGCCATATTTACACCTCCTTTTTTACAGTCTTTTCCTGAAAATATCTTCTCTTAAACCTATCAAGGTGAGAGTCTTGCCGTCTTTTAACTCTATTACATTTGTTACCTCATACGGCGTTTCAAACACCGTCTCTGGTCTTTTCTCTGCTACTTGAGGATTGGGTGCAGGAAAACCATCGTATCCAACCTTGTAGAAATCAGCATAAGTATGAAACCTTCTGAAATGATCCATGCCCAAATTGCGTCTAAAATAATCATTGTGAATTAGAGGCTTCACTTTCTTCTCATCTCCTATAAGCTTCAGAAACCCACCAAACACCTCAAGCTGTCTTTGGCAAGGCTCAAACTCTTTCCCCTCAATAGCAGCAACCCCCTCAACATTTCTGCTCCACCGCTCAGTGTTCGGCTTGCAGTAAAACCTTATCCTCTCAATATCCGATATTTTATAATCCGTGTTTGCGATAAAATAATCAGCCGTAGGAAGTATGTCACCTACAATGACTGACGGCATAAGCTGTTGTTCTACCACTTTTGCAACCTCCCCTGAAATCAAAAAAGGCGGTCTGTGCTTGTATAACACATATTCCGGAAAATACTCTCCCTTTATGGATACAAGATACACTCCCGGGTCCTCAGATGTTATCGAGACTGCTACCACAGCCCTGATATAATCAGAAGGCTCAGGACGCACATACGGAGAGTCGGTTCTTAATGTCCCCCGAATCTCAACGCTTGAAGTCGTCTTGCTTACCTCCTTAACTTGGTAGCCTGCCATCTTCAAAGCCTTTACCGTCTGACTATATGCTGAATCAAAAGACCTGCCTCTTACCTCTAAAACCACCGGATTAGGACTCGTAGGGATTATCTCCGCCGCTCTGTCCTTTTGAAATACCTTGTCCAATATTGCACTAAATATCGCCTCAGAAGCAGAAGCGGTCAAAAACATCACAGAAAAAACAAATATGAATAATGCCAACAACTTTATTTTCATCTCCTAACCTGATCCTCCTTGTATTTTCTCCCTATATCTTATTTTATGTTCTTCTGCAACGCCTCAATCGCTGCAATCACGCCCTCTCTGCCCTGTCTCACTAATTTAATCCTGTCATGCTCGCTAAAATTATATACATACCGATTAATAGCTTCAAAATGATGAGTAGCCGCACTGATATAAGGAACCAACGCCCATAATGCAGTATATCCGCAGAATATCGCCAAGCCATACAGAAGCATATACTTATAATATTTCCGCTCTCTGCCTACCGTCATCCTATTTCTGCTGTTAGGGTCAGCTACATATGCCGCAAACTCATAAAGATTACGGCTGTCAATTATGCCAGCTATTCCGACTGGCAGATGAGCACTATCAATCATATATCTTCTGAGTATCTTTTTTGCTTGGCCGGAACCTCCATAGAAAAGAGAGATCGGTAGAGACGGTGGCAATTCTAAATCTTTCTCATCTTTAACCCCGTAATGCCTCATCAGATACATTTTGTCTTCTTCGCTCATCGTCTTGATTACATTTTTGCTGTTGCGCTTCTCCCAAACGTAAAGAATCAGTCCGCCAACGAAAACATATACCAAAAGATTAACGAGCAACCACACCAGAAATACTACATAGATGTTCTCCATAATCCACTCACCTCCTGTTTGTGTTTTTCTTTTGATTTTATTATAGCATTGGCTTTTTCGGCGAACTGTGGATGCCGGCAATATTAACAATTTGTGTGGAAAGGGTGTTCAAAGTGGAAAGATAACTTATGTAGCATAGATAGATATCCGTTTTGCCTGAATAACGGGCAGAATGCGGTTTAAGTCAATTTGTCAAAAGCCATTGCCACAGGGGGATAACATTAATTTCGCCAGCCTCTGTTTTAATCAATTCTTTCTGCTCTGATGTCACAACAGTGCCTGCTTTTAGGGAAAGTCGCTTCATTGCTTCAATTAAGCCTTTGATTTCCCTCTCTCTTGTTTCCGGGGATTCTATTTCGTAACACACATTCAACAAGTATCTTTTATCTCCTAATATGTAATAGAAATCCACTTCCTGCTTCCCTTTGAAATAGTATATCTTCTCTGTTCTTCTTCTCAGCTCAAGAAAGACAATGTTTTCAATAACTCTCCCTATATCCATTGATAAAGGATAGTCTATCGCAGTCTTAAAGCCTACATCCACACTGTAAATCTTCCTCGGGTTGCGCCATTGTTCACGTAGCGATTTTGCATATATTGGCACAGCAAACAGGGCATATGCGTCCTCAAGGTAGGATATATACTCATAGACAGTATTGCGTGAAATGTTCAACCCCTCAGACTTAAAGTCATTATAAAGCTTATTGAAGCTCACAAGAGTCGAGATATTAGAAAAAGAGAATTTAATCAGCCGTTTAAGAAGAAAGGTGTTCGATATGCCGTATCGTTCGATGATGTCTCTGTACATAATGAGATCAATATACTCCTGAAGCGTCTTCATGAAGACAGCCTGCTCATAATTTATTATCTCAGGAAATCCTCCTCTTATAAGGCAACCTGCCAATACATTTTTTATCCTTGCTTGAGACTTCGATGAATGAAGGTCTGGCTTTATACCCTTGAATCTCAATATCTCGCTGAAGGAAAGAGGGAATACCTCATAGCTCAATGTTCTCCCCCTCAATGCCGTAGCAATTTCCTTGCTTAACAGCTTGGCGGATGAGCCTGTGATAAAAATAGCGCAGTTTTCAGTATCATATAAACGTCTGATGAATTTTTCCCAATTCTGAATATTCTGAACCTCGTCAAAAAGAAAAAAGACCTTTTCGTTCTTTTTGTCTGGATACATTTCATAATAAGCCTCAAGAAGGGTGTTCAGGTCTTTCAGTTCAAGAGGAAAAAGCCTGTCGTCCTCAAAATTGATATACAGGATATTGTTAGGCTCAACGGTTTTTCTGATACGGTTAATTATCGAATAGAGGACATGAGTCTTTCCGCTTCTCCGAACCCCGATAAGTGAAATAATTTTGTCAGTATTAAAAGGAATTTCTATATCCCTGTCCATTACATATGACAGGTCTTTTCCTTGAGAATCAGCTATAAGCCTTTTGAACATATCCTTCTGCATTCTGTCCCTCCATATAGGTAAATTATAAACTATTTATTAACCTATGTAAAGGGTATAAGAAACGATGCTCGCTTTATCTTGAAGAAGAAGAAGATGAGGGGCTTTTTGGCGCAGAACCACCAGAAGGCTTAGAAATGCCAGAAGTGCCAGAAGAAGAAGATGAGGGGCTTTTTGGCGCAGAACCACCAGAAGGCTCAGAAATGCCAGAAGTGCCAACGGAAACAAAATTCATAGCTACTTTTGCGCCTGTCCACGATAGATAGCCTGCTAATATAGTAGCCGACATGCCAGCAAATGCAGTAGCTACTAAGGCATCGCCTACTATTGTTTTGAATCCTAATAGATATCCGAGTGCTGATGCAGAAAAAAGCCCCACCTCCGTCATCTTATCGTAGTAAAAGGTCTTAACGGTTACGCCCGCAATGAGATATAAACCGTTTGCAAACGCCCACAACCCTAATGCTCCAATCGGCAACTCGAGTTTTCTTAAAAACATATAATACAGCACCCCTAAGACTAATCCCATCGCCGCTACAGTCTTAATAACTGTGCAGACTTCATAAATGTGGTAGTCGAAAAACCACAGAAAACTAAACCCTAAAAACATAATCGCCGCTTTTGTGAAGACCATCAGCAAACTTAATACTGATGATCCCGGTTGTAGTGAGAAGGTGTTATATACATCTTTCAACTTTTGCCACCATGATTTCCCCGCTTCCGCTGACGCTGAGAATGTGCCTTCGTCTAATATCTCATCGCCGGTTACATTCCTAACAAAACTCAATGGCTTCTCTATCTTCTCTAACGATGTGCCGTTTGCCTGAGCTGCATTAACATGGGCGTCTATTATTTTGTCATAGCGGGTCTTGAGTTTCGCGGCCAAGTAGTCTTTGTATGCAGCGCAATCGTAGTCGGTATCTAATACATCGTTTTTCAGCATTGCATAATGAGCTATATCTGGATCAACTGTTATATTCGAATAACCAAGATTGCCGGTGTCAGAAGGTTTAGGCGCTTTTTTCTCTTGATTAGCTAACTGGTATGCCTGAACTGCCGGAGAATAACATTTCTCCCGGAAATCAACAAGCTCCTTACTATGCTCTTTTATGGCTTTCTCACGTGCATTGTCAAAAGCCATATTCAGAAGTAACCCGCCTCCTGCAGTCTTTGGAGCAGGCGCGCCTATTTCGACAACAATATTGTATGTAATTCTATCGCTGGTGTTGGCTATTAAAATCGGCAGAGACTGGCCGCCAAAAATCGGCGCTACAAGCAGTATCAGCGTAAATGAATACTTCAGAAACTCGCTGAGTCCTTCCCTGCCCATCCCAAAGCCAATCTTTATAACCATGATAAATAGGGCCAAGAAAAAACCAGCCTTTAATAGCGTGCCGGTTAAAGCATGGGTCCTAACAAGATGAAAATAGTTGTTGATTGTCCCCTTGTATATCGTTTCGTTTTCAAGAGGAGTCTCAAAGTTCTGCCCCCCAAACCATATAGCTTCTATAGGTAGGGGGGTAGTAAGCAGAGATAAGGCAAGAATTATTAAAACTACGAGTGATTTAAACAGCATCAATTCCTATCGTTTATCTGGCAATGATTGATCTCGGAACTACTGCCGATATCTCTTTTTCAGTCGTAGAAGCTGACCTGACCGGCGGCTGATGACTTAATATCGCCGTCATAAGCGGGTTCAGATAATCCCTCTGAAGCTGGAGCCTTTTCGCTATAAGTTCATACTTCCTTTCGGTTTTCTTTAACAAGTTCTCCATCTCTTTCTTTCTGGTTTCATCTTGTATGGCCGCCTTTTCTCCTTCCAACTGGTCAACGAGGTCCTCGATTCTATATAGCATCGCTGTCATAGCAGCAACAGTCGCATACTGAGAGTAAAAATTATCACGAGTAACAGGATCAACGAATCTCAACTTGACAAGCATCTGAGGAGTAATAGGCGCGCCTGGAGTAGAAACTGTCTTAAGCGTTTCAGCAGAAGGAGGAGTGCCTCCTTTAGCTACAGGTTCCCCTACATCCTTAATTGCATTATGATACTTATGCGTCAGTTCGCTTAAGATGGATTCTTCTGCATGCCTCGGATATTTCCGGGCTATACCGAAGTTTGCCTTAATTTCTATGTCTCCAAGTATCCCTTTGATGAATTTCTGCATAGTAGGGTCATCTGAAAATTTAGAGGCTATCGAGTCAGCAAGATTGTAGCCGTCTGCAAGTTTGTCCAACCCGGGTATGTCTATTTTAAGGTCTGTGGCCGAAGCGCAATGTCGTACAGCTTCAGTTTTCTCGTCTCCCGCTGCAACTCTTTCCTGAACACATCTTTGACGAGCTGCATTATTGAGCGCCGTCCCTGTGTCCATTGCAAGCTGCTCTATCTGATGACATTGAGCGCTTCTCAACGCTATCCCCGCATTAGCCATGTTTCTGAAATGCTTATACAGATCGCAAAGCGTTTGAGAGGCATAGCAGGTCAAAAGAAGCGGAGCGCCCGTTACTATAGCGTTCGTTAAGCCAGCAACATACTGGTCTAATACTTCTTTGTTGAAAAGGGCTTTGATGCTCGCGCCAATATCAAAGCTCCCACAGCCCCCTTTCTTTTTCAATCCAGCAGATAAATCTACAAGCTGTCCGCCACCGCCATCCTTAAACGCAGAAGGTATATTGACACCCGCAGAGAAGCTGAACTCCGTCCTTTTTTTGGTCTTATCAACATCCATGTGCATCTGTAATAAATCTCCCGCTTGAGC
The DNA here is from genome assembly GCA_037445375.1 of Nitrospirota bacterium. Taxonomy (GTDB): domain Bacteria; phylum Nitrospirota; class Thermodesulfovibrionia; order Thermodesulfovibrionales; family Dissulfurispiraceae; genus DYHD01. The sequence continues at coordinate 84,425 of JBBIKS010000005.1, read as the reverse complement.
AGAAGAAAAACTGCCGAAAACTATAATCGAAATGATAGTAATGATTAGTCGCATTTTCTTAACCTTCCCCACTGTTTTGAAAAATAAGACGTATTAATACATATTATGAAGTAGGCTTTTAACTACGGTTGGATGTTGTTTGGTTTGCTGTTTTGAACGCTATGCGGTGCTCCCCTTGTGAACTTTAATAAGCTCCGATCCGAGCAACAATTTAGCTTCTTTTTCCGCCTCCTCAAGGGACAACCCCTTCTTGAGATAGTGCAGAACGCAATATATTTCTTTTTCCTTATAGCTCATGTGTGAGGGCAGAATGACGATATCGGGTTCTCCAAATGGCTCCAACATGGCTTTAACCTCTTTTTCAAGACTATCAAGCACGCCCGGGTGTTCTTCTTCTATCGCCTTTAGCATATTTTCCAAATCGTTATCTTTCATTGCAGACATATATCTGATATCCCCCTTTTTCCCGGAATCGCATAGACCGCTGTGCCGCTTACTGTTATCAGCATTACCGTGCCTTTGCCTTTCGGCGATAAGACTTCGTATGCAAACCTTATCCCTATAACAGCATTACCCCCCTCGTTAGCCGATTGCTCCCGCACCTTTCGCATTATCTTAGCTCTGCCTTTACGAACCTCGTCTTCGTAGTCATGAACACGCCCACCAAAAAAATCCTTAACTCCCGCATACCAATCTTTGACAAAACCCGCAGTCGTGATGATCTCAAGGGCAATTACCCCAATGTATCGCTCAATTTGATATCCTTCTATGTTATTTGTCGTTGTCAGTATCAAAAGATATCTCACGCGCTTCGCAGACTGTCAACAGAGGAGACGATATCAAAGCACCATAGATTATCTCAGCTAATTGAGCGGATTGAAATGGCACTTCTTTTTTGCATATCTCTAAAGCGTTTTCTCGCGGGTAGGTTGCTTTGTAAGGTCTTTCGCTTGTTAATGCCGTAAATATATCGCAAATTTTAATTATTTTAGACTCAAAGGGAATATGCTTATAACTGATATTGGCAGGATAGCTATTGCCGTTTACACCTATATGATGGTAGAGAATTATCTCCGCCTGCTCTTTGAGTGCGGGTATTGTTTTGAGCGTCTTTGAGCCAACCATGGGATGCAGCCTGACTTGCTCCCACTCATGAGCGTTAAGGGTGGTCGGCTTGAGCAGGATTCGATTGCATACCGCTATTTTGCCTATGTCATGCAGCAGTCCAGCGGTTTTAAGAACATATATGCTATCCCTTGACAACGATAACGCCTTACCTATCCTTTCAGCCATCAGCCCCACGGACACTGAGTGAGCATATAAAAACTCTCCTTTGAGCTTTATCGCTTTAAGGAGTGACACTGTAGCCGTGCAAGGGATAAGATTAAGTGACGAGGACGTGCGACTCATTAATAGATATTATGGGAAACATCTGAAAAAAACTAACGGCTTTAGGGAAGGGGATTCTTTGGCGGAGTGATTTTCGGCGGATACTTCTTCTGAAAGAATAGCAATAAAATAAGCTCTCCTTTTGACAGGATCATCTATCTGAAATAAAACCTCAAGGCTTTGCATACAATATTATACTTCATGCCAAATTGACAAAAAAAGAAAATGTTTTTACAATGGGGATGTCTCAATTTCTGAGATTCACAACCGCAGGCGCAGATTTGACATTAAACTCGGCAAGCAGCTCTTTCGTGCATAACTGAGCAAAATGGCTAACATCGCCTATGTCTATACAGTCAGTGCAGCAGCCCATAGCGCCTTTTTTTGACATCTCTAACGCCCACTTTTTTTGATCCTTTGAAAATACTATGAATTGCGGAATGCCATGAGGCGATACAGCCCCGGTTCGCTTTTCCACTACCGAAGGACTATTGTTTTCAGGGAGAACTATCTTTCTTTGATGTAGTAAAGCCGTGAAATTTGGCGGTCTGCCTGCATCTCTTATGACCGCCCTTCTTTCCTGCTCAGTTAATGCCTTCTTAGGCGTAAGATTTACTATAACAGCTTTACATGCCCTCCCTCTTACCCCTAAATCAATGTATCCGCTTTTTCTTTCGCCCTTCGCTTTTCCGCTCACTACCTCTTTGTATACTTCCTCTAAGTCGGGAGTCCCGGAAACCTTATACATATGCCCGTTAATGTTGATAACGAAAGCAGGCACATTTGTTATATCGTATTTGTCCGCTTCAAGAGGCAAATATACCTCTATCCCTGATAAATCGGAAGGCTTTATTTCATAATCACTGTCAGTCTTCATCATATAAAACTGTCCGAAGTATTCCTTGTGCTGACCTATAAACTTCTTCGCCTCTTTCACGCCCTCAACAGTGTAAGGACACCTGCCTATATATACATCTATGTTCTTATCCGGCTTTGCTGTTTTGCCCGATTGTGCAACCTTTGAGGGCTTCTCGGATGTTGTATTAGAGGCAGCCTTGTCCGCTTTTTTTGCAGATGCATTTTTTGAAGGTTTCCGATTTTGAGGCGCAGTCAAAATGTCATGCCCGCTGTTGCCAGTAAGTAAGTCCTGCTTGACTTCCACCTTGCTATTGCTTTTTTTATTTCTGTTCTTCGCTTGATCCGCTGACGCATAACCAGCAAAAACAATGATTGTTAAAGCTATAACCGCTATATGAACGGCGGAAGCCCTATACATCCTGTAGATGGAAAGCAGCAGCATGTCTTCTCCCATAGCACCCAAATATACCCTTGTCCTTTGGGTAGTTTAGTGGTTAAATTATCCCATACCAACGGTGTAGTGCCTCTTGAAAAACAATTCAACGGCTTGCCATATCTCGGATGCCCTAACTGCATTTTAAGGTTAGGGTCAAACAGCTTCGGCTTAAGAACCACTCTTAGAAACGGCATCGCTACGACTCTGCTTGCCCTGTAAGCAGCAATAGCAGAAGCTACCGGCTCAGATTGAGCGTTTGAAAACCCAGTCCTCGGATATGTTACCCCCCATGTCCCCATGCAAATGTCACCGAATATCGTCCCGCCGACATCTATGGTCTCCCCTATTGCGTCTCCTGCATTGTCAGCTATCGTGGTTACTGTGCATATCTGCGATATCTGAGCGATCATCCCGAATAAAAACTGCAACGAGACATAATCGGTAACCCCGGTTCTCCAGCTTATTGCGTCGATCTCGGATAGATAGTTTATCTCCCAAGGGATATCCCCGAAAGGACATAGCTTTAAAAAAGGCAATGCAATCTTTATGAAGGTTCTGGTCGGGAGATTAAAAACATGAGCTTCATAATAGTGTAAGTTAGCATCCCCTTTTTGCCCTGCACCGCCGGAGCCGAGCTTGCTGCCATAAGTTTGCGACAAAGCACTAAGCATCGTGCCAACAAACGGCACAGTTGTCGCAAAAGGAGCGGTAGTAGTCTCTACAAAACCCGCAGGGAAGTTGTGGCATATCGCATCCAAAGGTGGAATAGCTCCGCATCCTAATGGAACGCACCTGTAACTTTTAAGTAAACATTGCGGAAGATCTAACAAGGTCAGAAAACCAAATAGCCAGTCAATATCATCGCTGCCATAAGCCTCAGTTATAGGGATGAAGGTAAGGCAGAAAGACACCACAAACGTTAAGAAAATAAGAAATAACTTTCTCATCTCAGATCAGGCAGTCCGTTTATTATGTTGCCTTTAGCCGTTATGAAAAAAGGCGTTCCGTTGACCCCTATCTTCCGCCCTTGATCTAAATCTTCTTCCACTATCTTTTTTGCGCTTTCTGCAGTGCATCCCTTACCCATCCACTGACACTGTTTCTCTATTGCTCTCTGAGTTGCTCCGGGAAATAGTTCATCAAGCGGAAAATGCTTCATTACCACCTTGTATCTACCTTTGTAATCAGGCAAGGCTTCCTCGAATTTCTTGCAGTGCGGGCAGTTCATGTCAAAGAACATAAATACTGTCTCGCTGCCACCCGAGTTATATGCCTTTCTGTCCTTACTGCTTAGTTTTGATGCGTCAACCTTAACGGCAGGCTGCATCTCATCAACTGGTATGTTCGGCACTACTACCTTTCCGTTTCTCGCCAGCACCCCGACTACGACATCCTTGTCGTTTACATAAACAACAAGAGGCAAAAACATATTCTCGTTTTTGACTCTATATAGATGCACCCTCCAAGACTTCTCGGAAGTGTCTCCGGACTTCACATACTCAAAATTCCCCTGCATAACTCTCAGATTCTTTAGTATCTTGGTCGTCTCAGATACGCTTAAGAAACTGGACTTGCTCGCAGCTTTGGCCGCCGAAGCTCCCTTGTCTTTATCCGAAGAAGCCCACAGGTCAACCGTTACTATAAACATAATGAAACATATACATACGAAAACACTTAAAGTCTTTTTAACCGTCAATTTGAACCTCCTTCTTGGGTCTGAATTTTGCTTTTTTGTAAATTAGACAACGAATATATGTCGTCTAAAGAAATGGTTACCGCTTTTTTTGCTATCTTTCGCACTGCCTCTCCGACTCCTTTCGCTAACTCGGTTTCATCAGGGCTTGCCGAACTCTCAAGCACATATTCCTTAAACACCTTCCCGTTCTTATCGTTAATGCCCACTACCGCCTTTACATAGCCTTTCCCCTCAATCCTGTCTCCATACACATCGCCGGCATCCCCGATCCCGGCTAAATCCTTTATTGTTATCGTCAGATGAGCATGATAGTCTTTGTTTATCTTTTTACAAGATATCGCTTCCGGCGTATATGACAGACATACCCTTAAATCTCTATACTTTTTGTCTTTTCGATATGTATCCTCTATTTCTTTTTTTAGCTGTTTAACTTCATATTTAGCATGAGGAATATCTGTTAAAACGCTAAATACTATATGCGAGTAGCCGTCACTGCTTATAGTCTCCAGTTCTTTGACTTTGACGGAACATGACACCAATACCAACAAACACAACATCGAAAACAATAATTTTGCGAAATACATTATATAATCTCCTATCTGCTTATCGGGCAGTTGCCGCCGCCTGCCTGCTTTAAAGAGCCAGCACCAGCAGCCTGCTGTTGACCAAGTATCTGATGCTCAGGCGATACGGGCAGATCAGCGGGGTTAACCAGCCTTTCGGTGAAGCTCTCCGTTAATCCGTCAAACCTTAACTTTCTGCCGTCATCCATGGTTACTATCGTTACAGGCACACCGGTTATCTTATTGTCCGCCTCTGTCTTTTGATCCTTATACACCTTAATCCTCATCTTGGTTTTAAGCACGAAGTCATTTAGCTTACCCGTATCATTTGTCGTTGTATAAGCCCTAAATTTGCTATAACCTATCTTTTTAGCAAGAGATTCAAGGACAGGGACCTGATGTTCAGAGTAAGGACATGACGGCGAAAAGAAGAAACTGACGCTCTTAACCTTCTTAATGTCGTCTATAACACTCGCACCCGAAAGCTGGTCTATCCCGCTTGCTTTTTTCACCAAGTTTTGAGCATTCTGCAAAGCCTTCATCCGCTTTTCATTCCACTCGATATACTCTTTGGCTGACTGCTCTGTAGGATTGACCAGAACTCTCAAGGCAGGCAAAGGCGGTAACTTTGAAACTATCCTGCCGCTGTCATCTACCGTAGGCTCCGCCCATAACTCTATTTGCTCTTTAGTAAATCCGTAATCCCCTTGCTCATCATTGTTGTTACGATTGTCAGGCGCTAAACCTTTCTGACTTGAAGGCTTATTGTTTGCTGCTTGCTTCTTATTTGTTTGGCATGACTTCTCTGTAGAGAAGTAGTCCATTTCATTGCAAGTAAAAAACATCCCTGCATAAGAATAAGAACATAATAAGAAGGAAAATAAAACCGCGATTAATGGTGAATACAGCATATTACCCGCCTCCTGAACGGTTAGCTTTCTTGACCCGAGAATACATCGCCGCCACCTTCTTTGCGTATATTGCCTGCTTGTTAGGACTCACAGCGTTATATCTTCCCACTCCCTTCCACGACCAATTATGCTGCTCCAAATAATCCCGAAGTATCTTGGCTCCAAGACATACATTGTAATGAGGGTCAAGGAGTTGAGCGGGCTTTACGCCATAAACCGGCCCCCAGGTTTTCCAATTAATTTGCATTAAACCAATATCAACATTTGAATTGTTGTAATGGTATATGATTTTCAATGCGGCTTCGGCGCTCGCTGGCTGAAACCCTCTTACGCCGTTTATGTTCACGGCATGAGGATTGCCGCTGCTTTCTACAAGTATTACAGATAGGATCAAATCCCTCGACAGCCCTGAACACCTTTCCCCGGTATCCAGAAGCCCCTTCCAGTCAATAGATGCCGATGCAATCGAAGAAGTCATAAGAACTATAAACAATGAAATAATTATAAATCTCTTAAGCAAACTTAACCGAACCCCCTTCCCAAGAACGCCCACCACCACAAAGAGGGCAGGCGTTCTTTTTAAATGTAGTGATTGATTTAAGGCGTGATCGTTAAAGTGACCTGAACCATCGTGTTTACTGAGTCTTTGACAACAAGCGTGGCCGAGCCTTCCGCTTCGCCTTTTACTTCAAATGTCCCGCCATCATTTGCCACAGCCCATGAATCAGGATCGGTCAACTCCGGATGAAGCGAGATAACCGTATATGGAGCTACACCGCCGGAAATCATAATCAGAACAGTCGAATCTTTCTTAACCGAAGGAGTAGAAGGTATTACAGTTAAAGGCTTTACGGTCTTGGTAACCTTTATGGTCAACTCACTCTCTTTATCAGCAAATGAAGCAGTTACTTTTGTATCGCCATCCTTTAAGGGCTTGAAAGTGTTAGAAGCGCATCCGTTTTCGTTAGTGAACGCAAAAGGCAATATCTCTCCTGCATCAGAAGGAGATACCCCAAAATTTATCTTTAGCTCCTTCATTTTAATAGGCTGCCCTAAGTCACTATATAAGCAGGCCGTTACTGTCGCTGTCTCATCAGTCTTAATAGATACCTTGTCCGCATATATAAGCATCTCGCCTAATACAAATGCCTGCACCTTCAATGATACGCTGCCTACCGTTCCATCATCAGCCTCGCCAACAACATCAACATAAATGGTGTTTAGCTGATTTACAAAGGTCATAAATGTTGAAGCGTTCCCATAATTGTCAGTCTTAAGGTTCGGGTTTTCAAATACTACAGATGTAGAGTTGGAAAATACTTTGACTGTCTTGTTTGCAAGAGGAGCGCCGCCTCCATCCGTATAAGTTACTCTTGTCTTGACCTTCTCTCCCGTTGTGCCGGATATGATAAAGTCAACCGCCTCATCGAACACATCGTTACCGTTTCTATCAACGCTCAGTTTGAGCTTGTTCTTAATCTCTCCATCTGCAAAATACACATCAAGGCTGTGCGAAAGGTTCTGATTAAAGGCTCTCACCGTTGCGCTACCTGCTACTGAGGAAAATACCCCTGCATAGGCATAACCATCGCTGTTAGTGACCTGATAGTTTGACGAGAGCGTCCCTACGCCTGTTGAAGTGAATACTATCGCCACCCCTGATACACCTTTTCCATTAGCATCAAGAGCGCGCCCTATAAGCTGAATGGTGTTTCCTGTCTGAACTATCCTGTTTGAAGTCGTAAGCTCCACCTTTACCGTCTGTCCAGGATTTGTAGGATTCGGGTTGTCTGGAGCATTGCCGGTGGTTGAACCACCACCTCCGCAACCCGAGACGGCAATGCACAATATGAGAAACAATAATATCGAGAGTCTTTTCAAATTTCCTCCTAACTTAAATCGAGCATTCGGTGCACTCGTCATACTGCCCCACAAATATAGGAGCGTGTGCCTCATGCTTCCACTCTTGTCCATAAGAATTGCGCCCATAAAATACATAAGCCAATGTATAACCTACAGGAAGCGCAGAAATAGACTGCTGACCAGTTAGAAACTGGTTTGCAAAGGCTTCCTTTCTTTGCACATCCATTACCGTGACAAATAGTGGATTTACCCCTTCATTAAGTTGCTGAGTATGATAGACAGTTAATGCCGGAATTATCGGACTGCCGGGATTGTGAGGCAGGTATGTAATGGTGTATTTCTCTAAATATAAAGGTCCAGGATCAACTTTACTGTCCATCCTTGTAAGAGTAATAGTTACGGGACTAAAATGTTCAATCAAAAATGCCCCATCATCACAGATATTTGCGAAGGCATCAACATTAGCCCTGCATGAACGTGCATTGGTTGAGTCCATTTTTATTGAGAGCGAGACGTTATACCATACCTTGTCAGATATGGAAGAACCCCCGCCGCCACCGCCACAGCCCGATAAAGAACCGAGCAATACGAGAAAACCTAAAAAAAACGCAAGTCTGGCTTTATACGCCACTTAAAACCTCCTTAGTGATTCTCTGGTTTTGATTGTTTCTTTGAAACCGCGCGATTTTGAAAAGCCCGCTCCATGTCAGATTCGACAAGAGAGCGGTCGATTTAATAGATATTATATCGGGTGTTGTTTTATCGAATGATGTTTGGGAACTGCTTTGTTCTCACGGAAGGGGACTTCCCGGCGGCATTGCTAAGAACTCCAAAACATTCATATGTTTTATGCCTTTCTCGCCGGCATCTATCATCTTATCTGTAGAAACAACGAATTTAGGATAGTTGTCTTGAATTTTAAGGAGATTTCCAAATTCTCTATCCCATGCCTTTTTGTCAGGAATTAAATATGCCACCTGAACGTACAATTTACCGCCTTTTCTCTCACATACAAAATCAATCTCTCTATTGCCAAGCTGTCCGACTGTAACAGTGTATCCCGATGCGCGCAAGTGCATATACACAACATTTTCGAGCATCTTGTTTATATCAGATAGACGGTAATCAATCTGAGAATGCCTTAGCCCACAGTCCTGAAAATAGTATTTCTCGTTTATTTCAAAAATCTTTTTCCCTCCTATTTCGGATCGCTGCACCTTAAAAATAAGAAATGCAGTGGAGAGAAAATGAAGATAATTTAGCACAACATTTGGAGAAATATTCGTTTTTTGAGATTTGAGAAAATCGCTTATCTTCTTTGCAGAGATAAGACTACCAACATTGTCTGCAAGATATTCCAACAGCCGTTCAAGAAAGGCTATATTTCTTATCTTATATCTTGCAACTACATCCTTCAACATGATTGTATTGGTTATGCTTTTTAGATAATCATAAACAATGGTATCTTCCAATTCCAGATTTATCAGGTAGGGAAGTCCTCCATACTTTAAATATTTTAAAAAAGCATCTTCCGAATTATTCAGCTTGTGAAATAACATAAACTCTGAATATGTGAGGCTATAAACATGTATTTCAATATATCTCCCGGATAGATATGTCGCCAATTCCCCCGATAGCAAATCAGCGTTGCTACCAGTGCAGTAAATATCATATTTCCCGCTTGCATGGAGGTCCCTAAGTGCATTTTCAAATCGTGAGATACCCTGAATCTCGTCTATAAAAAGAGTTGCTCTTTTGCCTTTTGTGACCTGTTTTATATATTGCAGAAGATCACGGTAATCCCTGATTGATTCAAATTCGTGTAATTCTTTATTGATGTAAATTATGCTTTCATTTTTAACCCCGATACTCAGCAGTTCATCCATGATTTGAAAGAGCAGATAACTCTTTCCCACTCTTCTTTGTCCAACAAGAACCTTAATAATATCTTTCTGTATGAAGGGCTTTATCCTATCCAAATAATGTTCCCGCTTTATATATCTTTTAATCATAATTAAAAGTATAGCATAAAAGGACAAATATTTTAATTATAAATAAAAGTTGACGGTTATAATTTTGTGAGCTTTCATAGAGGGATTGCGCCACCCCTGAAGAAGTGGCGCAGTTGTGCTTTTGGGTAGATGGAGATGACAGTTTAATACAAAGCCGTTCCTACGGGGAGTTCGTATAGCCTTCTTATCATTATCCTTGCGAGTAAGTCAATCTCCTCGGTGGTTATAGAAGCGTCCATAATACCCCCGTTTTTAGTGTGCTTGTTAAAGCCTATCACATGACCAACCTCGTGTATAAAAACACCGAGACTCCCTGCACACCGATTGGGATGCAGTAATACTTCCCCGCCAGCTATCCGGAAATCGTCGGCGCTTGCGTTGACAATCCAAACAGAAGCCGCCCCGCAAACAGAAGCACCCATCTCCTCTATCCTTGCGGCATTATAATAAACCTTGATAAAGCTGTTCGGATTCGTGCTTTTTCTAAATGTTACGGGTCCGCCGATTGCTCGATTCCATTTATCAAGCCCTTCCTGCAACCTTGTAAAGCCGGTGGAATCATGCACATCTACAAACCCATTTTCCCATCGCATAGTTTTCCCCTTTAAGCCGTAAATCCAATATTCCGGCTGAATGTTATAAGTAAGCACTAATTCATCTGGCGTATGCGGAATAACAGTCAAAGTTACGCTCTTTTCAGAACTGCCGTTAGCTCCTGTAGCTCTTATAGTGTAAATGGTCGTCTTTGTCGGGCTAACCTGCATCGAACCGCTTGGCGGAAGGGTGGTAGTGGCAATCGTTTTTTCTTCGATAGTCGCGGCTTTCTGTTCAGCCTTCTTCTTTAGGTCATCCTCATAGAAAATATGCGTTATCTTTATCCTTCCGTCAGCCTCTTTTTTGTATATAACCCGCGGTTTGTTGTCCTGCTTATCCTCGCTGTTTAGCGCCTGAACTGTAGCGACCTCTTTTGTAATTAATGTTGCGGATGTGCCATCAGACGACCAACTAAGCGTTGCGCTTTGCGTAAGAGCAATCCCATCATCAGGATTAATGCTGACAGTTAGCGAAACACCTCCGCTGCCGCCTGTGCCTCCCCCGCCTCCGCAGGCAGTTAAAACGGTTAGAACTGTTATTAAGAGAAAAGCTAAAGTAAAACGAACTTTAATCAACATAAATCTAATGCCTCCTTGTTTTTTGTATTGTATATATTATATCAGACCGATTATTGACGAACCTGCAAACGAAAAGAAATCAAAAAACGGCTGATACTCTTGTTGGAATATCAGCCGAAGTAAACTACCCCGCAGCAAGCTGACGGGGCATTGCAGTTCCAAGAGAGGGAGCAACAGCGACGATTGGAGCGTGGACTGCGATAGGCGTGCTTACAGACGCCCTTAAAGCAATATTGATTGCGGCATTTACATCCGCATTAAGGGAAAAACCACATTGACCACAAACAAACTTAGATTGAGATTTACGATTGGACTTAGCAATATGCCCGCATTGGCTACAAGTTCGGCTAGTATTCCTTGGATCAACTGTAATCAGGGGAATACCGGACAACTTCGCCTTATATTCAATAAATTGTCTAAGTTCGTCAAAGGCCCACTTCCCAAATCGTTCTTTTTGCGTTTTCTGAACCGTGACCCTAAAGCCATTGAGATTTTCAATCGCAATAGCTTGTTGGGTGTCTTTGGCAATTTGAACGATTCTTTTGGAAATGGTGTGGTTTGTATGTCTTTTGAATCTTCTTTCCCGACCAGAGAGTTTTTTCAGATGTCTTTTGGCAGATTTAGAGCCACGTTTCTGCAAAGACTTTTTAAGCCTAGTCATACATTTACGCACATTATCAACCTGCTGACCGGAAAACTTTTCGCCATCACTGGTAGTAACAAGATTGATGATGCCAAAATCAACTCCGAGTATCCCGCTAGGATCAATCGGAGTGCCATCGGGCAATTCTATGCACAAACAAAGAAAAAGATTGCCGTCAATGCTGAGAATGGAAACAGTATCAAGATTTTTAAAGGAGAGAATACGATTGTCATAAACAACAGCAGAATGTTTCTTGAAAATATGGAGACACTTTTTATCAGCCCGATAGGATTCGGCAACCTTGCCAATAGCCCTAACGGTGAGTTGTGCGGAAAGACCGTATCTCTCCCGGACAACAGCATAGACGAGATGGTGAAGTCCGACCTGCCCGAATTTCTTCTCCTTAAAGGCAATCATAGAAATGTAGTTGCAGGCTTCGTTGAAAATCTCGATGGTTCTCACCAGAGAAATTTTCTGCTCTTTGGTCGGAAGCAGTTTGATTTTAACTGTGAGCTTCATGGATATAAAGTAAAGAATCTTCTATACAATGTCAACCATTATTTTAAGAAAGGAGGAGCGGCTTTCCTCCCCGCCGCAAGCAGCGGGGTATCCAGCCGCAAAACTAAAATGAAGGGTAATTATGGAGTATATGGCGCTGGCGGACTTGCGTCGATAAGTTCCCAAGGGTAGATGTTGCAATAGAGCTGACGATGGAATGTAGTCCTTATCTGATTGCCTGTCGCTTCCAGCCCCGCCCGATAACATTGTACCGTATCGTCAGTAAATATATGCATATAACCTCCCCATCCGAGCGAGATAGACCCTCCCGCGATGCTATTAAGGGATTTATTGTAAGCCCGGAAAGTTAATGTTGCGCCACTTTTGATTATACAAGCCTTTGTAAATATACTTAGATCATTGTTTGAGCAGCTTTCCCCTGATGGAGAGGAAGCAGAGAGTCCTAACCAGTTCCCTGCGAATGTTATATTGGCAGGGGTTGCGTTAATAGGCGTATTTACTGTTACATATCTTATATTGTTGCCTGAAATATGAACGGCATGGTAATTACCCGGAAAGCCTATGTTGTGCAAATGCTGAATAACCCCACCGCCGCCACCAATGGCAGGATTAACCGTAACCGATGCTGAACAAGTCGCAGCTTGCGATGCAGAGTTATAAACCGTCAGCGTACAAGTCTGTGTATGTGTATTTGTAGGCGCAACCGTAACAGAACCATTCGGCAATGAAGGTGGCGATCCGCTCCCAATACTACCATTGCAGCTATATGAACCACTCACCGCATTAGTCGTTGACCAGCTTAATGAAGTTGTCTGCCCTTCTGTGATTGTTGACGGATTAAAATTGGCACTGCAAGTAGGAAGCGGGGCTGTGCTGTTACCCATTAAGTTTACCGTTGTCGGAGTCCCCGGAACATCGCCAGTGTTTGAATAGACGATAAAGCTGCCGTTATGACTACCGAGAGTTGTCGGCACAAACCTTACGGTTATCGTGCAACTACTCCCCACCGCTAAGTTTATGCCCGCCGTGCAAGTAGAAGAAATTATACTGAATGGCGCAGACGGAGAAGTATAGGACGATACGATCAAGGTTTTAGAGCCAGTCGAAGACACCGTTACAGTTCTTGTTGTGTTGGTGTTGTTAATTACATCGCCAAAATCTACAGGATTGGGGCTGATGGTGATCATGGGGATTGCCCTACCAATGCCTGTAAGCGATATGGTGTATGCCGGAGCGTTAGTCGCATTAGAGTTGATTATAAAGCTGCCGTTGAATGTGTTTTCTGTTGTTGGAGCAAACCGAACCCTGAGCGTGCAAGTGCTTGAAGGCGTAAGAGTAGAGGTATTCGTGCAAGTCCCGCCTGATACCCTTGAAAACGGAAGCGCCGGATTGGTAATGGAAGAAAATACCAGATTCTGCGACCCAGTGTTCCGGACAGTTACGGTCAGTGTGCTTGTGTCGCTGACGTTCACAGTTCCAAAGTCTAACGGGTTAGGCGTAGCCACAATCTGAGGACCCGATATACCAGTTCCGGTTAAGGTTATGGTATAACTTGGCATCGTTGGATCGTTTGTAGGGATTACAAAAGTTCCCGAAAAAGACCCGCCAGCGGTAGGAGCAAACCGTATTGATATAGTGCAGTTAGTCCCTTGTGGACTGGTCTGATTTGAACAGGTATCAGTAGTCTTGCTGAAAGGCGCAGACGGAGAAGTAACCACACCTATAATGAGGTCTCCCGCTCCAATGTTTGATACCGTCACAGATAAAGTAGAAGAACTTCCTACATTCACATTGCCGAAGTTAAGAGCAGTCGGCGCAACATTAATAGCAGGCGTAGCCGTGCTTAAATAATACAGTGTTTCACCTGATGATGTAACCCTTACATCATTGTTAGATGAAACAGGTTGCACACCCATAAACAGCGCTGAAATAAGAGCTACGAGCATTATTGTAGATACAATAAGAGTCCGTTTTTTCATTGTTTTTTTACCTCTCCTTTTGTGATATTTCTAGATAGTGAACTACTCACGACTGAGCTGATGCTTTCAGTCGGAGCTTCCTGTTTCGACGACAGAACTTGCCCTATCAATGACAGGGTAGAGGCTCCGTCTCCACAGGCGTTAGGTTCGGGACATTCCATCCCTACCGTGTTACTGCCAAAAGCTCTGAACTCTATAGTGTTAGCCGCATTATGGTCTCTCTCCAGAACTACTCCGCAGTTAGGACAGATATGCAGTCTGTCAGCAAGAGTTTTAGGGACTCTGTATTTGCAAATAGAACAATCCTGACTGGTATAGGATGGATTTACTCTTACCACTGCGTTGCCTCTGAGCATTACACTCTTATAGATGGCAAATTGAATAAGAGTCCCCCATCCTGCATCGAGAATTGCCTTTGCAAGATTATGATTCCTGACCATTGCGGGAATATTAAGGTTCTCAAATGCTATATAGGCATAGTTCATGACCAGCCACAACGATAGTTTGTGTAAAAAATCTTTCCGTTGATTGGCTATCCTTGAAGCGAACCATGGAAGTGAGCGACCCCGCCGAGGACCGAAGGGCAAGTATTGTGGAAGAGCCAACGGCACTGAGGCAGGCGGTCGGCGGCACTCCGGTAATTTTCCCCATGCGGTCTTGGATCGAAGCTATATGTAAGCATAGCCATCACACCCATGCAGCTTCATAAATTGACAAGCAGGAGCAGTAATCTTTGTCCGCTTGCCTTTAAATATTGTTTTTACATCAAACATCCCTGTAGCCCTGACTACTACAGAACCATCATGCTGCCCTGCATACTTACCTGACAGGCGATCCAGTCTTACTATGTCGCCGGTACGGAATCCATTGACTATTGAGGCAGCCTTAGCCTTTGTCCTTGGAAATCCGAACTTATCCATTCTACACATCTGCCTGCTTCCGTGACCGACCGCCTTAGACCTAATCACTTTCATATTTGGGTCAAGCCTGACAGCACTACCTGATTCACCAACACACGCAGCATCTATCCAGTCAGCCTTCGGATATCCTTGGTTAACCCTATTGAACTTAGTCCTGCCGCCTGAGCCTGTTTCCACCGGCAGTCCCAGCTTGAATAATTCATCCCTCAACGCATATCGAGTAGCATTGAGCGCCGCAGCATCTTTCAGTGGAGACTTGAGTTGATTGATTATCCTGCCCAAACGAGGCTTGTCATGGGCAAGGAAATTGTGGATATCCTGAGTGCCTTTCTTTTCGTTACAGTCTTTGCAGGCGATAACCAGATTAGAAACCCTATCAGTCCCACCCTTAGACTTACTGACAACATGCTCAATCTGCAAGAGTTTATCTGTTGCATCACAATAAGCACAGGCACGCCCCCACTTATCCAGAAAGTGTTCTCTGATCTCATAACCAGCCAAAGTGCCCTGCTGGTATTCAATGCCGGAAATCTCAGGATTCTGCATTAGCTGCATATCAAATCTGACCGATTCATAAGCTATACCTGTTACCGGAGCAAACCGTATTAATCGCTTCACCCAGGTCAAGGCAGTATATACTCTGTGCATTAATGACGGCGGCAGCCATCCCTTCGGTCTCGCCCTATTGTCAAACCGTGCTTGGCGATATCTGGTCTTTCTGTTCCTGCGAGACCGCCTAATAGCACGGCGGGAATCTAAACCAGACTTAATCTGTTTGCCCCGATGCTCCAACTCCTCGCCCCATATAATTGTTTTGCAACGCTTAAAATCGGCTATGAGAGCTATCCCTGTCCTCTTGCTTCCGGGATCGACTTTCAATTCAACCGTTTGGCGGTCTCCATCAGAGCTGTTCTTCATAATGATCGTAAAAGGGTAACGCCTTAGCTTCGCCGCCTTACCTTCCCTTAGCAACTGCCTTGCCCTTGCTGGATGGCAAGGCATAAGCGGCTGTCTGTTACTACTTACTACCAAAACCCTTTGCTGCATTGAAGCTACCTCCAAAATCTCGGCTTGCGCCGGTAAAGTGTGCCTCGACAATGATTATTGAACTTGTCATGCCTGCATCCTTGAGCGGACTCCCTGTGCCGCTTTCATGAATACAGACCACAGAGCGCCAGACTGGCTTGCATCCAGCGGTGCGATGGCTCAACAATCGTAGGTCTCAAAAAACCTTAGTCTGGTTGAACCTCAAAGCCCGATACTCTGAGCTTCGATCCGACTAAACAGATTAAGGCACGGATGCCGTCAATCTGTTCAGTCAGCAGGGGGATCAACAGGATATGCCCGGTAACGATACGAGATGCAGTGCATGGCGTCAGATTGACTCTTATTTTTCTTTTTGGGTCTCGACATAATGTTTTATATCTTCTAATGTTACGTGCAATTCATCCCCCACCTTACGGAAGGTGACTTCTTGCGCTATCTGTTAATTGGCGTAAACAACCTTTTGTGAATAGACGAAAGCGCTGCCTGATAAAACACCGGCTATGCCAGTGTAAGGGGGCAATTGCGGGAATACCGTGCCTATGCTGCAACCTGCACCATTGCCACCCGGAAGACATGCAGAATAAGTGACCTTAGGGCGTGAAGGAAGTGATGCAAACTGGTTGCCGTCTCTATCCGCAAGCAGCCTTATAGTTAGCATATTGCCGTAACCATCGGTCCTGCTGCTCAGATCAATTCCGAGATTATTGACTATCTGGTTCAGTTCAGCTTGGGTGTCAATCTGTAGATAAGCAGTCGAGTTAGACCACACAGTACTAACCCCATGACTTGAGCATCCGCAGGGAGATGTCTCAACCCCCGTGCATCTTGCTTGGGCATTCGTGGCGTTAGATGCCACTAACTGCCACCCCCATGGTATTAAAGTATCATCCGTTGATGCAAGCCCCCCGGTTGAAGCATTGCAAACATTTGTGTTTGCCTCATATAAGAGGCGATTGAAATGATATGCCTTGATAGCCCTGAGCAGGGTTAATATTTTCTGATTACTCCTTTCAAAATACTCAGCATCGAGATAACCGGATGACCATACCTCTTGAACAGATGTAGAGCCGCCAGGAATAGTGACGGAGATTTGAATCTGGTAAGGAGTTTTGTTGTAGCCGTTTAAGTAGTGAGTGTTTGCCGTATGTCCATTTTGTAAATTTGAATAAGTAAGATTGTCGCCGTAACCGCTTGGACAAACAACACTATATATTGATCCAGAAGAAAGCGTTACCGTGCATCCTGCCGCCATCCATGCCCTTCTTGCAGATTCCGTTGGAAGCCAGATGCTCAAGGTTGTAGTGTTGGTTATGGAAGGAGTGATTCTTCCTGCATTGCACGGCGCTATCGTCCAGCCCGCGCAAAATCTTTCCGCATAAGCCACATTCTCCCTGTAAGTCGTCTCAAGGGCATCCATGACTTTCTTCATTAC
Organism: Nitrospirota bacterium; assembly: GCA_037445375.1. Classification (GTDB taxonomy): domain Bacteria; phylum Nitrospirota; class Thermodesulfovibrionia; order Thermodesulfovibrionales; family Dissulfurispiraceae; genus DYHD01. Next base: position 66,985 of record JBBIKS010000005.1, on the reverse strand, counting down.
TACTGTTGTGTCAGCAGTCCTTTTGACCCTTATAGATTTATTGGCTACCATCGTTATGCCCGTGATGGTGATTGCAAGAACGGCAAGAGCAATTATGATCTCGGTCAATGCAAAGCCGCCTCGTTTATAATCTTTTTTGTTAAGTTCCAATAATGTCAACATAAAAACATCCGCTCCCTGATAAAGGCTTATTGTAACGAAAAGTATAAGTTATGCCCGCTAATACCTGACTCGTATCCTGTGTATTTAATGCCATTCTGAGTAAATACCGCCCATAGGGGCCATAAGTGTTTGTATCGCCGCAATTTATGCTGCTACTTATAGTCCCTGTAAGCAAAGAATCAAGAGTCCCTGTATTGGAAGGCATAAAATTAAACAAGCGAGCTATGTCGCTTGTGCTGCACTTGAGCATAATCTGATTGCAGACGGTTAGTATCGCCTGCTCATTATTGATTTTCTTCCATGCAACGTTCTCTGTGCTTTGATAGGCGGGCGCTGTTACCTCTAACGGATTGACTGAGACAGTAGCGTTAATTACAGTGACAGAAGAAGGGGCGCTGCCAGTTACAAAATGCGCCGACTTCGCTTTCTTCAGAGCAATGCTCTGATAATCAGGCGTTGTGGGAGTAACGGCTAAAAGATTCAGTCCCGAATACACCGTAAATATCATTGCTGTGATTAGTATTAGAAAAAACATGCCGCCTCAAATGCAAGAATCATTTGCAAATACGCTAAGATAACAAGCAAAAGTTCCATCTGCATAAGGATGTGATAATGACGAACATACGCCTTGATCAATCAGCTTTTGCCGTGGATTGGCGTTGAATTTATATGTTGTAACTATCGCTACCTTATTGCTTGTTCCACCGCCACAACTATATGAGTGTTCTGCCCTTATGCTCGCATCAACGAAGTCGTTAAACGGTGTCCATGCCGATCCCGATGGTATAGTCCTATACAACAGCCTGTATTCGTTTATGCCGTGAGCTATCTGAGTAAACTTGCTTACGGCGGAATTAATCTGAGAAGAATTATTCATTATTTCGACACCCTTTAATGCTCCCGCTAACACAAGAGCCACTAAAGCCAAAGCTATCACCACTTCGGTTAAAGTAAATCCACCGTGTCGCCACGGCGGATTGAGTGGTAAAAATGGAGTATTGTTATCCCTAACAACCGGCATTGCCGTTGAAACCCTTTACGATACAAGCTATCTTGTTGTCGGTTGTTACCGCCGATCCGGATTCGCAAAGAGTCTGGTCGGTTAGCTTGGTAAGGACTCTGGTTGCCTGATCCGCACTGTCACAAGCAGGCGTTGTGAGCCGTAAAACACCCGAAGCGCAGTTATACCCATATGCAGTCGTAAGTTTGGTATCTATATAATTTGTAGCTGAAGCGGGCCAGTTTGTGCCAGCAGGCAAAACCCCTTTGTACAACTTTAACTCTGTCAGCCCCGCCATAATTGTGTGAGTGCCTTTCACTATCTGGTCGGCTGTAGCCGTATCCCTGCTTTTACCGTAAAGCGTCATAGCTCCCAACATGATCAAAGCGCCAAGCGCAATAACCAACACCAACTCGATAAGCGTAAATCCCTTATTGTTTTTAATGCTGTTGAAACCAATTCCCATTCCCACTTCTAAATACCTCCTTTTGTTTTTAAGGCTAATAGCCTTTTTGGTGATCGCTTTCTATCGCCTGATACAGTTCTGCAAGGCTTACCATCGGGATAACATTACCGTCTCTTGAGCACCTTTGGATTGTGATGATTAGCCCTAAGCTGCTTAATTTCTCTTTAGACGGCGAGCAAAAATACATCATCTCTATTGCTGTATTTAGTGTTTTTGCCTTTGTCTGCCTTTTTATTTCACTGAGCGCAGATAAAACATCGGAGAGCTTTACTCTTAAAGAAAGATATGAATTGCGAATATTAATTTCTTCATTTTCGTCTAAATTAAATTTTTCAAGATACAAAAAGCTGTTGGACACTGCCCATGCTCCTTTTTTCGGAATCGGTGATGAAGCCTTCTCTGTATAAGATATTAAGTGATTCCTCTAAAGTGAATGAGCCTGTCTCTCTGAGATTATTTCCGTAAAACATATCTTTTACATCCTTGAACTCGCCTCTGGCAAGTTTATTCCTCGCTACCTCGCTTGGAATAAAAACTTCGGGTATAAGTATAAAACCTGTATTTTTTTTGTAGATTAAACGCTGCGATATAACAGCCTTCAAAGAATATGCTATAAGCTGTCTCCATGAGTCTTTATTCTCGCCAATGCTATCTAAAAACCTAATCGTGTTAAGCGCGTTAGATGTGTGCATGGTCGAAAATATCAGATGCCCCCGCATAGCCATATCAATCATTTCTTTGATCTCCTCGTGGCTTCTCACTTCACCTAAAACTACCACCGAAGGATTGTTCCTAAGCGCAAATCTCAGCCCTTCGGTGTATGAATTGATATGACGCCCTATTTCATACTGTCTGATCAGCGCCTTAGTAGGTGCTTCATACTTATACTCAATAGGGTTCTCAAATGTAAAAATGTTGCCGGTGATAGATTTGGAAATAGCATCAACCTCAGAGGCTATTAATGTGCTTTTCCCGGAGCCGGTGATACCCGTATGTATGATTAGCCCCGATGTCTCCTTCCCATCTAAAACACTCTTTATGCCTTTCAGAAAATTACTTCTTTTATCAATCTCGGCTATAGAGGGTATGTAATACGGCAGCTTCCTGATAGATAATCCCCATCCTTCTTCTGATACTGTAGCCGATACCCTGTATCTGCCATATTCTTTGATAGAGAACGCATATTCAAGATTGTTTTGAACTTCTTTGCTCTCACCGTTATTAGTTTTAATTCTTAAATAGCCTTCTAACGTGAAATCGTCATAAATCGTGTCGAGTATAAACCTCTCTATGTCACTCCTTAACGGCTCTAACGAGTTTTCGCCATACGTAGGCATATACTCTTTTAAGCGTCCAATCCTCGGCATCCTACCTTCAAGTATGTATAAATCTGTCGCTTCATACTCTCGCGCCTTGCGGAATAACTCCATAAAACATCCAGTTTCCTCTAATTCAAGGTCTTTTTGCATCCCTGATACCTCCTGCGGGGCGTTGAGTTTCCCATAATTGATATTAAGCTTTGTCCATGTATGCGTAAAGCAAAAAGTAAAGCGGAGACATCAGAACTACTATCTGACCCGCTACAAAAACAAAAGCCCCTATTTGTATTATGGGAGATGTTCTTTCGAGTATTTCGTAAGAATCACCTATTTTGCGGCTTCCAACAAATTCAAATCCTTCCGACAAGTTACCTGCCTTAATATTAGATTTAATGATCAGCAAATCAGGCGGAGTCATAAAGTCTGACATCTCATCAATGAGATCGTATAAATTCCTCTCCTGAACCTCTAATGAAAAAACCTCGAATACTTTCTTCCACTTTTTTTCCTTCAAAATGGTTGCTGTCAAGTCAATAGCGTCTTTAAGCGATAGTCCGCTTCTTAGCGCGAGCGCCAGCATCTTAAAGGTCTGCCCCACCGTGATCGTGTTGAATAAGTCTTTTATCACAGGTATTCTTGATGCGTTCATAACTATGAAGTAAATCAATCCCAATAATATCAAGGCATACGCAGGAAATATAAACTCCCTATAGTTCACAATGAAGCTCGCTACATCATATGCCGCAGTCCCTTTAATGTCTTTGGCAGGCAGAGTGGTGATTATCTTTTCAAGTAAGAAAGTTATCCCGAACCCTATGGCAACGGAGAAAAATACAAGGGCTATGGGATAAAACACCATGGTCTTAATCTTTTTCTTGAGATTGGTAATCGAATCGTTTACTGCTATTATTTCCTTCAGGACTAATACCAAATTTCCGGTCTCTTGCCCCGTCCTTATAATCGGTAAAAAGCGTTCAAATAAGCCTACCGCTTCTATTGCATCTGTAAACTTATAGCCGCTGCTCATCATAAGTTCATCGGCAGTAGCAAGTTTGGCGCTCAACTTCTTATCCTTTACAACACCGGATATTTCCGATATGGCCTCGTGAACCGACATTCCGGAATCGAGCATGTAATACAGACTTCTTAATAAGCTTACCTCGTCAACTTTAGAAAACAGCACTCTATAACAGCCTCCTTAATGATGAAATGTCCAACGTGCCGTTAAGTATCTTATCTATCGCGTCATTAAGTATCGTTCCGTAGTTTTTGGTCTTTTTCTCAATTTCTGTAACAGATATATTGCCGTCTAAGAATATTTCCGGACTGAAGGCTATGCACTCAGCCACTACCGTCCTGCCAGAATAGCCCGTTGACAACACAACCCCTTCGTGCCGGATCGCGCATGAGCAATTCGCTGTATTTTGATTTGCCATAACAGCGGGAAAGCTTATATCTTTGCCGATCAGCTTGTTTAAAAGCTCATCCCTATCTGGATACAGCAGCGATTGTGTCCAGATAGGCAAGCTCTCAATTTGCTTCTTTACGCTGCACTTAGGGCAAACTTTTTTGACAAGCACTTGGTTAATACCTAACAGCAAATTGTCAGATATGGCATCCATGCTGATACCGTAATCCCTTACAAGTATCTCCGGTATCATGCTCGCCCTAGACGCGTGTAGCGTAGCAAAAACAAGATGCCCGGTTTTAGATAAATGAAAAGCCACATCTGTAGTTGCTTTGTCTCTAAGCTCACCTATGAATATCACATCAGGGTCATGCCTCTTGAAAGCCCGTGCATAAAACTCAAAGTCAACTTTCCTGCTTCTCTCATCGTTCCCCTCCCATTCAAAGGTTTGGAACTGCCTTGCGTTATGAAGCACATACTCTATCGGATCCTCTACGGTCAATATATTCCTCTCGGTCGGTATTGAAGACAACAGCGTATTGACCGTTCTTGATTTGCCTGTCCCCGTCGCCCCTGATACGACAACTATGCCTTTATTCCTTTCCGTTGATTCACTGAGGAAATCCGCCTGCCAGTCGAAAAAACCAAGCGAAGAAAGGGATTCATGCTGAAGTTCAATTTTGTAAAGCAGTCTTATTACAATATCTATGTCTTTCATATTGGGCTTCGGAATGAACGAAAGTCTAAGGTCGATAGGCACTCCCATCTTATCTTTTGGAATCTCAATTCTGCCGTCTTGAGGCTTTCTGTAATCGTCAATCCTTATTGACGGAGTATGCTCTTTAGCCCAATATAGCAACAGAGAAATTAATGAATGCCCTCGCTTCCTGTTCAGCTTTGTAAAGTTTCTCAATTCACCGAGTATCCGGATATCTACTCTGTAAGTTCCCGTTATTTCATTAGGCACTATATGTATGTCAGTAGCGCCTAACTTCACAGCAGGCATGAATATCGCTTGGATAAACCAGTCTCTTGAAGACGACTGAGAGGTCTCAGCGGATTCGCTATGAGCGGTGGCGGTATTCAGATAAGATTGAAAAGAATCCTTCGGAGCCATATAAACCGGCTTTCCGTTAATCTTCATTGTCTTCAAAGAAGCATAGTGCCATACGAATACCGCCTCAGTCGTTTCAATGAAGTGCCGCTGTGTCTGGATTATATCCCCTTTGATTGAATCTACTTTTTTTAGCCCGGAATGTTCAGCAAACACCTCCGCCAACTCGCTATAATCAATCGCTCGTTCAATCTCGCATATGACTTCATACAGACTTCTATCAAGCCTTTTACAAAGCTGCAAACAATAATCCAAGCCTTTTGTGTATCCCTTGCTTAGAATCTTTTTTTCAAGTTTGTCTTTGATGGAAGCATAGTCTTCAGGCGCTTCCATTACGCTTGCGCTATTTTCATTGATTATTGACTTGACGGCCATTGCTGCCCCCCCGCATGAATAGGCATTGCACCACCTACGCCATCAGCTTGGCGGCCTCGTGCCTTAATAAATATGTTGCGAACTTCATCTTTGTTGTCGTTCTGCCTGAGTATAACCATATCGAATTTTATGCTCTCGACAGTAAAGGACTCGACAACATTGCCAACTCTAATGACCCCCATGTCCGTAATAGCATAAGTGTCGTTTGGAGATATAACAGTGCCGAATACCGCAAGCTTAAGCTGCTTCGGCGCAGGCGGCGGTGGCGGCGGCGGTGGCGTTGGCGGAAGATTTAACTTAGCCTCTTTGATTGAGCCTTCCAAATCGCCCAACGAACCGCTAAGTCTCTTCTCTTTCTTTACGGCAGCCTGATACTTTTTCTCGAACTCGGACTTGAAAGGATCATGTTCGGATACCCGCATTGCTCCCTTTTTTGCCGGAGATTGACTGACAGGACTTGACTCGTTCTGAACAACTTGCTTGCCTTCATTAGGAGGCACAGATCCGCTTGTTCCCTTTTGAGTTTGAGCCTGCTTGTCTTCCTGTATGTTCTGCCCTGTTGCCCTTGCATCATCACCGCCATTGGTAGCAACAGGAGCGTTTGCAGGAGTGGGCGGTTGATAAGGTCTTGACAGCGTTAATTCCTGTGGAGTGCCTTTTTCGGAGAAGAAATAATAATTATATGCAAGAACACCCCCTACGACAAAAAATATCACCGCCATCGCCACAAATGTTAAGGCTTTAAGCCTCTTTGATTCCCCCCCGCCTGCAGGCTCGGTTGAAGGTGAGGAAGGCTTTGCTTCGCTATCCGGTTTATCTGTTGTCTGCACCGTCTCAGGTTTTCTCTTGTTTAATATGCCTTTGACTTTTTCTGTTAATAGATTTTTTAAGTCTTTAATATCCATCTAAATTACCCTCCTTTCGAAAGCAACTCAACCGTTGCATTCATGCCGTTTTTGTCTATAGAAAGCTCTCTGATAAGACATGGGCATTTCTGGATTAAATTCATCAAAAAAACGATCTTATCGTGCTGCTTTTCTTGCATTTGGACTATCCACCTGTCCGAACTCCTTTCCGTCACCTCATAATTTATGAAATACTTTAAGCAGTAATAAGAACTCACCTCCGCTCCATACGAACTATACCTATCTAAATCCTCTCGCCCCAACTTCTCCCCAAGCGGATTAGTCCAGATATATTCTTTGCCTTCTTTTCTAAAGTTTGCATAGGGATAATACGAGGCATAGGTAAAACTGGCATCGATTGACACAGCCTGAGCTTCCTTGATGGTTCTTGCCTGAACAGTTCTGAGCCATTTCGTCTTGTCTTTCTCGACACCAGCCTGAATTTCAGCGTATTTGTCAATAAAATTGTCTTTCAGAGCAAGTGAAAACCTATCCGCCTCCTCTGTTGTCAGCGGAGGCGGGGGAGGCGGCTCCTTTACTAATATAGGCGGCGGTTTTATCGAAATTGGCTTCTTTAAAAATAGGTCATGCGCTAAATGCCCTGTTATCGCTAAACTCACGATAATTATAAGAACGTGAACAGGGTTTACCCTCTGGTTCAGCTCTCTGTATGCACCCTTTAAATTGAGGTCTATGTTCCGTAAATGACTATTGCCAAATATAGCGTCATAAACCTTTCCTTCTACAGCCATGAAGGTCTCAGGGGTCTCATCAGGCGATAAATAGCCATAGCGCAAGGAAGCATGACTGTGCATGTCGATAACACCTTCTATGTATATGTAGATATCGCCATACTTATAAAACCCTATAGTTCTTTTCTTGCCTTTTTTCAGCAAAGCATAAGCAAGCACAAGCGAAAACGACATCTTGTTAGACCCAATCCAGACATCCCCCGCTTTTTTGGCATACTTTAAAGACGGCTTTATTTTTCTTGTTGCTAAAGGCTGACTAAAAGGAATGCTTTTGTGCGCTGTCTTTTTGATATCGCCGGTTATCGGGTTTAAATATAAATTGTCTTCAAGCTTGACATACAGTTCTGCCGATTCAAACACTATATGGAATCCTCGCCTCTTATGTTATTTAAAGATATAATTACCGCTATTTCCGATGTTCTGTTATCCCCTGCCTTGTAGCCAAATAAATGCCCTAATATAGGCAGACTTGATAGAACCGGAATGCCAACAGTGTCTTTTGTTGAGCTTTTTATTTTAAATCCGGATATGACAATCCTTTCGCCCGGCATCATCTTGATCGGCACTGACACCGAGTTGTCCTCAATGTTCGGGAACGACAAGTCTTTAATAGTCTGGTAGCTAACAATGTTAGACATCTTCACGGATGTATTCAGGAGATACTTGCCTTCGTCATACTTGGTAGGATTCAACAGCAATGACAGCCCTACGGATGTGTTGGCAATCTGTGGAGTCGTTATCGTCTGATCGCCAATGACCTGAACTGTAGAGCCGGTTGAATACCATACTAACTGCGTCAAATTGAAAGGAAGCACTGAACCCGCTAATGCCTTAGTCTCCCATGAATGAACCATCTTTACATCGCCGTACTTGCCGAGGGCTTTCAATACGCCGTCAAAATTCATGTTGATGTTTTTAAGTCCAAATGTAAACACATCAGGAGCATCCTTAAGATTCGACAAGAAATTGCCTTCTACATTGCCTCTCCAAGGAGAGCCTACTTTAAAGCCTTCAAACACCTTACTCCAGCTTATGCCTGTTTCATATTCCTTTTTGTAGTCAAGCCTTATTATGTTAATCTTGACGTGCACTTCCTCTCTTTTTGCGTTGTCAAAATTGAAGATTTCCTCTACAGCCTTAATCCTCGAAGGATAATCTTTGACATAAATAAAGCCGCTCGGCATATATGTGATCACACCTTCTCTTGACATCACAGACCGAATTAAGGTCATCACTGAACCCATATATCCGCCAAAATCAGTAATGCTTACTTGCTGCGATCCCGTTGACTGAGAGCCAGCCATCGGCATAGACGGAGCAGGAGCAGAAGGAATGCCGGGAAAGCCGCTTTGCTGCATAGCGGGATTGTTTAACGCTCCCCCGCCCATCATCGGTTGTGCAGACCCTACGCCTCCACCAACGCCTATATACTCGTAAACCTTATTAATGCTTATGTAACTTTCCTGCCATGGAGTGACTATATACCCGTCAGGCGTTTTTTTGAATGTTAAGTCCATGCCGCCTATAATGTTTTTTAAGGCGCTCTCAGCAGAATTGCCCGAATAAACTACCGACACAGATAGCCTTGTATTAACATTCTTGTCTAATGTTATGTTCATGTTCGCCTGTCTGCTCAACACAGTCAGCGCATCTTCTATCGGAACGCCTTTGAAGTTCAGATTTATTTGAGCAGTCATGTTGTCAGGGTCGATAAATAACTGCTGCATCCCACCCTTACGATCCCTGTCAAGCATCATGAACTTATCAAGCTGCATCCCTAAATCCGTATCCTCTGCAAAATCCTCTGCAAACAAGACAGCGGAATTGCTAAGAATAAAACAACACATAAGCACCAAACCTAATAAATATCTCAAGATATGCCTCCTTTTTTCCTATCAAAAACAGGCGCCAGCACATAGCCATTGCCTAATACCAACATTTGCCCTTTGCCTACTTTAAAAAGTTTAATCTGCTTTAACCCGCCTTCCGACACATAAGCAACTACCTGATCATCGCCTTTTTCCCTACTGAATGAGCATAAATAGTCTCCAACCTTTGCGATCTCGTCATTGTGTAAGGAAAGAATATAATCTATAGCTACGCCGTCAAGCAGAAAAGATATCTTGGTCAACTCCACAACTTTCGATTGGTTATACATCCTATCCAGCCGGTAAACAGCCATCACTACATCATCGCCCTTCAAAGGGGACACTATCTCTGCTTCTGCAGGTAGTCTATATTTCCTTCTGACATTCTTCGCATCATCAGTGACAAACGCTCCATCTGTCACTATTACATAAGTTTCATGCGCCGGAATAAATACGCCCCCGCGTATCATCGCAGGAACTTTTACCTTCTGCACCACTGGCGGAACCCATCCATAGCCTCTTGCCTGCGCCGCTCTCTCGCCTTTTCTCACCTCGCTACCGCGTATCTCCCTGAACATCTCGGCATCAAAGTCTTTACTATCGTCATCCAAAGATGAGGCAAAATAGGTCTCCACGCCGCGCAAAAAAGACATAATAGACGTACAACCAGTAAGCCCAAATATAAAAATTGTCAACACCAACAGGATTAAACATCGCTTGATAAGCAATAACCGCACTTACGCCCTCCCTCTTACTTCGTGAATCTATGTAATAATGTAATATTAGTTAGCTTTCTACTTTGACGCTTCAACGATTTAGGCCTTGGTTGTTGTTAGACGGCTGAGTATCCGCTGTTACGCCATAAGGGTTATTTTCGGCTGCATACTTTATCGCCTGCTTGAGCGTCATGCCTTGCTTAAGCAACTCATTGAGATATGCCTTGTCCGGCTCAGATGTCGTCACTACCCAATAGCTATCCGGATCAAGAGTGACCCTGCCCACCGATACCCACCCTTGCGTTGCAATCAGCGCCTCAGCATACTTTGGCGATTTCTTTACCGATTTATAGATATCCAGCATTCCTTGACTTAGATCGAGCTGCCCGGCGTTCTTAATAACTACATCGCCCTCCTGATACAAAAGTATCTTGTTGGGGCAGTTATCCTTCATATTCATAGCCCGTGCAATCACCATGAAGTCATCTAACTGCTGAGTGACAAATATCACGGAACAGCCGTATTTCCTGAAGGTTTTTGTCGCCTTAACCAAGAAATCAACCGCTACATCGTTTCTGAAAAGCGCCCAAGCCTCGTCTATTATCAGATACTTCCTTCCCGGAATGTGCTTGACATACTCGGTGATATAGAAAATCAGCAAAAATACAATAACCGCCTGCAAGTCCTTGTATATTTCAACATCCCCTAACTCACAGACGGTAAAATTGTTTGAAAACTGCAAATGAGGTTTGCCGCCTTCGAGAAATCTTGCATACTGCCCGGAGCCATGAAAAGGAAACAGCTTTCTTGCTACTGAATCACTGAGAGAATTGTTGTAGGACTTTAAAATACGAACAAGATTGCTAAGATCACGACTGTCATCATCTAACCCTGTCAGCTCAAGAACCGCTTCCGATATAAAGGAGACTTCTTCGCGTGTTATGACTTCATTCCCACCTGAAGCCATAGCAGCAATCAGAGATGATAGAAAAGCCCTGTGGTCATCCGTAAAATCGCCTTTGAAAGGATTAAGTATGAAGTCAGGCTCGCCCTCAAACTTCAAATACTGCCCGCCATAAAGATAACAAGCCCTCTTATAGCTTTCTCCTTTGTCAATTATAATGACGGTCGAAGGCTGTCGAAGCGCCTGATGAACAAAGTCACACATCGTAACCGACTTGCCAGCGCCGGTTGCGCCCGTTACAAGACAATGCGGAGCAGTAATAGCCGTTGACTTGTCAAACAAATCGAGCCATACGCCCTCGCCCCGCCTATTGTAATAGCCTATCGCAACATTGGTCTTCTTGCCTCTGCCTGACCTGTAAATAGGGGCTACATCGGCAAGTATCGAAGCCGTTGCAATTATCCCCCTCCTTATTAACCTTTCTTCATCAATGACTTTGTGGTCGTATCCAAACGGCAGGCTTCTCATCAACATTGCAGGCGCAATAAGGTCTTCCCTGAAGGCATTGCAGCCAGTAGTTATGTTTATATGCCCTTCCACTTGAGAACTGAAGAATTTCGATTCCTCAACGGTTGTCGGTACGCATAAATGATAGCTGACTTTGAAGACTTTCTCGCCTCCATACATCTCGGTCAGTAATGTCTTTGTCTCATTTGAGGCAATCTCTTTGTCAATAGAGACATCGCCTAAAAAGTTGAACTTGTGCAGAAACGCAAATGTCCTTTTGACATCTAAACTCCGCTTAAGTGCAGCTTGCAAAGGTTGATGAAAATTCATAGTAAACAGCATAACCGGCGCATAATCGAAAAAACTTGCACCGTTGCTTTTCTCCTTGAAAAGTATGTTCGGGAAAGTTTGAAAACCGTCTTCTTGAGGTAGAGCAGGATTGCTTGCAAAACTTAGTACATTGTATTTCATCCCGTCAAATATCCAGCCGTCTTCTTGAGCCATCGGAGAATTGAACACCATATATCGTCTTAAATCGTCGCCAGTCCACCTCTGAGGGGGAATATTCAATGACCTGTTAGGATTTAAAAACCGATACATTATCTCAATTAGCTCATCAGCGCCAATAAGCCTATGCCCTATTCCGCCAGCCGACAACGATGCGTCCACTATGAGTTCTATGCTCTTGAGCTTCTCAAGCGTTTTTGCATAGCTTTCTTCTGAATATAGCTTGCCGGGTGAGAGAGAAAATTGCTTGACTGTAAAATATGTCTTAATTGTCCGTGGATAGAAAACGCTCCCTTCGCTTGCAAACCCCTTTCTCTTGCCATGCTCATGCCAGATGCTTTTTCTGTGCATATAGTCGCGTATATAGCCGTTGCCCATGTCTCCATTGCTATAAACAGCTAACTCCTCATCTGCAAGCCCCCGCCGAGTAAGAGCTATAAGCTGACAGGGTATGTCCTCCGGTAAAACCTTCAGAAAGTTCGCAAAGGTCGCCGATATCCTCCCGAACTCCTCAGCACTCTTGCCGTCTGAGTTAATTCCCTCGATCTCCCATGCCAGCCCTAACGAGCCATCAGACAGTAAAAAAACTCCGTCTTCATGTAGTAACGGATACATCAAGTCAGTGACAAACGGCTTGTCAAATAAACCCTCAAGCATTTTAAGCAGCATAATCCTTGTCCGCCCTCCCTATTTAATGCCTACCGTTGTATCTGCCTGCGATAATGGCACATTTGCAGCACCGCTTCTCTGTAATGTCTGTTGTGGCAGACGCGTTTGCTGAACCTCCCCGCGCTCTCCACTATCAGGCGGTAGCGGTATCTTCGTGAATGTTTTGGTCGGCTTTTCGTTGTCGTCCTCGATATACCACCTCTCAGCCCTCATCTTGATAAATATCCAGTGACCTACTACAAGATCGTTGCTCGGCGTTATATGGTCGTATATCCAGATGCGCGCTATTTCTGACGGCTTGATTATAGGCACATAGGGCAAATCAGACCTGTCAGCCCCCGGCAGTGTAGAAACCTTGCCGTTTAGTTTCGCCGCTGAGTCAAGAGCCGTATTGTATATATGCTCCGGAGTATCACCCTCTCCTTGTCGGATATGATGAGACGAGCAACTACTTAGCAGAAGTGAGATTGTAAGGATCGTAATAAAGATTTTTGGCGTTAGACACATTATTTTTACCCCCCGTTATTTTCACGCCCGATGTTATAAATACATACCCTTTAGCCCCGGCTGGCACTTCCACCGCTGGTATTAAACCGTCCAACTGCTTGCCGAAAAACTGTTTCGCCGAAGAAGAAAAATCAAGCACTCCTCTTGCAAGTCCATACTGAGCCGCAGAACCTATTATGTTTGTTGCCACTTGTGCATGATCGGTTCCTCCAACTGACTGCTGTTCTTGCGCCCTTGCTAAACCCGCCGAAAAACCTGATAAGAACGAAGTGATACCCACGGTGCTGAAAAATGTCCCGGAATGCCTTATTACTTTGCCTTTAAGTCCAAAATCTCCATTCATGTCCGTAATATAACCGGATATATCGGTTTCAAATGATTGACCGTTAGGCCATACGCACGCAATTCTTACAGGCTTGATCTCGGCACTCTTATAACCCGTGTTGCCACGCGCCTTGCCCAAGATCAGGCAGCCCCTCAATGGAATAGAAGACTTGTTTGGTCCTACAAACGCTTTATTTATTACCGCAGATACAGGCATCTGTTCACCCGTCTCAGGTGCATAAGCGCCGGATGTAAGGGAAAATGAGGCAAAAGAACCAGCAGGTAAAAAGATATCATTATCACCTATACTGCTTACTTCCGCTGTTTTTTTTTCCGGCTCAGGATCAACCGGAATATCTATCTTTATTAGCCGAGGCGGTTCAAAAGCAAAAGGAGTAATACCGGGTGCTCCTGCAGGCAACGCTCCCCTGCCGTCTTTTGCTTGCGGCATAGGTTCAAGCTTTTTGCTGTCTTTCCCTTTCTTGCCTAATGCCTCCTCAAGCTCCTTGAGGGAGTCGGGCTTTTTTTCTTCGATTGGCGGCTGCGCCTCTTTTGACGCTTCAGCCTTCTTAATGTCTTCAGGCTTTCCCTGTTCAGAAGGACTACCTTTCTTCATCTCCTCAATGGTCTTCTTCAGAGCCTCTAACTCTCCTTTAAGTCGCTCCTCAGTAGTTACATTGCCCTGCCCTTTGGCAGAATCGCCTTTGTCTGTCGGCGACTGAGTGATTTTGCCCCCGAAAAAGCCGTAAAGAATCGCTCCTATTACAACTAAGGCTATCAGCTTCGTTTTGTGCTTTGAGATTAATTCCGAGATTTTTTCTTTGTCGATCATTACTTAACCTCAACTACAAAATAAGCCCTGCCGTTATGAATAGCCCCTGCTATCAAGCCTCTCATCGTGATTGCCTTTATGTCTATGTTCTCGTGGGGAATGTCAACTATGTAACCCCTTAAAAACACAGCATCATATACGGTATGCGATGTTATTTTTATAGGCGTTTCAATAATCGTTTGCTTAGACGACCTTATGCTTACTCCATCTAAATCCTCGCCCAATATCATCGCCTTAATAAGACCAGCAGGCGTAAGCCCTATTTTGTTGACTCTTTCTACCCGCTCCACAGCGTGTCTCGCATCGCTCACTATCTTGACCGTGCGATCCCTTAATTGCGGCGGCGAAGAAACAAGCGTTATAACCTTCGTCTTGCCGCTTGTCGTCACTACATATAAGTCGCCTGAAATATCAGGAATGAGAGGCTGTATGAATATTGAATCAGCAGTGTTTTGCAAAGATATACTTTCTGCAGGTAATCCCATAATGATAGAAGCAATCCTGTCACCCTCAAATTTCACTTCCGTAGGGTTCAGATATGCAACCTTTACGGCTATGGGTACGCCTGTGTATATAGCACTCCTCGCATCTGCATTATCTTGCAGTTGCAGCAGGATGAACATTGCTGCTGAGAGCAGCAATAACTTTATTATCATATGACACCACCTCCAGCCCAAACGGGTTAGATTTTCTTGTCGCTGTCTTTTGACAGCTAAGTGTATATAAAATTTTGTCTTTCTTAGTCTCCTGTCCGTAAACATACGATACCCTGATCGCTTCAATTTCAATTACAATGTTGTCGTCTTTGCTGTTTTTGACTTCGGCTTTGACAGGAATTGTCTGAATGGACATATTTGATTTTTCTATCTCCTTTATCTCTGCCTCAAGCGTCCCTTTCATTGCGCTCTGGAGCTTGGGAGACATCAGGTTATAGGAGACTTTGTATTGCTCTAACGCTGATAGATGATTGACATTCCCGAAAAATGAAATGAAAGACATGCCGAAATAAATTGCTGCCTCATCAGGAACATAGCCCACCCGGGCAGTCCCTACCACAGCGGAAGGATTAATGTATATCACCCTCGGCTTGATCGAGAGAAAGCCAAGAGCTAAAATTACAAAAGTTTCTACAACTATAAGAAAAGTAAGTATCTTGATCAAATATCTACTGTCTTTTGCATAATCTAAGAAAAAAGGCATAATTCTCCGTATTGTCCTGAAAGTTTGTTGTAAGACCTAACCCCGCTGGATAATAATTAAACGGGGTTAGAATCTATACTTGCCTAATGGCGGGAATATCCTCCAAAGCCCATAATAATTGAGCATATGTAAAAGATACCCCTTCTTGTTTTTGTCAACTATCTTCTGAAGAATCCAGCCAAAGATAAGAGTAGCTATAAGCGATATGACTTGATTAACACCGATAAAAACTAAAGCACCTAAAACTGGTGATGATACTAACCATACTTCGGGGTCGTATATAAACCTTAACGGTTTATCTATGTGACGTGGAGACCATGCCATCAGTTACTTCGACATCCCGCTTACTAAATCCCAAATTGCCTCGCCTAAACCGCCATAAGCACCAAGCAGAACGCCGAATGTCAGGGATACTAAACCGAAAGCCCTATATTTGCTTGATAAAATGCAGATTACCCCACCTAATAGCGAAGCGAAGAACAATGCTTTACCCCAATTACTTGTAGAAAACTCTTTAAGAGCATCCACTACCTTGCCAGCAGACTCACCACCTAAACCGCCTCCTGAAGTAGCATCGGCAATATTGGGGATGAAAAACATACCTGCCGCCATTACAGCCATTAACATCGCTAATTTAAACATCTTTTCCCTCCAACAAGTTTTTTAGTTTTGTTTATAGATATTATTATTTGTTTATCCTGAAGCGAAAACCCGCGCGTCGTTGATATATTCGTCAACCGATACTACTGTAATTTTATAGTCGGTCAACATCCCGGCCAATTTAACATTCACTCCTTTTTCTCCGATGATCTTGCCTTTTTTGTCGGTTATTGCCAAAGCAGTCTTGTTGACTGCGCTTATTTTTAGTGAACCTTCTTCATAATTCAAAGCCGACCTGATGAAAGCTTCAAGATCGCCGTTTTTTTGCACAAATTCAATTCTTTCCCCCCTCAGCGTTGCAGCAAGCGCATAGAGAGCGTCTTTATATTTGCTGAGTCTGAACGAAGAATCCACTTTTTCAAATAAAATCTTTGCCATAACACCCGGCTCTCTTGCCACTTTTTTTACTTTAACGAAATTATTGAAGCCAGGAATATGTATTCTTAAGTACTGCAATAAAAACTCTATTTGCCTTCGTGAAACATAAAGTTGAAATTCCTCACGACAAGTCTGGTTAATGTCATAAAGTATTACCTCCCACTCTCTGCCTTCATATTCCTCGCCTTGTATTCTCTCGTCAGACGGCATAATGCCATCCGCTCCATTGATGTTGAATATCACCGCGAGGGGCTGCTTTTTGAGGCGCAAGTTTTTCTTGTGTGGATTTATGCTCATGCAATAACCCGTCTGCTCGTAAATCTCTTTCGCCAGATTCCATAACTTCCAGTCTTTTATCGGTATCTTCATAAAGGCATCTTTGCCGCCTTCGACATATATGCCTTTTTTTAACCCAAAGTCGGCTACTGAGCCTGCATATCCCCAACTCGGATAAAAATCATTGCTTCTGCTGCCTAAGTGAAATGTCTCCCCTACAGCTTCAGCTTTAATGATTTGACCTTGAGACACTCTGAACATATTGAATACCTTTTCCCGCTCGTAGCGTTCTAAATGCTCATTCATGCTCATTAAAAACGCTTTTTTATTAATATGGTTGAATATCCAATCTATACTTCTTTTTTCCATTCCGTTATCAGTCAGCTCGATAACAGTCATGCTCTCAATGTCAAATATGACTTTTTTGTTATACTTATCAAATGCTCCTTCAATAGTTAATTTGAGTGATTCATAAACCTCATCTCCTGTAAGATGAAAGTTTTTTTCTCTTATATAGGCAGTAGCAGCTTCTTGTATTTTTTTAATCTCGTTTGTCTTCACTATTCTTTTTTATATATATTCTTTTATATTTATATTATATTTATTAGCCCCTCGCAACGCTTACAGCATCAACGGTTTGCAGGGGCAAATGTCCGTCAAACTACGGAAAAGTGTCCGTCAAACTACGGAAAAGTGTCCGTCAAACTACGGAAAGTGTCCGTCAAACTACGGAAAGCATCCGTCAAACTACGGAAAGCATCCGTCAAACTACTCACCGCCGGTTTTTCTTCTCGACATTGTAGAAGGATGCCTTTCAAGATATACAATATCCTTTTTGATATAGCTTTTTGCGGTTAGTATTTTTAGCTTTATAAGCTCGGATATAGCGTTTTTTAACCTCTCTCTTTTTTTGCGGTTCTCAATCTCTTTTTTGATATTGATAGCATCTGCAAGTGTGCTGTAATGACCTTTCCATGAGCTTTGCTGACTTATGATAAAACGATATAACGACTTCGCAATGTTCGACTTGATTTTGATTCTTCTTTCTACATCGAGAAGTGAAAAATTACCCTTAATGTAAAGGTTGTGAAAAAAAGGATTGATTACAATTGTGTATTCTCCGCTATCTTTTTCCTCATAAAACATAATCATGTTTGTTATCTTAACGGTGGCGGTTCTCCTTTTCTCATTGACATATTTGAATGTCTCCAACTCAATAAGACTGCACATTAAGTCCCTACACACTTTTTTAAAAAGCTTGTAGTTGACGGCACCATCCGTTAGCCCTGCAAGCCTCATAATTGGCAGTAGAGACCCTTGATACATGTATGAGTCCATGCTGTAGAATTTTCCCATTTTCCTTCTTGCCGGATCATCAATAGTGGCAAGAATCGCTAATAAGATATCCTCGTCATATGTTGTTAGCCTCGGTCCGGTAAAGGTTATCCTCCCCCACGCGTTCTCAACTATTACCTCATTTTCGAGATAATCTCTCCTTCCCCTGTTCTTCCGTCCTAAAGGGAAGAAAGGAGAGACGCGGCATATCTGATTGGGAACAAGAGCATTAGGAGACCATATTGGTTTTTTAGATACCGTCTCATTTGTCTCTGCATCTGCTTCAATTTTTGAGGACATTCTGTCGATAAGATCAGATAAATCCTTATCGAGGGGTATGTTTTTCGGCATTTAGTGCGGATTTCTCCTATGTTTGAATTAAAGACCAAAGAAGGCGGACTTTAGTGAATCGGAAAACGGCGTTGTGAATGCTTCTATGCAATATTTAGCATATTGACACTCCCACGCCTAAAGGCGATGGGATTCTCAGGCAAACACTCTTTGAGTGCTTAACGCCTGAACGGTCTGCCAGACCGTGAGTATAATGACAACAGGTCTTCTCCTGCGAGGTATCCGATTCATCCAACGACTAAAGTCATTGGTTTTCTCGGATATGTTTTATACTTTTATGATTAAGATTGAACTTCTTCCTTTTTCCTGCTACCGCTGTTGCTATCCTCCGTGTTAACTTGAACGAACTCTTTAAGCTTTTTAAGAGCATCTTCAAATTGTTTTTCTACATTCTTGCACTGCTCTATAATTTCAAGAGCATCTTGTGTGTCAATGTCAACCCCAATGTGCATCTTGACCCAAGAAAGCAATCTGTCATATTCCCTAAGCCTAACAAGCATGTATTTGCTTTCAAGTGTAGTTGATTTTACAACGTAGGCCCCCCTCTCGCCAGCAAGCTGCTGTTTCCTCTGAATATATTCTTCGGTAGTTAATTTGGGTCTTGTTTTTTCAGTCAAACTTCCCTCCTTTTTTATTTATGTCCGCCTTCTATAAAGAATATTATTTGTTTTTTAATATCTTTAAAGCCGGTACAGTTTTGCATTGCTCAACAATTTGCCTTGCAGTAACAACATTTCGATTTATTGGAGACGAAAGATGTGTTCTAAATTGCTAAAAGTGGAAGATGTCGCGGAATTACTTGGAGTTAAGACGCAGACGGTCTATCTGTATGTCACTCAAAAACGCATACCATTTATTCGCATGTCTGGAAAGCTCATCAGGTTCAGGGAGGCGGATATCGAAGATTGGATAAAGGGGAAATCTCATAAAGAAGCCTTGATTGACAAGGGGGTAAACGGGTAATGCCGAACAGAAGTTGTATGGGTTATGACACCACAGGATGTTCCGCAAGTTCTATGCAACTGTCGTCAGTAATTAAAAGTTCTGAGGGTAGGAACGGTGCTACAGGCATAACAAGCCTTTACAACAGCCCCGATGCGGCACTAACTCTAAAAGGAGGTCGGAAGAGGCAAGCCTTTAATGCCTTGTTCTCCAAGAAAAGCACGTCAGCTTACAACGGCAATAGGTGAAACAGTCTAACCGGGTAACTCTCGGTGTTGACAGCGGATTTACTTTTGTTGGGTTGTCAGCCGTAACCGAAAAGGAAGAGATTTACTCAATCGCAGGGCAAGAAGGAGCAGAAATACTTGGTATCGCAAACCGAGATTTCTGAACCGTAAGAAGCCTGAAGGCTGGCTGGATCCTTCCATTCGGAACAAGCTGGACAGCCATATCTATGTTGATAAAAAGGGGACGTATTCCTCTCCACCCTTACCTTGCGGTTCAGGATGGATCCCCTGCAGGAGTTGATGGAAGCTCGTCTCGAAATTCAGGAAACCCAAATTGATCCTCATAAAGAAAAAAATTGATGATATTTTTGGAAATAGGAAAAAGCCAGCACCCGATTCCTTTTTGGACGCTTACAAAAACGAGAAAATATCCTCATACGTCCATAAAATAAAGGATATCTTCATAGACAAGTCCGCAGATGTTTTGGTGGAAAATATCTGCGGAAGACTGCTTCGATATTTCTGGTTTTTGCCCGCATCGGAAGGGCACCACCACGCTCAGGAATTTGGACTCTTTACTCACTGCCTCGACACCAGCATTAAGGCAATTAGAAAATTTGACGAGGCAGTTTTCTTTGAATATCGCGATAACAACGATATTGATTCCTTTGAAACTCGGAAAAAAAGAACGCATAAACAGTATGCGTTTTTCGTTTGCGGGCTGTTGCATGATATTGGCAAGGTCATTCGATATAATGTTGTCGCGAAAGACGGCAGCGAGTGGAATCCTTGCAATAATTTATATGATTTCGCAATTTCACACCGATTATCTTTTGAGGATATCCGATACAAGTCTGATGACAAAGACTTGTATGCTCACATTGAGAAAATTACTCCTTTTTTTGCAGCAAGAATAATAACCGCCCATGACTACTCTTACATTGGGTCCGGTTATATCTCCGACATATTGAAAGAAGTCGGGTTTAAAAAAGACTATGCACATAACTTTTCCGGAATCATCAAGGAAGCAGATATGGAATCAACTCGTGATAACCTCGAGACAGCACAACCTCAAAACGATATAGTTTCTCATTTTATTGAGGAACTGAAAAGAATGTTTGAAGCCGGCAGAGTGGCAATTAACACGCCGGGAGCTAAAGCATGGGTATTTGAGAACTACACAGCTATCCACATCGGCATATTAAACGAAATAAGAACGCTTCTTTTGAGTAAAGACTCAAAAACACCCGAAGTTAACGCAATCCTGAAAAAAATGGTCGATAGAAAATATGTCGATTTTGTTGACTGGAAGTGCGTATACGGCATGGAGATTGTAACCGCAGGAAAACCATTCATTGTAAAAGTCGTAAAAATTAAAAATACACTCATTTGGGATCGCTCCCCAAAGATGGATATATGCAAATTGAACGTGGTTTTTAATATCTAATACGAGGAGTACACATCTCTCCTCAGCTCCTATTTTTTCTCCTTGTTTTAAAAAAAAACGGGCATTCTAAAATGCCCGTTTTTTTTTGTTTGATGTAAAAATTAGTTATCGGAGATATTGTATTTCGGTTCTTCGCTCTGATGATTAAGTTGGTTTATTATATTGCTTTTCAAGACGCTCACCTGCTTGGAGAATTTCTCGGCAAACTTCTCTATTTGATCATTAAGCACTAAGATAGTGTCCTTTGTGGCAGGGATACCCTCGCCTCTAAGTGTGATTGTGATTGCACGTGTAAGTTGCTCTAAACGAGTCAGCGTTGAATCGGCAAGTATACTGAGGTCGCTTGCTATGTGCTTGAATCTTTCCCCGCGCACTAAATCGCTCTCAACGGTGAATTTTTGATGAGCATTATAAAGCTCACTTTTAAGTCGTGTGATCTCAGCCTCTTTTTCATGCTTTTCAGTACGCAGTGCAGCTATTCGCTTCTCGTAACGAGCAGCTAATTGATCGTGATTTAACTCATCCGATTTGCTCTTTGACTGTTGAATTTCCTCTATTTCTTCTTGAAGCCTCTTAACCGCAGTCAAGAGTTCTTTGTTTTTTTTGTTATAGCCCGCAATCTCCTCCTCAAACTCCTTTTTGACCTTCTCGATTGCCGCTTGATTAATACCAGCTTCTTCGGGTTCTTTATCGCCTTTGCTGACCTTAATGCTCATAATGTTTTCGTAAATGTCGGTTAGGGCTTCTTGCACCTCATAGTCTAATTCTTTAAGCTGAGTTATTAGACTATCATCTTGACGATGCCTGATTAGCCCAGATTTCATGAGCTTATGCCAACCCGGGTGTAGCTGTTTTGTGTTTTTGAGTCTACTTCGTGACCTTTGGGACATGAGCTTGTCAATTAGCTCATCTTCGGAGTTAAGTCTATCCATATTCCAATGCCTGCGGATAGAGTTCTCATATCGAGCGGCACGGACTACTTCTTCGTCAGATGCAAATTTTCTTATGTAGCAAGGAATATTGCACCCTACTTTTTTAGCGGCAGCTATGCGAAGCTTTCCGGCTACGCGCCACCAATTAACGCCTTCTTCATTTTCATCCGCTGGCGTTATCAAAATAGGCTGTAAGGGTCCTATCACTTGGAAAGAGGCAACCAAGCGCGTAAGTTCGTGATCTGTGTATGAAAATGCGCCGTTTTCCTCGAAATACTTCAACACCGGATGAACCCCTATTTCTTTTGGAGATAGGTAAAGAAATTCCCTCGTAAATTCTTCCATAATATCCTCCGAACAGTTTTTTTTCATTTAGCCCATTGGCAAAACGGGCAAATCCTTAAAAAAGTGTTCCGAACAGTTTTTTTTCATTTAGCCCATTGGCAAAACGGGCAAATCCTTAAAAAAGTGTTCCGAACAGTTTTTTTTCATTTAGCCCAATCCTTGAAGCGAACCATGGAAGTGAGCGACCCCGCCGAGGACCGAAGGGCAAGTATTGTGGAAGAGCCAACGGCACTGAGGCAGGCGGTCGGCGGCACTCCGGTAATTTTCCCCATGCGGTCTTGGATCGAAGCTATATGTAAGCATAGCCATCACACCCATGCAGCTTCATAAATTGACAAGCAGGAGCAGTAATCTTTGTCCGCTTGCCTTTAAATATTGTTTTTACATCAAACATCCCTGTAGCCCTGACTACTACAGAACCCTCATGCTGCATTGAAGCTACCTCCAAAATCTCGGCTTGCGCCGGTAAAGTGTGCCTCGACAATGATTATTGAACTTGTCATGCCTGCATCCTTGAGCGGACTCCCTGTGCCGCTTTCATGAATACAGACCACAGAGCGCCAGACTGGCTTGCATCCAGCGGTGCGATGGCTCAACAATCGTAGGTCTCAAAAAACCTTAGTCTGGTTGAACCTCAAAGCCCGATACTCTGAGCTTCGATCCGACTAAACAGATTAAGGCACGGATGCCGTCAATCTGTTCAGTCAGCAGGGGGATCAACTTTTGATTGAACTATGAATGATAAGAGCAATCATTTCCTCTATTAATCTCTCTTCGTTAATACTATAAATAGTATTAACGAAGAGAGATAAAAAACATGGCTTATCAGTAAGTCCCTTGTCTAAATCTTCTTTTATATGAAGATTTTTGAGAAAGCTGTATAGCCTTGATGAATTACGGATAATGTCGATGTTATACCCAGTTGAAAGATATATTTTACGAATGCTATACCCATTGTGTATAAGCCTCATTACTTTTACCACATCATCAATGGTTAACGCCCTGTTTATTTTTATTCTATCCTCTTTTAAAAAAGCATCTGTTTTACAGACTTTTATTTTTTTGGTCATGCTTTTTTGTCCATGCTTTTCTTTACAGCAATAATCTCTTTTATTGCGTCTTGGCACTCAGGCATTACAGTAACAGCACCCTCAAGGTCATCATGAAGAATGTAATTTACCACTTTCTTGAAATGCCCATTGCCTCGCTTTTTACCATTTTCTTTTAGTATTGTGAGGAGCCATAGACATTTATCCCGATCCGTTTCTTCATATCCATTATTATTGCCGTTTTGTCGCCACGGCTTTTGCCCCGTGATATCCACAACTAAACCATGGCAGCCGCAATCATCATTTTCTTCATTGAGAGCTGTCACATCTTCAAGATAGACCGTTTTTGACGCATGTGCCAACTCTTGTTTAATTTTTGACTTCAGAAGATTCCCGAAGTGATTTGGAAGGGTATACTTTTTGATAGGTTTAGCGGGGTCGTAAGACTTGGTCGCCTCTATATAGGCGTCCTCTTGCAGGCATATAGTGTTTGTAGGATTTACTCCATATTGCCTGCAAATATTGATTATTAGGCCACGATTTTGCTCTAAAAAGTGGCACATTCCTTCCCACGACATTGCAGGCTTGTTCTCCATTTCTCCCTTCCTCCAACATTTGCAATATATTTAATATTATATATGACCACTTTATGACAAACTTATAATTTCAATACCATTTAGTAATTATATTGATAACAACTAAAATTGTCAATAATTATTAATAGTTTATGCTACTATAACTATTTTAATCGAAAAAAAAGGCGCAGACAGACCCCTTCTGCGTCAAGAGATGAGATCGATTCGCTACTAAGATATGCTTGGTTTAATAAATGGCGAGAAATCTAAAAGCTTATTTGCGGTGTCTTTCAAGAAAGGATTACGTTTTTTGCCAATGTATTTGTCTTTATGTTTAAAGGATATCTCATAAGTAAAAACTATCAATAGTGATAATTTTTTAGGGTTGAGAAATATTCCTCTATCAGAAGTAACCCCTATAATGGCTTCTATAACTTCCATTAAAAAATCGGAATCCAAAGGAGAATATTTGTGAGGCGTGAGCGCGAACATCTTGCCCTTGCCGGTTAGGAGCCAATCAAAATCCACTTCATACAGACAGCTTATGGCATGCAGCAGAGCCGCGCTCGGTGTATTCTTGCGTTCAATTGACGAGAGATATGATTGAGTGATGCCAAGACTTTCAACAAACTTTTGTTGAGACAGCTTGTAAGTCAGTCTAACTTTTTTAATTCTATCCTGAATGGTTTCTACAGTGTTTTGCTGTTCTTCTCTTTTTTTTTTCATAGTCTTACATTATAACTACATTGTCAATAAAATTGACAATGTAGTTATGGAAACTATTGGTCTTCTATGATTGCCGTTCTTCTCTTTTTCTTTTCATCTTCTCTTTTTCTTTTCATCACTAATATCTAACAGTAAATCATAGCTTACTTTGTAAGCAGTGGGTCCTGAACTTTCCTCCAACAGAATAAAAAATTCAGGACCATAAAAAACCCCCTTATCCTTAATATGGATAAGGGGGTTTTTTTTATAGCATCGAAGGATTGACTAATTGCAATCCCTCTTTGAGTTTCTTTTTCCTGGTTGAAACTTTAATCAAGCCTTTGCCATAAGTGCCGAGCATATGCCTATTCTCATTAGTTCCTTCGAGATAGTTCACAGCCTTGCACTTTATATATAAAATCTCTCCCCTCTTTGATAATTCTTTAATTTCATCCCACGAGCACGGCAAGTCAAATAAATTTTGCGGTTTTATGCCGTTTTGCCTGAGAAAATTTATCACGACCTTAAATTCATCGCTTCTGAACCACTCGCGGGATTTTTTCCTTACGCTTCTACTGCCAATGTAAGCATCTATGACAGCTTGCGCTAAAATAGCTATCACTAGCTTAACTAAGCTTTTGTTTTTCTCCTCCATAATCCACCTCTAATGTCATCTTATTTTCCTCAAGCCATGAGAAAAAGTAGTGATCTTCATTTGTGACTACATCCGCTATGACATCGGAGTCACCCCCAAAATCGTAGTCGCTCTTAATGACTTTTTTTAATTTATCAAGGTCATATTTGTCTGCTAACGCCTTAGAGACTAATACAACCTTTCCATAATTCTTTATTTTTTTAAGTTCTATATCATTCATGACAACAAACAGCAGCATTGTTATGCCTCCTTTTTTCAGTTTTTCTTTGCTTGCAATATGCTTCTATACACTGCTCTTGCAAGCTCGACAGCAGTGTCTTTATGTTTCTTTGTGTCTTTTGGGAGCTTAGCAAAGAGCGCCATTTTGCCATCTGAAAAAGCTATTGCCATTTCGCTCCACTGCCTCACCTCTATTTTAGTGTTCTTCAGCCTCACTAATAGCTTCATTTTCTCCCTTAGAGAGGTTAGCAGCTCCCTTGCGCTTATCTCAGCAAACATATACCGTTCCCTGTCGTCCAGAGAGCATAAAAACTCTGGAACTGAACAGTTGACTGCGAGGGTATGTATAATTTCCTGTCTTTCTTTCGCATCAGTGACTTTTTCAATGAGATAGGCAGCCGCTGATCTCCTTCCGGATATGGCTTCCGCTATATCCCCGCCTTTTTCAATAAACGATGCAGGGTCTTCGTCTTGGAAATCTATTACAGAAACATCAATGTGATAAATAAGCTGCTTTACTATCCTGACAGCAGCCTTCGTCCCTGCATTATCTCCGTCTCCAGCAATTATCGCCTTGTCGGTTATCCGCTTAATAATCTCAAGCTGTTTATCGCCAAAAGCGGTTCCCATAAGAGCGGCTGTATTGCGGTATCCTTTTTGGTGCATTGCTATAGCGTCAATGTAACCTTCGACTATGATTATATGCCCCTGCGTTTTTACTGCTTGAACGTCAAGCCCATAGAGAAGCGATCCTTTTTTGAAATAAGTGGTCTCTGGTGAATTGATGTATTTAGCGCCATTGCTCTGGAGTGTCCGCCCTGCAAATCCGTATGTCTTGCCGTCTCCATTTATTATCGGAAACATCAGCCTTTTCAGGAAAAATTCCTGCTCATCGGATGCCCTCAAAAGCCCTGCTTTCCTAATCTCTTGTACCGTGAAACCATAGCTTTTTAGTTCTTTAAGAAGCCCCGCACCGGAAGCATAGCCAAGCCTGAATTTTTCGATTGATTCATCAGTTATGCCCCTTTTTGCCAGATAATCCCTGACATGAGAAGCTTTGCTTAATTGCTTGCAGTAGAATTGCACTGCAAGCTCATTAATCCTGTGAAACTTTTCCTTCTCAGGGTCGTCCTCCCTTAACTTAACCCCTGTGAGGTTTTCAATCTCCTCGTATGCCTCCCTAAGAGTCATTGAACGGGTCTTCATAAGGAAAGACACATAGTTGCCTTTCTCTCCACACCCAAAGCAGTGATAATTGCCTTCGGGAAAGACTGACAGCGATGGGTTTTTGTCGTCATGAAAAGGGCATAACATCAAATAACTATTGCCCACTTTCTTAGCCCCCGGGAATTTGCTCTCCATAGAAATGTTTATTAAGTAATCGCTAACGGACATATAATCTCACCTCTTTTTTTTGATATTTTTTAGGAATAAAGAAAGCCTTACAAAGATAATCCGTAAGGCTTTCTTTATTGTTGACCGTAGCTGTATTAAAGATGGGATGTGAGTAAGAAATAAGCTGTCATTTGATCGGCTACAGGCAGCCAATCTTCGTCATGATTTTTCCTGCTGGTGACTTTCCAGTCAATAATAAGCGTGTCTCCATCATGTGTCTTGCACACAAGATCGGGTTTGCATGTGATCTGCACAGGATGTCCTATGTAATTATCCCATAGCAGCTTAGAGTCCGGCACTTCTGCATATGCCTCACTCACATCTAACCCCGTTATAATTTCCTGATCATAGAAGGCTGGAAATTTCTCCATCATCGACTCCCCAGCCTTCTGGAAATACTCATGGTTAGTTCCTTTTTTAGTGTATGTAAGTTGAGCGTCTTTGAACTCTCCCCAAAAAAACGAGAAGGATTCTTTTGGGTCTCTGCCAAGCCTAATATACGCCTCTATCGCATTGTGTATAGCATCGCCGAATTGGAGCTTTGCTGCACTGGTCTCCGTTCTATACCCTGCTGCATAGTACGCCCATTGCCTGGGGCATGTCTCATAACGAAGCAGTTGTGTCGGGCTGAGAAAGATTGTATGCTTCCCAACCTTCTTGTTCTCGTCTTTCAAGGTATATCCTATTATGTCACCATGTAAACATAGGCTTGCATAGTCGCACATCCCGCACGGGCAGTTAAAAGCATATAAAGTGCGTCTCGGATAACTCTCGCACTCTACCTCGCCCTTATGCAAAGCAAGCATCCGCGGGAGATAATATTCAATCTTATCAAGATATTCTCTTGTCCGTGTTGGGTCATAATAAATAGGCGAAGATTTCACTATCTCCCCGCCTACTTTTTCCGTTATATTAACAAAGTAACCTTGCATTTACACCTCCGTTTCAACTTTCTCTACTGTTCTTGCGTATATCTCAATGAGTTTCTTTTTATCCTCTATCTTGCCTTTAACCCTTCCCTTAATAAGGATCAGATCCCCAATAATTATTTCCTCAGACACTCGCTCTGCTGTGCCCCCGAAGACACATACCTCATGAGTGTCTCTCTTGGTGTCTACTTGTAGCTTGGCGACAGGGACTACCTTTTCGCCTTTCTCCCAATACTTAAGTTCAGGCTGGGTTATAACCCAGCCCATAAGGATAAATTCGTTAATCATATACCGTGCTCCTTCTTTGCAGTCTCGAGATCAGTTTGGTACTTGATCTTGGGAAGGATCTTTCTTGTTTCAGCCTCCCCGATTTTCTTGACAAGCAGGTTTTTGAACTCTATAAGCTCTTTGGTTTTGACTCTCTCTTTCGTATCAGCCGGTGGCGGCGTGGGTGGTGTGGGTGCATCTTCTTTTTTCTCAGGCTCCTTTGGAAGATCAGACTTAGGAGTTTCAGGTTTTGGCTCTGGAACATTAGGCTTAGGTTCAGAAGGCTCCTTTGGAACATCGGCTTTGCCTAAGTCTATGAGGAACTTCATAGCCTCATCTCTATTTTGCAATGCGTTTACCCGTGCGATAGCCTCTATTTCAGTGCTGCCTCTCTTTATCAAGGCTTGCTTGATTTTTATTTTCAGCGGTCCATCTACGCCACCAGATTTGTTGTCAGCCGCCGTTGGCTGGTCAGCAGGAACGTTATCAGATGCAGCGGACGACACCTCCTCAAATGAAGCGATTCCTGTGCCTAAAACCCCATAGCCGAGGAATCCTAGCGCTCTCCCCAATGCCGAAGTCTCGGCGTTCTCATAAGGATTCGATGCGTCAACACCCGCACCGTTTATTCCTACTTTAGCGTGGGCAGTCGCCGACCCTCTTTGAGAGTTTACCTCCATCCTGCAGAGAAGTGTTTTTGTATCAGGCGCAAGGACAAACTGAGCAGGCTTGATCTCGTACTTCTCCTTGCTCTCAATATGCTCATCAGCCATCATCTTCAACCTGCCCGCCACCGTCATGTAGGGCATCGCTATCTCCACGAAATACGGATTCGTTCTATTGCCAATGTTTTTTCTTAATGGCAGCAGCTTGATAAACGGCTCGTATCCTCTTGACGCTTGATACGCATTCTTCGCTATTTCTTCTGACTCCTTCTTTAGTCTTTCTTCTTCAACTTTTAAATTCATCCAAATTCCTCCTATTTTGTCTTTGTTTTTGTTGCTTCATCTAAGTCGATATCATCAAATTCCTGCTCCATCTGCTTTATGGTAGGTTGCACTACCTTCTTCTTGCTCACATACTGTTTCGGTTTGCTTGTATTAGCAGTAGGCATGTCTTCAGGCTTTGTCATGTAAATATAGACAATCTTTTGAGGGACTTTATTATCTTCGATACCCCCATTTTCCTTTTCTGCCGTTGCCGTTGTTTCTTTTTCGGTGATCTTCTTCATCACCTTTTTTGCTGAACCTTTCACTGAAAAGAACAGTAAGAAAGCAATGATAAATGGTGCTGTCAACGGCCAAAATACTCCCATAACAAATGAGTTGTATAGCTTTTGACTGCTATACATTACAATAAACATCACAGCCCCCACTACATACAAACCTAATAAAATCACTCCCTTGTCCATCCTATTTCTCCTCCTCCTACTGTTTAAATAAAAAAACCCCCACGGTGCATACCAAAGGTACCGCCCCGTGAGGGCTATGAGTTACTAATAGATATTAATATTTAATGTGAAATGGATAAATCACAAAATTCTTGGAGCAAGCGCATCAGTAATTGCGGGACTGCCGCCGTTAGCCGTCATCATAGTAACGGCATCTTCGGTTCTGCCGGATT
The DNA here is from genome assembly GCA_037445375.1 of Nitrospirota bacterium. Lineage (GTDB taxonomy): Bacteria > Nitrospirota > Thermodesulfovibrionia > Thermodesulfovibrionales > Dissulfurispiraceae > DYHD01. Next base: position 37,140 of record JBBIKS010000005.1, on the reverse strand, counting down.
TCATGGAGCTTCGCATCTTCAAGCATAGAGGCTGGTCACATGCTTGGTGGCTGCATGTCATCCTTATAGCTATGCTTGCCATGATTCTTCCCTCTACTACTCCATATGTCTTTTATGTGGCTTTTGGCATAGCCCTCCATCTCATATGCGATTCTTTAACAATGACAGGAATACCCGCGACGCCTTTTTCTGATAAGCGCATTGCCTTTAAGCTTTTCAAAACAGGAGAGATTATTGAGTATGTTATCGCCATGTTTTTCGGCGCAGGCGCTATTGCGTGGCTTGCTTTATTCATAAAATGAAACCGAACTACCCTCTCTATATCATTGGCATAATCGTTTCTACTCTGTTCGCTCTATATGCTTATAGATTGCCCTTCCCTTGGCATATCATAATGACTCTTATAGGCATCTACTGTGCATACCGCTACATACACAACGTCCAAAAAGAAAAAAAGAACTATGATGCATTGAAAGGCACTGGCAGTTTCAATATCTCATATAAAGACTTGCCAACAGATAAATTGTTCATGGGCAGAGGATTCATGTGGACTCCTGAATATACATCAATGGTCAACAGGCTCATGCACAATAAAGAACTCTTGGAAGAAGGAGAAAGCTTAGGCGGACTATCCTTTATCCATGGAGTAGGAATGAAAGAAGAACAAAATATCTATGTCCAACTGCCCGATCTGGTTGGACACTCGGTTATAATCGGAACCACAAGAGTCGGCAAGACCAGAGCTTACGAAATCGTCACCGTTCAGGCGATCAAGAGAGGAGAAGCCGTAATTATCTTTGACCCAAAGGGCGATAGAGAATTGCTTAATAGAGTAGTGGAATCCTGCAGAGAGTCAGGCAGAGGCAATGACTTTATGTTTTTTGCCCTTCCATACCCTAAATTCTCAGCCCACTATAACCCTCTGAAAAACTTTACTCTACCCAACGAAATCCCCGATAGAATAGCAATGATGCTGCCGGCAGGCGGGGACTCAGAAGCGTTCCGTTCATTTGCATGGCAAGTTATCTCGGTTATTACCAACGCCATGCTATACATGAATATAAGACCAACTGTTAAAACATTATCAACATACTCTCTTGCAAAAACAGAAGAACTATGCAAACAATGTATATCTGAGGCTTTTAGAAAGCATACATTTAAAAATGACGAAATATCCGACCTGGACAGCGATATAGACTCAAAAATAGAAGACTATATCAGGCTCTATAAAAGGTCCTCTGTAATACACCATAACGCTATAGACGAACTCATCATACTTGCAAGACATCCAAGAGAACACTTCCAGAAAATGATCGCCTCTCTAACCCCGCTGCTGAATAAACTTTCAGTAGGCGAAATAGGAACGCTCCTGTCCGATAGAGCCGATGACGATGCTAATAACATTGATTGGGAAAGAGTAGTAAAAAACAAAAAGGTCGTCTATGTTCTGTTCGGATCTCTGCTCATGCGAGACACCGCTAAGTCGGTCATAAGGATGGCTATTCAGGACTTCACATCATTTGTAGGCTCTAAATACTGCTATATGAACAACGATAAAAACATCGTGAATCTTTTCATTGACGAGTTTTCCGAGGTGGTTGACCCTGCCTTTATCAATCTCCTGAATAAGGCAGGCGGCGCAGGAGTAAGAATATTCTTAGCCTCGCAGTCAGTGGCAGACCTTGAATCCGAACTAAAATTATCAGCTAAAGCACAGCAGATATTTGACAATTTAAACACTAAGCTTTGGCTTAGAACTACTGACATGACCACATCAAAAGTATTCTCGGACGCAGCCGGATCAGCTTCAGTTAAACAAGAAAATTCCGGATTTTCAATCTCCCCCGACGTAGGTAGCAACAGTGAGGTGGTCTTCCGTTCATCATACTCACAAAGCGAATCGGAAAAAAGCGTCCCGCTGATAGACCCGTCTTGGCTCCTGAAGCTCCCTAAAGGCCAGGGATTCTTAATATCATCAGGCAGAGTGTTTAAGGTCAGGATACCGCTACTGCCTGACTGTAAAACCGACTACTATAAAGAAATCGGAATTATTGAGTAAATATGGCGCAGGCAGAATCACCGCTTACTGATCAGATTTTCTTCATATACGCAGTCATGACATTCGCTATATTGATAGGCGGGCTTTATATAGCAACAGGAATGAAACATGAGCAAAAAATAGAAGTGATGCAGAAAGTAATAACGGACAACCGAATTGGCAATAAACCGATAAGCATTGCCAACGAAACTGTTCAAAAACTGCCGCCTAACCCTAACATCAGATTCTTCGTAAGTCTCACCATCATAAAAGCCTTCGCATTCCTGCATGTTCTGCCTATTTTGGTATTCTCAATCTTTATCGCAATAATTGACGTGTCTATCAAAAAAAACTCTCCCTTCTACTCGCCTTTGCCTTCCATGACAACCTACCACGATGCTAAAAGGATGTTCCCGGCATTTTTAGTCCATATGCCTTTAATGTATATATCCATGCCGATTGAATCCTTTATCGACTTCAACGCACAAGCAATTAAGTTTTCACTGGCAGCCGCTAACGGCTTCCTGCTGTATCATCGACTGAAGGACCTGCTGGAAAATAAACCAGCTAAAATGTAACAAGCGTTTTTTCTTTAGTTAAATCCTCTTTCACCGCCTCGGCTATATCAAAATCCGTCAGCTTGAAAAACTTAAAATAATGACCCGTCTGTATCTCCCCGCTAAACTGTCCAAACCCCCTTATCATTAAGTCAATGTCTGCCAAGTCAAATCCGTTATCAATGCTCTCAAGATGCCTCAGCCTGTCTATTGATTTGGTGTTCTTGCAGATCGCAAAGAAATAGCTCTCGCCGCCTCTCCTGCCTACCCGCCCTCTTATCTGATGCAGTTGAGTCAACCCGAACCTCTCAGCGTTCACTACTATGCACACCGTGAGCTTCGGCACATCTATCCCTACCTCAACCGCAGAAGTGGAGACTAATATACTCGTCTTGCCCTGCATAAATCTCCTCAACACCGTCTCTTTGTCCTTTATCTGTCCGTGCAAAAGATCAGCTTTACCGCCAAATGCAGACCGCCAATACTCATATGCCTTTGTAGCAGCCCTCATATTGACTTTCTCAGACTCCACAGAAGGATACACCACCAAGACTTGATTGCCTGCATTGATTTCGCTATGCGCTATACTCAATGCCCGCTTATGATCCCGCTTGTCCGTTATCACCTCTGTCTTAACTTTTCTTTCAATAGGAAGCTCATCTATCACCGAAATGTCCATCAAATTCTGCATTGTCAGAGCATAAGTCCTCGGTATCGGAGTCGCAGACATCTCTAATAAGTTGCACTCGGGATAAGGCGCAAGTTTATTTCTCTGCTTCACCCCAAACTTGTGCTGCTCATCCACCACAACAAGCCCTACATTGTGATACTCCCAGTCTTTGTATAGCAAAGCATGAGTCCCTACTAATATGTCAGGAGAGGCTTTCTTGACTTTATCAGATGCCGTATATAGCGCCACATACGCAAATCCCGCAAATGCCTTCGCAAGCCGATGATATGTCTGAACCGCCAATATCTCGGTTGGACACAAATACAACACACGGCAACCAGTCTTTACCGCCGCATATATCGCCACCACCGCAACCTCGGTCTTGCCACTCCCTACATCCCCAATCACAAGCCTACGCAAAGGAGACTTGCTTTTTAAATCTTGCAATATCTCGTAGACGGCAAGATACTGCCCATTGGTCATATCAAATGGCAAGCTTAGAACAAAATCATCAACCTCCGATTCGTCAAACCTTAACGCCACCCCTTCTATGTTACGTTGATCCCTGATTAACGACATCTCGGCATATAGTTCCGTGTAAGCAAGCCTCCACCTCGCCTGCTTTATCTCCGTCTCGTCTTTTGGGTAATACACCATCCTGAATGTCTCTTTTAATGTCGGGAGCTTCCTTTTCTCCATTGTTTCAAGAGGCACAGGATCATCGCTATCACTAAGGCTCTCAATAGCCTTAGTGATCAGCTTTTTGTTTGTCCTACCCGAATATACCGGCTTTATAGCCCCTACCTCATCAGGTGAAAGTATCTTCGGATGAAACATCTTGCCATCCTCTATCTTGCCCGACATAACCGCCCACTTGCCTACTCTTAAAAAACTCGTATGATAGCGATTGTATTTGATAAATATGACAGTAACAAACCCCGTGCTGTCTTTTACCTCTGCAACAAGCTTGTCGGTTGCTGTCAGACGCGCTACAATCCCTCGTATCACACAGGAAGAACCACCAGCTTTCGCTATGGGAGTTACAGCCCGGAAGTCCTGATATGACTTAGGTATATGCGAGTAAAGATGTTCTATGCTCATGAAAACAACGGGGATTGAGTTATCCCTCGCTCATAAATAATGATAGAAGTGGTCACTTTGCCGGTAATGTCAAAGTTTGTGATAGTGACTTTTCTATCTTTTCGTAATGTTTCAGGGTCTATATTTATTTCCCTGATCGTGTGCATGTCAACTATATACTCCATATTGCTACCTCCTCATGATTGTGAGAGCTTCTTTTTCGATTTGGTATTTATTTACGTATCCGGCGAGTATAATTTCGCCGGTGTTTTTGTTAAACGCTTCCCAAAAAGTCACTCCTTCGGGAAAGCCTTCCATTTTTTTTACTATGATGTTGTCTTGCATGTTATTTTTTTTGGAAAATATGCAAACTTATCACATATATATCCTTCCCTGATCGCATAGCGAATGGAGTTCTTAAGCCCAATGACTTCGCATCTCCAGTCCTTTTTGAGTTCTTTTCCTGTGTCGCAAGCACGTATGGGCATTAGTAGTCTATGCCCACACTGCCAGCAGTTTTTAGGTTCGTTTTTACCGACCTGTCTGTAATGTAGTTTCTTTTTTGTTGCGTTCATGCTATTCTCCCTTATTTTTTTATAGATAGCCGATTTTTTTGTATCTCTCGATTTCTCTTTTGAGTTCTTCTTCTGCGAATAACCCATACTTTTTCTGAATCCTTTTAGTAAGCCTTCCAAGTCTTACCCTTTTTTTTGTTTCTTCGCCCCAGTATTTTCGGGGTTTTTCGTTAACAGAAGCCCAACCAATACAATAACCATCATATTTATCTACAAATTCAATAAATTCAGCCGGATGACGCGTGTCGTCTCCTTTGTTCCATTGGACGGTAATTGGTTCGGGTGGTTCTGGAAAATCGTCTGGTGGATTAGTGTATGGGTTGCCCCATGTTATTGACCAAATGGCTTTCATAGATTTGATTGCTCCACGAGTATCAATGAAATTACCTACTGCTACTACTATCCCAATTCTTAATATCGGCATCCTTTCCTTCCCCGCCTTCTTTGCCGTCAGCGCCGTAGCTAATAATATCAACGTCTCCTTGCAGACCCGGCGAGACATAGATATAAGGGTTGCCCCATGGGTCAAGGGGTATCTTTTTCTGCTCAAGATAGCCGCCCTCCCTGTATTTTTTTGGAATGTGCCCTGATGCAGGTTTTTCTATAAGGGATTCAAGCCCCTGCTGCGTATCAGGATAAAAGCCGCTGTCGAGCTTAAAAAGCTTAAGCGCTGTTTCAAAGTTCTTTATCTGAACCTTCGCTTCTGCTATACGAGCATCGTCTGTCCTGCCGATGATTTTTGGCGCTACAATTGCCGTCAATATGCTCAGAATAAAGACCACAACAATAATCTCAAGAAGTGTAAAGCCTTTACTGTTTCGAGAACTGCCGATGATGCAGGGCTTACGCTTTGAAACTATGTGCTTTTTAGCTTCCTTTATGGCTTCTTCTTTTTGTAGCCTTTGTTGTTGTGGTTCTTCGCCGATTATGTCATTGCATTTTTGTGTATGGCCGCACCATATTTTTTTGCCACTATCATAAACATCATATTCAGTATGGAGATCTCCGTCTTCACTGCATAACCAACACCCTGCTTCTCCCCTCTCAGCATCAGCGAGCAGGTCGGACAGTTGATTGTAGTTGGTATGCGTTACAGCCGCACAATACTTACAATTATCTATTATTAACATTGCTATCCTCCTGAATTGTGTCTTTGACTACCTTTTGCGCTGCAATTAAATGCTTGCAGTCACCTTTACGGTTTTTGAACACCGGACAAGAGCAACTCTTGTGCAATACATCTACAGCGTAATCTTCCGTTCCATGAGCAATGAAGATGAACTCGGTAGCACGCTCCAAATTTGATGAATCAAACTCCTTTTTTTTTGCCTCCACGCTGAACGCTTGGTTCGATAACAAATCAGCATAGGTATTTTCTTCTCTCGGTATCCATATTAAAGTAACTCTCATGCCCTGCATAAGCCTTAATACTTGCTCACATAAGTCATATAGATGCAGATGATTGATTCGCCATTTTCCACTCACCTGGTTAATCACTAACTGACTGTCGCCGTATAATTTAGCCTCTTTGATATCCCGCCTTTTAATTTCTTCAAGTATACTAATTAATGCCATATACTCTGCTTCGTTATTAGTTTTACTGCCAATACGTTGAGATATCTCCGAGATTATTTCCCCCTTATCATTAATCAGGCATCCGCCTATAGCCGCCTCCCCCGGATTGCCTCTCGAAGCGCCATCGAAATAGCCGGTGTAAATCAATAGTTTCCCCCCTGTTGTTATTTATATATATTTTATCATTTGGCTTTTTCACGAACTGTTTGCACTTAAAAATAATATCTATTAGTAACTCATAGCCCTCACGGGGTGGTACCTTTGGTATGACCGTGGGGGTTTTTTTATTGAATAAATATAATAAGTGCCGGAGGTTCAGATGACCCAATATGACCGTTATTTCTACAAGATAGAAAAAAATACGTTGAAAATTGTGGCAAAAGTTGTTTTAAGAACAGAAAAAATAGCGAGGGTTTCTATCCTGACAAGAGACCGGGCGGCAGTTGAAGCCCTACTGAAAACTGTGAATAGGTTTGTAGATTGCGAGAGAGAGTTGTTTGATGCCGAAGATGAAAAGCTCGCTTTCGGAGCGATATTCTACAGCTCGGACATAGAAGAAAAGCGAGCCATACTTGATTGTTATCGGGAGTTTTTACGGGATATAGTTGATGAAAATATTTAAGAGGTGAATATTTTAAGAGGGGATTGGGTGAATAACACCCATCCCCTCTTTTTTTGTTTCACAGCAATCGTGAAAGGATAGTGCCTCAGAACTGCTGCCTTACCCGCTTTAATCTTTGTCTATTGTCTCGCTTTTTTTAAGGGTCACCATTTTGCCTTCTTGCTGAAGGAAGAAGTCGTTTATCATTTTTTCTTCTGCTTCGGTGAGGGGTTGCTCGATTATTTCTTTTCCAATAATACAACCTTTCATATTTTCCTCCTTTATGTTATTGATTATTGATTATAACACAACCCTCAAGACATTAAATATTAATATCTATTAGTAACTCATAGCCCTCACGGGGCGGTACCTTTGGTATGACCGTGGGGGTTTTTTATTTTAAGGGAGAAAAAGGAGAAAGAAAGATGAGACATTTATTTGTGGTATTTGCTTTGGTTGTGTCGTTATCGCTTGCTATCGGAGCCGGGCTTACGGTGAAACAGTTTATGGATAATTCGCTCAATGCCCGAGTAATGGTTGAGAAGGAGATGCAGAGATAGACAGAAAACACCACCTGAAGCCAGCAATGGAAGACCGTATTCTGGTAAAAAGATGGTAAAAACAAGAACAAAGGTGAGCATAAGGATAGTTTTCATTTAATTATATTACCACATGGTTTTATCAGCACTGATTAAACCATGTCCCCGGTCCTACAGGGCAATGCACGTAACCCATCTTTGACGGCATACTCACCCTGTAGGACAGGCGGGGAATTTTGTCGGAAGGTTAAAAATATGAGAAATTTTTCAAACATCTTAAATGAATTTCAAAGCGGAAATGTAAAAAATGTCGAAATAGTATTAACAAAAGAACAGGCTGAACAAATATTCGGGGATAATGTCGTTAGAAAAGAAGTAGGAATCCTTCTTGTTAGCATAAGATGGCAGGATGACTTAGCAAGAATTCGTATTACAAAATTATTGTAGTGTTTTAAAGCCCTATGAGAAAGTATTTTATTTTACTATCTCTGGGGCTTTATCTTTATTTTTTTTCAACCAGATTTAAGCTTACTGCCGCCTCGGGCTCATAGGTTGTTGAGCAGCCCCTTCCAAAAGGTGTCATCATATTCGGGCATTTGATTGCAAAAGCTAAATTGCCCGACTCTGGATTCTCAAAACTTACCATGAATCGGTAAGGATCATCTTGGTTAGGAAATAAACACTTTTTGCATCTCGGCGGCTTCCCTTTGGTATAGCTGGTGTTGCATAGATCTACCATAGCAGTCCTCCATTATTTTATCGTTGACTCAATTATAACATGAAGATTGTTACCAACTCCTAAACCTACAGGGGTAAATATCGCTCAACTCTCGTCTTTGACGAGATTACCCCGCCCTGTAGGACAGGCGGGGAATTTACGAAAGAGGTATCACGATATGTCGATGTATAGTTACACAAAAGGAGATTATCTACTTTTCTTATTTGAGATCACGATGCCAAAATTGATTCTTGATGAAAAAGGCAATGCGATTAAATTGATCGAAAATAATGTTGATTTCTTGATACACGCAAGGATTAAAGATAATTTGCTTGCCGTCAAAGTCAAATTGGATATCAAGGACGAGAAATACAGAAAACCGTTAACAGCCTTGGCTACAAAGCAGGTCGAAGATGCGGTAGATCTTGTTAAAAAATACCTGTTAATGCAGTCCATACTGCAAGAGCAGGACAGATAACAAAAAAAGACGGGGAAGGAGCGAATCCTTCTCCGTCTTTTTTTGTTTAGTGGAAGGCCTGATCCATGCTGTCTATCATTAACATCAATTCTTTGGCTTCTTGCTCTGCCTGAGCAGGAGAATAACCCCGCTGTAAATAATACGCGTAACAGCGCATCTCCTTTTCTTCGTCAGTCATATCATCAGATAAGACTAAGACCAGCTTCATAGAATTGCCAGCGTCACTGCTAATTGTCGTGACCGTTTCAAATAAATTAATGATATGACCTAAATGATTCTTTTCCATTCTTTTTAGCACTGCTTCTAAATCGTCTCGTTCTGCCACTGAGCCTCCTCTGTTTTAACCAGTCGAAATGCGAGATGTATCTATTAATATTAGAGGCAGAAACTAAGTATTATCAAGCTGTCCAATCTGCAACTTTAAGCCCTTTTATCCGCCTAAACTCCCTGATATTGTTAGTCACCAATACAGCTTGAAGACTCAAGGCATGAGAGCCAATTAACATATCCATTGAACCAATAGGAGTTCCCGAATTTTCAAGATTTGCCCTTACATTTCCATATGCCTCGGCTGCCTTTTCATCAAATTCTGCAACTTCAAGCGGCAGAATAAAATCTCGCAAAGCTTCCCTGTTCCTATCAATCTGCTCGCTTTTAGACACACCATAGCAAAGCTCCGCAAGCGTGATAGATGATATGCCAACATCTCCTACAGCTTGTCTTTTGAGATGATTGACGATTTTCGGACTTTTCTTTTTTATGAGATAAATGCAAGTATTGGTGTCAAGCATGAATTTCACTGAAAAGCCTCCCTCGACTGAACCGCTGGCTGATCTCTCTCGCTCATAAAATCATTCGTAAATTTATCAAGGCTGTCTATCAAGGACGCCCAAGATTCTTTAGCCGGAATAAGCATCACCACATTGCCCAATTTTTTGATAAATACACGGTCATCGTCAAACCTGAACTCCTTTGGCAACCTCACAGCCTGACTTTGCCCGTTTTGGAATACTTTTGCGGTCTTCACACTACACCCCCCCCGTTAATATATATTATAAATATATATTATTTTAGAAAATAAAGCAAAGACTCATTATTTTTTGAACAAAAAACCCCCGCAAGACTTTCGTGTCTCGCGGGGGGGATTAGTTGGCTTAATTTAAAATAAGCTTTGTCGCTTCTTCAAAGGCTCTTGTTTTCATATATGCCCCTGATCCAAAATTTACATACTCAAGGTATCTGTCCGGATTCTTCTCATAGTTCTGTATCCTGAAGTGGTCAATATACTCTGTGACCGCATTATAAGCGCCCCACAGAGTGCCCCTCGTCATTTCAGCGCCGACTCCTACTTCATGCAGCTCCTCTACCTTATTCCTCATGTTTTGAACGATTTTGGAATCGCCAGGGATCACTTCTTTGATGTATTTTTTAAGATCGGTGTTGGTGAGTTGATGAGAAGCAAAATTCTTATAAGCTTCTTCTAACTCTTTGAAGTGCGTCATGGCTATTCCCAACACTCTTTGGGCTTCAAACTTTTTATTGTTTATGTTGCCCAGGTGAGCAATGTTGACGGATGTTTGCGCCCGCATAAGGGCAAGGTTCAAGGTGTTTTGACACACAACTCTTATGGGTGTTAATAACCCCTTTAAACACCCCCTTCCGTCGTGATTGTTGACAACAAGAAGATATTTGTCAACATTGTCTTTGTCCATTACTGCAATGCTGCCAGGCAGCTTCGCCAGAATCCATACCCTTGCCCCATCGTTTATCGCCCCCGCAGTGTGATACTTAGCCTCTTTTGTCATTACAAGCTCGTCCATAAAGTCAAACGCCTCTTTGTTCTGAATTGGGACATACTTCCTCCCGACAATACCAAGAGGTATTTCACAATCGGTTCTCACTACTGCAAAACCTTTAGCTTCCGTGAATATCCCATTGCTATCTTGAAAATATATCTGCTTCTTCTCTACCTGCCAATTCAAATAGGCAGCATCTAAAGCTTCCTCCGCCGTTAAAACATGATCGACTTGTGTGCCAAGGCCATGCCACGGCCTATCACCGTAAAAAAACATTTCAGCCTCTCCAGAGGCAAAACTTAAATTGTGCGACATATTATTATCCTCCTTATCTCCTTATTTTTCTAACTAAAGGTTCATTTAGCCGAGTGGTTGCTACGGGATATACTTCCCCATCCCTTACCCCTCTTTTATACTCAGCTTTTGTAATGCTGATGCAATCTACTGCCCAACCCCTAATGAGGCTTCTGACAGGAATATGAATTGCCCCGCCATCACTCTCACGGTATGGCACTCCCTCAACCGCATCAATGTTGAGGATCGCTTCTTCAATCGGTACTAATATGTATTTGTCTGTTTTCTGCATTATCCCTTCCTATTTCTCCTCCTACTCCTGTTTAAATAAAAAACCCCCACGGTGCATACCAAAGGTACCACCCCGTGAGGGCTATGCGTTACTATTAGATATTAAAACATACAGAACTGAGCAGTCTTGCCGCTCAGTAAACTGTCAATTTCTCCATACTTTATCTCTAATGTGCTTTGCTTCTTCTTGCCGGTTTCAATAAGAGATATCTTTATTACTACATTTTCCGATATCGAGGTCTTATCAGTCAGTGTCTTCTTGGCAGGCTTTCCTTTAGCCGTCTCAGTGAAGATTGTCTCGTTCCTGCATAAGCCTAATTGGGACTCGACTTCTTTTTTCCTGAAGTTAGCCCACGCCGCTTCTGCACTGGCTGTCTTAGTTCCCTCCATGAGCGATTTTGCGATTTCATTAGCTATCGAGGCGTCATCGGCGGTGTATTCCGCCAGTCCTTCAGGCAGATCGCCTTCGACTAACAGAGCCACTTCCAGCTTCTTGGCAATCAAAGCTAAGGCAAGCTCCTGTATCGTGTCTTGATAACATAAGAATATCACCTTAACCGGTTGCGTTTGCCCTATCCGCCATGACCGCCGCGCTGCCTGCCTTAGCGTAAAGATGTTGTATCCAATCTGATAGAAAACAACGGTTGGAAACTCATATAAGTCCAACCCTGTCTTCACCAGCTCGGCATTGACTAATAAAACATCTATGTCGTGAGTGTTGTTCCTCACCCACGCCTCACGTTTCTTAGGCTCCACAGAGGCATTCAGGACGCCTACTTTGAAGCCCTCTTTCTCTAAAATACTTCTTAGTCTCGGCCTAATGTCTCTGCTATCAGTAAAAGTAAGATAGCAAAGAACCTTCCTGCCCTGCGCTCTCTCGTCTCTAACCAGATCCATAAGCTCTTGCTCCTTCGGCAGCAGCTTGCCTTTTTCAATTTCAAGCATCGGTGAACGTATCACCTCAAGGACCTTGCCGGTTTGACGATCTTTGATTTCTATGTTTTCTGGAAATGATACACAGGAATCCGGATAGCTGAGTAAGGCTTGCAGCATTGCCGCTAACGCTTTGGTCTTGTATGCCTTTACCGCTTTTCTAAGCTTTACTTCCAAAGCATTATAAAGCGTCATCTGATCATTGTCGCCCTTTACGGCGATTACGATCTCCTCATAAGGCGGCAACCCCTCAATTACATCGGCAAGCCTTACAAATACCGACTTGCTCAAAAGATATTTCCCTACCACTGCAGGAGATACCCCGGGACGTTTTCTCACTATCTCGCCCTTCTTCTTCCCCCTACCGTAGTAGTTGTCCTGATTCTCAATCTTTTGAACCCGCTCTAATGTTCCGAATGTCTCAAGCCATTTATCGCTGCCACGATAACTAAAACCACTGTCCTTTAAAGCTTTAGCGTCGGTTCTGTAAAGCAGATAAAAAAGATCATCTGCGTATCCACTATTTAGTGTGCCTGTCAAACACAGACACTTTTTAACGGCGGATGTCAGGCTTCCCATGCTTCTCCCCTGCAGGCTTTCTCCTGCTTTGTAGTCTTGGATTTCATCCAAAACGCAAATGTCGAAAAAGCCCTTTAAGTGCTTCTTGATGAACTCAGCAGCAGCATACCTTCTTAATTTTTGATCCGCCTGCCATAAGGGTTCTTTGCATTTGCATGAGATCTTTTTCTTATGCAATTCTTCAAATGTCACGTATTTGTCATTTTTGTGCATCGCGACATCACCGCATCTTGGACAATAAGGAAACTTACTGCCCTTCTTCTTTGCCGCAGCGCCCCGCCAAGCATAACTAAGCTTCAACCTCTCTTTCGAGATAACATATACCTCGTGTCTCTTGGGTTTGCTCCTTTCATACCTTAATTTCTCAAGAATGCCGATTATTCCTTTGACGCATAAGTCTATTGCAACAGCATCTGGAATAGTATGTTTAGCCTCCCTGATCCACTTATCCACTAAATGAGTAGGGCAGACTACAAGGCTCCTCATAGGCACAGGCGACATGAAAATCGTGGACAGGGCAAGTAGGGTTTTGCCCACCCCCATCTCCCCTACAACAAACAACTTTTCCCTCTTTTGATGATAGAGAGCCTTTGAGATCGCCTTTATGACTTCCCCTTGCACAGGGAAAGGAGATCGAAGCAGTTTAGGCATTTTCGCTTCGTATTCCTCAACGCCTTCGGGCTTTAAGGGATTATATACAGGATTAAGCCGTTCCTCTATGACCTCAGCTATTCCATCTGAGTATTTTTCGATAAACTCTTTAAGTTTCATTTTCCACCCTTTCCAGCTTTTCTTTTTGTAAGTATTTTCTCGATTGCGAGCCATCCTGCCAGATACATTTCCCGGCGTATCACCTTTTCATTTTTTTTGAGAATATTTTCTGCTACTTTTAGCTCTATCTTTGTGCCTTGATATATTGCCTCTAATATGATGTCCTCTGCTCTCCATGAGACAACCGCATATTCTTTTTTGTCATTTTCTTCTTGGCTTATGTCTTTATTAAGCTTGTCTATGTCTATGTCCATGTCCATGTCCATGTCTATCCCGCCTATAACTATTAATTCGCTCATAATTCTCCTTGTTTTAAAAAACTAAAGCCTCCATAAAAGAAATAATCCTTCCATAAGAGGCTTTTAGTTTTTTATATTTACTCTTTTTATTTGTCTTTTAATTTCTCGCAGATGAGATCGCACATACGATCATCCGCATCGCCGTAAAGGTCGAGCAGACAGCCCTGGATTCCTCCCCAACCTTCGAGCGGAATAAGATACTCCTCCTTCTCTAATAGATTCTCAATCCACGGTATCCAGTCTTTAGCAATGGGTATCTTCCGTCTTTGCAGAGCTGTATAAAGTGCAGCCTGCTTTTCTTCCGGCGTAAACCAGTATATGACTTTCTTATCTGTTGATTGCTCATTCCATACCATTCCGTGCTGCTTTCCATACCCTATGCTATATCCTTTAAATCTAAGGATATCTCTGTCTCTGCGAAGATTGACAACCGACTCCCCGTCATTATTGACTAATGACAGTTCATGCCCCATAGAGAATAGGGAAAACAACGCCCGGACTTGCTGCACAGAGCCATATATTGAGAAGATTGGAGATATGATATTTTTGCTATATTCTTGAGAATAATAAAGCCCAATATCCGTCTTACAGGCGATACCATCTTTTTTCAAAACGAAGTATTTTGAATTATTATTTGATGTCATACCACTCCCCCTTTCTCACATCTACTATTCTGATTCCCACGGAATAGGTATTCTTAGTGATTACCTCTTTTTCCGTTTCTATTTGAGTCTCTATTCTATCGGAGAACCCTTTTAATACAATATGCTCGCTGTTTCTTTTCACCTCGCCGTTTAATACCCCGGACGATAGTAACGCTATGAGATGCCCGTTCTTCAATGGTAAAAGCGGACTTATCTTTTTTACTTCGTGAGAAAATTTGTATATCCCCTCTAATTTCTCTCTTGTGAAAGAAGCGTGTTCGTCAATCTCTTTGTCCGATATACTGTCTCCCACTTGAAAGACCGAAGGACCTACCGTCTCAGGGATTAAATATGTCTCCAGCGCCGTCTCCTCTATATAGGAATAAGGCGGCGGGTTTATTACTTCGCCATTTTCAACCCTCTTTTCTCTTTTTATCCCAAACAATACTACTTGCTTAAAAACAGGATAGTCGGCTCTGTTAAGCCGATAAACTCGGATACCCATAAAGTGCTGTCCTATCCAGTCCCTATTTGACTGCTTTTCAAATATATGCTCAGGAACTATGAATACCATAACACCGGAAGTCGCAAGCCACTTTACGGAGTGTCTGAGGAATTGCATCTCCAGCCTTTCACCGTCATCTGTCGAATACGGCGGATTGAGATACAACAGCCCCATTGATTCCAACGGGTTGATCCTCGCTTCATACATGGAGCCTTGCTCCACATTAAGTCCAGATGCGATAGCCCTTGCCGCTCTATCAGCGTCTAACTCAACTCCCCATACAACAGCTCTGCCTCCTGCCGAAACCTCCTTTACATATCTTATGGCACTTCCTTCGCCGCAACAAGGATCAAGACAATGAACCTTGCTTAAAGCAGCAACTCCAATTCTATCCGCAATATACCGCAAAGAAAGAATAGGAGTCGGATAATACCCCATCTTAGCTTCAGCTGCAATACGCGCCATTTGTCTCCTCCCTTATTCATTTGGGTTAGTAGGCTTAGGCTTGGTTATCACCATTGGCATTACTATATATAACTCCCCTTCCCCGCCTTCTGTATAACAGGGACTTTTCTCTCCGGCAAAATAGAATATCGGGTCCTCGGAGCTTGCTGCCCTCAGTATATCTAATAGGAACTTGGCATTGAATCCAATCTCAAATTCTTCCCCACCATCATAAAGCACCTCTAATTCGTCAGATGCCTCACCTAAATCGCTTGAAGCGGATACTGTTAAGTTGTTCTCGGTTATTGTCAGTCTTACCACTGGCTTATCGTTTGCTAATGTCGAAATCATTTTTAGAGCCTTTATGAAGGGTTCTTTTTTTACGAACATTCTTGAATGGTTGGAAAAGTCGGTTGTTATGGCTTTTTCATATGCCGGATACGTGTTGTTACTTTCAAGCGGTCTTACGACCATCTCGTCTCCATCGGCTTGGATTAGGAGAAAATTGCCTAATCCAAGAGTTACCTCTTTTTTCCCGGAAAGAAATTTGGTAATTTCAGAAGCAGACTTTTCGGGCACAAGATACTTCTTTGCTTCAGTTATCCCCGTCTCTGCCTTCTTTTCAATAACCGCAAGTCTGAAGCCATCCGTGCCGACGTACTTGATACTGTCTGCAGTCACTTCAAGTAATACGCAGTTTTTTACATCGTACTTGTCGCGTGCTATAAAAGAAAGCACCTTCATGATGTTCTCTGCAAAGTCCTCAGCGTTAACTGCAACCCACTCCTCATTCTCAAAAGCAGGCCACTGAGGATAATCTTCCGCCGGACGGCATGGTATCTTAAACATGCTTTTGCCTGCTTGAAGCAAAAGACGCTTATTGTTGTTGTGATACTCGAGCGTTATGCTTTCATCGTCTATCTCCTTCACTATATCAACGATCTTTTTATTAACGCAGAACCTTGTGCTTTCCATAGATGATAAGGTTATTTTTTGCCTTAACGCCGTCACCAGGTCAGTCGCTACGATTGTTGAGCTGCCATTGTTTACCTCAAATAATGCCGTTGAAGTAATAAAATCGCTGGTCATTATCCCACTGATTTTGTTTAATTTGCTTTTTAACTCGTTTTTTTGAATGCTTATCATTTTTTTCTCCTCTTTAATTTTTTTTAGATTATTTTTACTCTCTTGATATTTTTGTGTGGGTATCTCTCCCTCAAGTCCGCTAAAATCAAATGCTTCTTATCGCACATTCGTTTTTTTGCATCCTTCTTGGTAGTCTCCCGCACCCCGAAATACTCGTTAATCTCACAATTCAAGAAATCAACTTTCTTCTCGAACTGGAAAATAGCATCGCCGTTTTTTGTAATTAATAGTCCTACATGATATCTATTCCATTTCATCGTGCCCCCATTTTTTCTCTTTCTCCTTTATTGTCAAAAAATAAAAAACCCCCACGGTGCATACCAAAGGTATTGCCCGTGAGGGCTATGATGATCTATAAGATATTAAATAGAGGGAGGCTTCTCAGTGACAAGAAAATATGACTTGTATCTTTCGGTTATATTTTCATATTTGCTCAAGATATATTCTGTTTCTCTCTCGCCTATAGCTATCTCCGATTTCAGTAAGGCAAGATCGCTTTCTGCCAAAAAGCTATCGCTCCAATCATCAGGCTCTATCTGCCGCAGTATAGCCTCCGCAACAGTAATCATGACCGTCTCCAGCCGGTGATGTTCCACCCCATAAGGATAATGATGTCTCCTTGCCATCTCAATAATCTCGGGCGGTAAATGGGCATCTTTTAAATAATATGCGGCAACTTCTTCGTGTGTGCATCCAAAATGCTCTGTCTCAAACTGCAACATATTGTCAATCGGTATCGACTTGTATTTTTCGTAGTCTATTTTGCAAAATATGAGCCTCCCTATGTCATGCAGCAAACCGCCTACATACGCTTCGTTAGGAGTCAATACCGGCACAATATCAGATATGGCTGATGTAATGAAGGCAACTTTCTGATTGTGAGCAAGCAGCTTCTTAATATCTAATAAGTTTTGCTCGTTTGAAAAAATGCTTTCAGTCATCATTGCATACGCCAGAGACTTAATCTCATCGAGACCAAGAAGCAGTATCGCATATTTGATGTCTGCAATTCTGCCAGATAAACCGTAATGCGGCGAGTTCGCAACGCGCAAAATCCGCTCCGCCAAGCCGCTGTCGGCGGAAATGATGTCATAAAGCCGGGTCAACGATTTTTCTCTATCAGAGATTAAAAAAATCGAAATAATACCATAATAAGATGTTCTGTAAAAAGGAAGAGATTTTAAATCGTCTATCGCTAATTTTGTTTGCAATAATAAAGATGACACGTTACCACCTCTCAATTAACAAAAAAGGAGAATAATTTGCTACTTGCAATAGGAAAAAATCGGTCAAACCCTAAAGAGGAAATAGCCTGGAACAGCGACGATGTGATTAACGGGCACTGGATCATCGTAGGCGGTTCGGGAACGGGTAAAACCTACCAGATTAGAAACATTATATCACAAGCATATAAACAGGAAATCCGCCGGATTCACATCTTCGATCCCCACGGAGATATCACTACCAACCCGGAATATACTTCAACAGTCAGGTTCTCAGAGATAGCACCATACGGAATTAACCCGCTCACTATTAATCCAGACCCTTACTACGGCGGCGTAAGAAGACGCATCAACTCATTGATAGGTATGATCAACCGCTACTCAGCTAAATTGGACTATAAACAAGAAGCCGCCCTCAGATACCTGCTCCAAGAACTATATTTGGTTATGGGATACGATAGCAATAAGCCTCAGACTTGGAACAATAATAACACCCCGACATTGATTGACCTGAAAAACCTCGTCAGTCAAAAACTTAAAAGCTTCTTCGTAGGACATATGTATGCGATATCTACTCAAATAGATTACCTGAGCAGTCAACTCCTGCAGCTCTACCGCCTTACCGAACAAACATCAATAAATAACGGAAACGATATCTCGACTCTCAAGGAAAATCTCAAAACAATGT
Source organism: Nitrospirota bacterium (assembly GCA_037445375.1). Taxonomy (GTDB): domain Bacteria; phylum Nitrospirota; class Thermodesulfovibrionia; order Thermodesulfovibrionales; family Dissulfurispiraceae; genus DYHD01. The sequence continues at coordinate 18,696 of JBBIKS010000005.1, read as the reverse complement.
TCGCTCACTACATTGATTCACTGACTTTGGGAGACGAAATAGACCAATATATCAAATACGAGTCCAAAGACATCCTAAAGGCAATATACGATAGGATAGAAAATCTGCAAGCCCTCGGCGTCTTTAAAGCTCAACCGCCCCCTTTTGACCCCTCAAAACCTGTATGGCATTACGATATGAGAAACCTCTATGTCGAAGAACAAGGCTACCTCGTAGAACTGTCTCTGGAGCAAATCTTCATTAACGCCACCCGAGAAGGCTTCAAAAATGAAATAGATACATTCGTGGTTGTGGATGAGTCGCAAAGATTTATCGACCATAACGCTTCCGACCACATAATAGCCGTCATCAGCCGAGAAGCAAGAAAATTCGGCATCGGACTTGTGCTTGCTACGCAAAACTGCTCAAATTTCAACGAAGACATAATCATCAACAGCGGCGCAAAAATGGTATTAGGTATTGATGAAGCCTATTTGCAACCCCTCTCCAATAAGCTCGGCATAGACCCCAATAAAATAAGATTTACACACCCAAGAAAAAGCGCCCTCGTCCAGTTTAAATCAAAAAAAGCATCCTCAGACGGACGCTTCGTGGAAGTCCTGTTTTGATCATATGTGATATCTTGATATTATAATATCAAACATTTTATACTTTGATAAAAGGAAAAGGGGGCAATGGTGACTAAGGGAGCAACAACTTTGAGATTGCCTGAAGACAAATTACGCCTTATCAGGGCTATAGCTGGATATGAAAATAGAACTCTCTCTGAAATTTTCGATGAGTTAAGCGATGAATATATCAATAGACATAAAGAGACGATGGAGCTTCTTAAATTGCCAGCATTTTTAGAAGAGTGCAAAGAAGGACTTGAGGAGATTAAAAAAGGCGGGGGCAAAAAGCTAATTGAAATGGATAGTTAAACTTTCCTCAAAAGCGCAGAAATATTTTACACGGCTTGATAAGGATACAAAACAACGGGTGAAAGAGGAACTTGTGAAATTATCCAAGCTTGATAATCCCCTTCAGCATCAGGCCGTCATGCCCCTAACAGGTCAACTAAAGGGGTTTTATCGGCTAAAAATAGGTGGCTATAGAGTGATTTTCAGTATCCTCAAAGACCAACAGATAATTGCCGTTGTCAATATAACACCAAGAGGCAACGCATATTAAAAACAAAAAAGCGGAGAAGGCTTTTCTATCAGCCTCCCCCGCTTTCTTAAACGTTTTATCTCGAAATTACTAAATAAGGACTCTCTGAACACCATCCGCAACTTTCTACCCTCCAATCAGGGTCAACCCACCAATATCTATGCGGTCTGCATATGTCGGCGACTGCCAGCCTCAACTCATGCTCCGAGATGCCGGCAGCTATCCCGCACTTCTTGACTACATCTATCACACTTTCCACAAACTGCTCATCACTTAACCCATAATGTTTGTTGACTTCCTGCATTATCCCTACTATTTTTTTTATTTCGTTATGCTTCATCTTTTGCCCCCCTTAATGCGTTATTTGTTGCCCGCAAAGCAGGCATTCATACAGGGCTCACATCTCGTTTGCAAACCCTCTATGAATGCCTGCTCCGAAAAAAAAAGAGACAAAAGAATGAAGGGCATACGAAATAAAGTATGCCCTTCCCCTGTTTAGTTTAGCTTAAGAACCTCCATTGCACGAACTCAAATGTCGCAGTCTTGGTGTTGCCGCTCTTCGCTTCCTGTTTGTGCTGTGATGGTAAAGCATTTTCGATTATTTTATTGATTTCGACCTTCATTCTTACCTCTTTAGCGGTTTCTTATATACTGAGGCGTTTGCTTTAGCGGGACACTGAAATCGCGGGAATCTAAGTATTCAGCAATTTCTTTCGCTATTTTCAACAAGAATGCTTTAATAGCTGTGTCGTCATCGCTATATATACCGGAAAGGTCTTTATTCTCAATTTCTATAGGCTCAATACCAAATATCTTGAAAAGACATTCGGCGGTATTCTGTCCGGCTCCGCCTTCTCCACCGCCGTCCAATCTGAAACCATCCCCTGCAAAGATAACTTTGTCGTAAATGGGTACATATATAAAGTAACCGCAACAAATATCATTAGTCGGGACTTGGACTACTGCGATTTCGCCTCCACAGTTTTCTGCAATTGCATTTCGTAAAACTTTTAAAGATGTTTTTGCTATACCAAAGCTTTCCTTTTTAAAGTCAACATTTGTTACTTTCATTATCCCTCCAAATATTCAAAGCTTCTTACCTTTCGGCAAGACTCAGAGTCCCCCAGTAGCTCCTTCTGAGCCAATACCATGCCGAACCTGTTAACTAATACAAACCTTTCTATAGTCACAGGCTTGTCCCAATTAAATTCTGCATGATGCAGATAATAAGCGTAATGATAATTACCGCTTATCTTTTTGCCTCGATCCTCAAATTTGTCGTATCTGCCTTGATAAAGAATGCAATTCACCCCATTTACTCTAACTATCTCCGGCATGTATCTCTCGCTTTTTTTCAATAAAATCATAAATAGGCATACCATTTACCATTGTTGTGTATTCAATATCGTGTAGCTCATTTTGGTATATTAGCCAGCCCCACCTCTCGTCGTCTCCATCATAAAACTCAATGACGCAATGTGTCCCGGGTTTTATTACATTACTGATGAATTTCAGAAGCAGCTCATACGCTGAGTGCTTTGCAAGATAATCATCCATGTGGATGTAATATTCATCATCTATCTTTTCTTTTTCATGTACCTTCAGAATTTCATATATCTCCAGACTATACTTATTATGTTCGTCATGGCTCTGCAGATATCCTTCCCACGCCTCTTGCATCTCTGCCTCGCTTAAATTTGACCTAAAATCAGTCGCCTTCATTGTGGAATAATGTCCCATCTATCCCTCCTCCTTGATCTTCTCGATGATTTCTGATGTTGATTTCTCGGATAGTTCCTGAATATGAATCCATGTTCCATCCGAAAATTCTCTATAATATTCCTCGTCTTCATCAAGAAATTTCTGAATGTGCTCCTCTTTCGGCAGTTCGTCATCAATGGGTAGCTCCTTAGCTATCTCATGTATTACATCGACTATCCCCTCCAACGAAGTGTGAACTGTGTTGTAATGTCCCCCAAAATCATACGCAACGAATAGGGTAAATAATTTCATCCTCTCTCCTTTTTTCTCCTTTATTGTCAAAAAATAAAAAACCCCCACGGTCATACCAAAGGTACCACCCCGTGAGGGCTATGCGTTACTAATAGATATTAAAAAACAGGAAAATTCATCTCAAATCTCGTCCCCTTGCCTATTTGACTATGTATGTTTAAAAGCCCGTTGTGATTTTTCATTACAAGCGAGACTATATATAACCCAAGACCCGTTCCATTGCCGTTCTTAGTCGTGAAAAAAGGCTTGTAAATCTTGTTCTGTATGTCAGGGTTAATCCCTAATCCTGTGTCAGCAACAGATAAGACTAAATAATCTTTATCCTCTTCCCTGTGGTTATATGTCCTTACTGTTATAACGCCCCCTGTAGGCATAGCATGACCGGCATTTATTACTAAGTTCATCAACGCTTGCTCAATCTGAAACGGATCTCCTGTAATCTTTCCAACGCCATGCGTTAATTCAACCCGAATATTTATGTTTTTAGGCATAGTCAATTTTAAAAACTCTACAACGCTTGACACTATCTCATTTATATCAACTTCTTCATGCACCACTAATTCATTACTATTGATAGTAGATAGTATTTTTCTGCTCCACTTCACCCCTTTCATCGCTGCATAGCCGAGTTTCTCAATATACTGCTTTATGTCGCTTGCACCATCACTATTAATACTGGCTAATACAAGCTCAGAATACCCGTGTATCCCTGTCAGTATATTGTTGAACTCATGAGCAATACTGCCAACTAAAAGTCCTAAATTCGCCTGACTATGAGCCTTCATTAATTGCTTCTCTATAACCCTCTCCCCTGTCGCAGTCCTTTGAGTAAGAATGAAAAAAGGAACTCCCTTTGAACGTGCGACTCTTGCCGATAATATAACGTCATGATTCTCGCCATCACTCTTTTTGCCTACAACCATCCACGCAATCCCTATAGTCGCAATGTCCAATATGTTTTTCATGAGGTTACCTCGAAACTCCTCACCCACAAAGCTTTCAAGCTTGCGCCCTACCGCCAGAGACCTTTTGCAGCCAGTGAAAGTCTCAAACATCTGATTTACTTGCAGTATGTCACCGCTTACGCTTACAATCGCCATTGCATCCTGAGACCACTCAAATGTATATTCAAATATCTCAAACAATAAGTCTTCCGGGATTATTTGACACGCTCTCACTTGTTCCACTCTTGCTTATCCTCCATTTCTTTTCCACTGATAATTAATATTAATAAATGGTTAATGAGAGGTAAAAAAGAATATGCTAAAGCCAGTTAAGCCTGACCCTGATAAAAACATTCTTACAGCCGCAGAAGCAATGTGGTATTTAGGGATTAGGAGTTATAACACTCTTAAAAAACATACGCTTGCAGGCGACATACCTGCAAAGCAAAAACCCAACAGAGGATGGCTATATTCAAAAGATGCACTTGACGAGTGGATTAAAGGTGACCAAATAATAGGTAAGGTAATTGCAAAAAGCTTGTTCGGTAAACATTGACACTATGACTGACCTTAGATACAATATCAATATGCGACTCTTTAAGCGTGATAATGGCATATGGTATGCAGAGTTACAACGCGGAGCATGGCGCAGTCTGCATACTAAAGATGAAAGAGAGGCTAAAATTCGCTTTAAAGAGCTGCAGAGAGAGGCTTTGCGAGGTAAACTGTTTATCCTTGATAGGCAACCTTATCTTGAACTAAAGGCATTTTTGAACGAATATAGTTTGTGGCTTAAGAATAATAGAGCATACCGGACATATAAAGAATTTGATAAGCTGATAAAAAAAATTCTTACAGCCATACCTTCCAGTAAGTCAATATCCTCTATAACCCTGTTTGACATCGAACAATTTATAAGCTACTGCAAACAAAGAGGCAATTCGCCAGTCACTATTAATTTCGCGCTGAGAAACCTGAAAGCCGCACTTTCATGGGCTTTAAAGCGCGGCTATCTTAAAAAAAATATCCTGAATAACTACCCGATGGTGAAACATCATAAAAAAACGCCAGCTTTCCTTACAGCCGAGCAGGTTCACAAAGTTTTATCCTTAATTGAGAATCGCACTTACCGCCTTGCTTTTTCACTACTCTGTTACACAGGCATGAGACGCGGCGAGCTTCACCAACTTGAATGGAAAGATATAGACAGCTATAAAATTAAAATCAGAAAAACAAAAACCTATCAGGAGAGAATCATTCCGATTACAGACAGACTCGCTAACATCCTCTCTGAATACCATCGCGGCATCGGCAGGGTTGTCAACCTCTCGCCAGACAGGATTACAGCAGGCATCAAAAAATATCTCCGCATTGCAGGACTCGGACACATCCGAGTGCATGACCTAAGACATACCTTCGCAAGTCAACTCGTAATGGAAGGAGTGGATTTGAGAACAGTTCAAGAGCTTCTCGGTCATTCCGAGTATAGCACTACTTTGATGTATTCTCATCTTACCGATGCTCATGTGCGGGAAGCAATCAAGAAACTGCCTTATTGATTGCAAGCAAAATACAAGCAGGCGGGCTACAAATGGCTTAAATTCAAGGATTAAAAGAATATCCAGAGTCTGCCGTCTTGCCATTGGACGACTCCCCAAAGCTCAATCCAATTAAAATAACAATTTATAGGCTATAGAGTATCATAAAATGCAGTTGAGTGTCAAAAAAGCTCGGGATTTGTTTTTGTAAGCTATTTCGTGTCTGTTTATAAACTGCGTGCAACTCTTTCCTGTCATTTCGAGGAGAGCGAGAAATCTTTAATTTTCAAAATTCCCACCTTCGGTCGGAACGACAAAGTATAGAAAAAACTTCCTTGCCTGCACGTTCCCAGCACTCGGTTCCCAAATGATTGCATCTATTAGCTTTGCAATTAAATCATCAGGGACATCTTTTTTTGAAAATTTCTACTGCTGCGGCTTTCTTTGATAATTTTAAGAGCTGATTACATAATATATACCCTCCTCAATTATATTCACTAAAAGAGATAATTCAGTTGCAAAGTAATTGAATTATTTAGGCTAACTAATGAGGTTGTAACTATCTGTCAGCGTGTGAAGAAAATTATTTATATATTGAAATTTGAGGTTTCAATCTCTAATTATGATAAAATATGCCGCAACAATTTAAATAGCTAATTTTATTTCTATATTATTATAATAATTATAATTATTATATTGATTATCAATTTAAAATATATTTTATGCCTTCTGGTGCTGTCTAATATTTTTGACCTGCTTTTTTATTATTATGTTTAATGCAAAACTTATATGCTCAGTTTTAATTCGTTTTTATGGCATTTAAGAAGGTTTTGGGGGAGGATACATGCCTGAATTAAGAAAAGACCCTATATCAGGAAGATGGGTAATATTGTCAATTGAGAGAGGCAAAAGGCCTGCTGACTATATTTCTCCATCTCAAAAGAGAAAAGGAGGTGGATTCTGTCCATTCTGTCCGGGCAATGAACACACTACAACACCAGAAATAATCGCTTTCCGACCTGCCAACACTTCCCCTAATTCGCCTGGATGGACGCTGCGGGTTGTTCCAAATAAATTTCCTGCCTTGCAAATACATGGCACCCTTAATAAGATGGCTGAGGGCATGTTTGATAAAATGAACGGAATAGGCGCCCATGAAGTCATAATCGAATGTCCCGAACACCAGCTTTCTCTTGCAACTATGCCGCAACGTTCTGTAGAAGATGTTTTATGGGCATATTATTTCAGGATAACTGACCTTAAAAAGGATGTAAGGTTTAAATATGTGGTTGTATTCAAGACCGAAGGAGAGGCTGCAGGGGCATCACTTGAACATACACACAGCCAGCTCATAGCTCTCCCTATAATCCCCAAAAACGTAAAAGAGGAGATGGATGCCGCAAAGAAATATTTTGATACTAAAGAAAGATGTATATTTTGCGATATAATCAATCAGGAGATTTATTCAGAAAAAAGGATAGTTTATGAAAATAATTCATATATTGCCATAGCCCCTTTTGCCCCAAGAGAGCCCTTTGAGACATGGATACTGCCTAAGGACCACGAGTCGAACTTCTACCCCCCTCAAAAAAGCTTTTCGGATCTTGCCGAGTTGCTCCAAAAGGTTTTGAAACAGATTGATAACGTTTTAGATACTCCGCCTTATAGTTTTATATTGCATACATCTCCGTTCAAAGAAGAGATTAATGATCATTATCACTGGCACATTGAGATAGTGCCAAAACTTACAAAGATTGCTGGTTTTGAATGGGGCTCCGGTTTTTATATAAACTCTACGACACCAGAAGAAGCTGCAAAGTTTCTGAGAGAAGCAAAGATATGAAGATTGCCATTGCAGCATCAGAGGCAATTCCATTTTCAAAAACAGGCGGACTTGCAGACGTTACTGGCACCCTTTTTAGGGAATATCTTACAATGGGTTATGATGCCCATCTGTTTATACCTCTTTACAGAAAAACATTTCAGAATTATGGGGCTGATATAGAGAAAGCCTCAATAGACCTTGATATATCATTGGGTAAAGATACTAAACGTTGCAAGGTTTATAGATATACAAAAGATGATTATTCAAAATCTAAGAAGAAATCCAAAGTAAATATATTCCTTATTAGCAACGAAGATTTTTTTGACCGAGAAGAACTTTATGAAGAGTGGTTCGGAGAATATCCCGATAATGCTGCCCGTTTTGCTTTTTTTTGTAGAAGCGTGCTGGAGCTGATTCAAGCATTAGAACTAAAATTTGACATCATCCATTGTCATGATTGGCAGACAGGGTTAATTCCTCTTTATTTAAAGACCATAGACAGGGATAATGAAATTTTTAAGAATACTCATACGGTCTTTACCATTCACAACATCGCATATCAAGGCTTGTTTGCACCTGACAGCTTGGGCATTACAGGTCTTGGTTACGAGGTTTTTCATCCGGAGGGAATCGAGTTTTATGGCAATATAAGTTACTTAAAAGCCGGGATTATCTCGGCTGATATAATTACGACTGTAAGTGATTCTTATGCAAAGGAAATCACAACACCCGAATTTGGTTTTTCAATGGACGGCATTTTAAGAAAAAGATCAGGCAGCCTTTATGGAATAGTCAATGGCATAGATTATAAAGAATGGGATCCATCCGCTGACCCTCACATCATTTCCAAGTATAGCAGGGCGAAGCTTGCCGGCAAAAGAAAAAACAAAGAGGAATTGCTCAATAGATGCCATTTAAACAGTAATATTGAGAGTCCATTGCTATGCTTTATCGGGAGGCTCTCATATCAAAAGGGGATAGGTCTCCTCATTGCCTCTTTAGATGAATCAATTATTGAAGATGCAAGTGTTGTTATAATAGGGAGAGGTCAGGTTGAATATCATGAGCCTTTAAGTTTTTTACAGCAGCGATTTCCTAATAAAATATTCTTCTATAATGGTTTTGATGAATCCCTTGCTCATCTGGCATATGCCGGCGCTGATATTTTTCTGATGCCGTCCAGATATGAACCGTGCGGATTAGGACAGATGATAGCTATGCGATATGGCACAATACCTGTAGCAAGAAAAACGGGTGGGCTGGCAGATATTATTGATAATGGAGTTACTGGTTTTCTGTTTGAGAAATTCTCAAAAGAAGCTTTTTCAATGTCTATTAAAATCGCAATTAATACATATAAGTTTAAAAAACTATGGCATGAGATGATAAAAGAAGCGATGGGAAGGGATTTCTCATGGAAAAAATCAGCCCGGAAGTACTTGAGTTTATATGCAAATCTTTTGAATTAAACGATTTTGAGATGGTGAGAAATTGGAAGATATTTTAATCAATCAAAGCAATCTGCATAAAGGATATCCTGATAGGCTTTCAATATTATTACAACTTATAAAGTCAATTCTCCAATTAGATGACTTTGATGTGCTTCTTAAGCAGATAACTGAAGATACGGCAAAGGCATTTAATGCTAATATTTGTCTTTTACGGCTGCTTGATGATGACAAGCTGATAGTGAGATCATCATATGGGATTCCTGATATTGATGATATCGCTAAAGAATTAACTGTTCGAATCGGTGAGGGTATAGCCGGCAAGACATTTGAGACAGGCAAAACCAGCCTATTTGAGTGTTCTGATGATTTTAAACATTTAAGCGCTCTGTCAAGATTTCACAAATTGCAAACTGCGATATGTACGCCTTTGAAAATTGGAGACCGCATCATTGGCACTTTTGGGCTATACAATAAAATCTCCCCTGATGGGATGATAATCTCTTTTTCTGATGACGACAAGGTTGTTTTAGAGGGATTTGCCTCAATAGCAGCAATTGTTATTGACAAACTAACCCTTCATGAACATATTGTTGCAAAAGAAAAGGAGGCTGTAGAAGCCAGAATAAGCGAAGAAAAACTCAGAGATATGCTTGAAGGATTGGTAGAGGATTCTCCCGATGCGATTGTAACAACCGACTTGGACGGTATTGTCAGTTCATGGAATAAGGGAGCCAAGAAGATTTACGGCTTTAATAAAGATGAAGTAATTGGAAAGCCTCTGCCGTTTATACCTGACGCTTTAATTGATAATGAAAAGGGCTATTTTGAGCTTCTTAAGCAAGGTCGTTCTATTAAGGATATTGAGACTATTAGAAAAACAAAAGATGGCAGGTTAATTGATGTCAATCTCACACTATCGCCTGTCAAAGATGCTGCAGGGAATGTAATTGCGACAAGCGGCATTTCAAGGGATATTTCAGAAAAGAAAAGAACAGAAAAAGAACTATCTCACAAGAATGAAGAATTATTGAAGCTTTACTTTATCAGCTCTGCAATGAGAGGCACCCTCGAACTCGATAAATTGCTTAGAATGGTTCTAACTGCTGTAACAATAGGGGATGGTTTCGGCTTCAACCGTGCAATACTTTTTTTGGTGGATGAGGATAAAAAGGTATTAAAAGGTTCAATGGGCATAGGACCATCGAGCTTTGAAGAAGCAGCAAATATATGGACAAGTTTATGGAAGGAAGGCAAGTCCCTTCCATCTCTGATGAAAGACATTGAAATGGAACCATCAAAGCAAGACTCTTTTATCGAGAGACTTTGCTGCGGTTTGACTATACCTCTGGCGGCAGACACCATTCTTAACAGGGTAATCAGGGAAAAAAACGCAATCAATGTTACAAGTATAAATTTATATAGTGAGCCTCAAACTCCCTTCACGGATATGCTCGGCTCATCTGCTTATGCTTTGGTACCGCTGATCTCTAAGGATAACGTTATAGGGGTCTTATGGGTTGATAATCTGTATTCAGGCAGAATAATATTAGATCATGATATTGATTTTTTGAGAAGCTTTACTGACCAAATGGCATCTGCTGTTGAAAATGCAAGGCTTTTCCAGAAAGTTGTGAATACCGAAAAAGAAATAGAAAATATTTTTGAATCCATTTCTGACCTTCTGTATTTCAACGCCCCTGATTATACTATTAAAAGAATAAATAAAGCTGTTATAGAAAAAATCGGCAAGCCTGCAAATGAGATTATCGGTAAAAAGTGTTATGAGGTATTTCATGGCCGCAATGAGCCATGGGTAAAGTGTCCTCATCATAAAACGATAAAGACAAAAAAACCTTATATTGAAGAGGTGGATGACCCTAATCTTGGCGGCACATTTCTTGTTTCAAGCTCGCCGATCTTCGAGCAAAAAGGCGCACTGTTAGGTACAATTCATATAGTAAGGGATGTATCAGAGATAAAGAAACTGAGAGAAAAGCTCACTGCATCAGAAAGGATGGCGGCGTTAGGCGAAATGGCTGCTAAGGTAGCCCATGAGATTAGAAATCCACTGCTTTCTATCGGAGGATTCGCCAAAAGGCTTGAAAAGAACCTTGCAGGCGACCTCTGGGAGTATGCAAAAATAATTGTTGATGAGACTAAAAGACTTGAGAGCGTTTTGGGTGATATCCTTATATTTGTTAAGAGCGGACATCTGGAAAGAAAAAGGGTCAATATTGATGAGCTTTTAGATAATATTAAAACCTTGATGCTGCCAGAACTACAGGAAAGAGGGAACACCCTTCTTATAGAGTCTGAAAAGCCAGTTTTATTATGGGGGGACCCTTATAGATTGAAAGAAATATTTATTAACCTTATAAATAATGCAAGTCAGGCTACTGAACATGGTCAAATACGTATTAAGACTTACATTCAGTCTGATAACTTTAACCTTGCACATGCTGATTTAAATGAAATAGTGCAGCAAAATGTCGTCATTGAGGTCAGCGATAACGGATGCGGTATTAAAAAAGAGGATATCAGCCGGATATTTGACCCGTTTTTTACTACGAGAACAACAGGTACTGGATTAGGCTTATCTATAACAAAAAGGATAGTAGAAGAACACGGTGGTAAAATAGAGGTTGATAGTTCATGGTCTGAGGGCACAATCTTTAAAATATATCTACCTATCAAGGAGGAACAATGAAGATTCTCGTTGTTGACGATGAAAAAAATATACTAAAACTTTACAAAGCAGAATTAGAAGATGAAGGCTATTCGGTCATCTCGGCAAGCTCAGGCGCTGAAGCCCTTGAGGTCTTCTCAAGGGAAAATCCAGATATTGTAACGCTCGATATTTTAATGCCTGACATGGACGGCATTCATGTTTTAAGGCTTATGAAAGAAAAAAACCCTCAAATCCCTATAATTATGCTTACCGCCTATGACTATAGGGACGATTTTTCAGTATGGGTTGCAGATGCTTATGTAGTTAAATCATCTGATCTTTCTAATCTTAAAAATACCATCAGCCAACTGCTAATCAAAACGAAGCAGCAGTGATTTATAATTGATGACAAACCAAAATGCTTTAAAAAAGCATACCAGCAGAGGCATTAATTTCGAGCATGATAAGTCCAGATTAGGATGGCTGAACATGCTCTTAGATGCTTATGAGATAATTGACATAGGCGTTAGAATTGCAATCGAAAGGCAGGAGAAAAAATATAATATAGAACTCTCTTGCAAAAAGGGATGTTCTAACTGCTGCAAGACTCATAAAGACATACCTGTATATCCACTTGAACTTGTTGGTATTTATTGGTATTCCGTTGAAAAGATGAATACATACATACGGCAATCTCTTAAAAAACAACTTATCTTTCATGAAAAACCAGCCTGTCCGTTTCTTGTTGATGAATCCTGCTCTATATATTCTCTCAGGCCTATGGCTTGCAGGCAATTTAATGTTTTTAGGAGGGAGTGCGAAGAAGGGGAAGATCCTTATCACACAAGGAGGGGGGATGTATTGATTCCGATTAAAGATTATACCGAAAAAGCATTTTTTATGATGATGCCTTTCTATGGTATTACAAAAAAAGAGGATAAGCATCTTGCTATAAAAAACAATCTTATCCATATCCACGCCCAAAACCTTCATTCAATAAACTGGAAGCTGCTTGCCAACAGAATGGACGACTACGATTATAAGAACCTATAAAAACTCTCTAATGAGACAGTCCGTGTGTTTCATTGTCAAAAATCAAACCTTTGCGCCTATTAGCCTATAACGGATGTCCCCTTGATTTTAACGAATTATACCTTATAAACTTTTGATATGTTTGATAAACTACAGAGTGGAAGGATAATAATTACATGCGCACTATTATATGGCTGACACTGTCTTGGGTAGAGTAACTGAAATGGCAATTAAGTATTCTGCCTGACAACAAGATGGTCTCACTGATTTGCTTATCTTAAAAAATGATATCTCCCTTTTGCTTTCCTTTTGCATCAACAGAGGCAATTACTGCTCCTCTTATGATTGATAAAGTTAAGCTATAAAATATAACAGTTAGGCTATAGAATATTTATTCAAGATGCAAGGACAAATTAGCTCTGGAATTAGAGATTGAAAAGCTATTTATAGCCTAACTGGAAATAATCTTCAGAAGCTTCCTTGCCTGCATGAATATCTCCAGATATCTTTCATCCTGATAGTCTTTGTAAGTATTGATGTGCGGCACAAAATAGTCTTTCCTGAAAATGAGCGTTATTTCCGCATATATGCCGTCTTTAATATATATCCTGTGTGAATAATCTTTTGTAGAGGCAAGAACGATTTTTGACAGGGTCAAATATCCCGGATCAAGGTTTATATTTCTTTTATTATCAGAGGAAAGTTGGTCTTCAATACCATTGGTTATTATTTTAATGTTTGAAATTTCATCCTGCTCAACAAGGTTTTTGAAGAATATAAATCTTCTTAGGATATTTTCTCCCAATTCGTCTTTATAATAGCCAGAGAAATCCCACTTAATCGGAGGTGATTGCATTGCAATTTGACCGAATTGGGAATTGAGAAGTTGAAGCGACCTTAAATAGTAATCATCGTTTGAATATAAGATCCCCGTAAATAGGAGTGCTTTAGAAGGGCAATGAGTCTTTCCCATTAACGATTTTCACTCAGATACAAGCTGGTCAAGGGCAGTTCTTATTCTTGGAGAGTCCCAATTGATAGGACCTGCAATTTTTTCCTTGATTATTCCCTTTTTGTTGATTATGAATGTCTCTGGAATACCGCCAATACCGTATATTGAAGCAATATTCTTATTATCAATCAAAACTGGAAAATCAAAACCGTTTTTCTTCATATAGTCACTCGCCCTTGAAGGCTCATCTTTATATAAAATTGAAATATACACAATATTGCCATCTTTCTTTGAGTTAATGATGTTCTGAATTGAAGAATTGACTAATTTGCAGGAATCACACCATGTAGCCCAAAAATTAAGCAAAACAACCTTGCCTTTGAGTTCCGAGAGCTTCCAGTTTTTATTGTTAATATCATCAAGTTCAATAGAAGGAGCGTCAAGCCCAACAACGGCTTTTTGCTTGATATTTCCGTCCTTGCCAGCAATAAGGTGAATAGTAAATATACCGGCTAAAAAAATAATTATAAGAACAATAGTTTTGTAGTTCATTATTTTACAATATCTCCAGATATGCAGCCCCGCATTAATTAATGAACATGGATATAATTCATTATTAAGCGGGGCGTGGATCCGAGGAAGCTAATGTTAAACTTAATTGTAAGTTAACATAAAAGATTCTTCAGCCTCTTTGAAGACAAGACCACCTTCATTGATATCTACCTTTATCACATGGCTGTCTTTAAAGTTGCCTTTGAGAATATGCTCTGATAGAACATCTTCTATCTCTCGATAAATAGCTCTTCTCATAGGCCTGGCCCCATATGTGGGCTGATAATACTTGCTTAGTAGCCATTCCTTAACCTCTAATGGGACATTAATCATCAAACCATGTTCTAAAAGCTTCTTATTTGTCTCATTAATCAAAAGGTCTATTATCGCAAGCAAGTGGACATTATCGAGTTGATGAAACACAACAGTTTCATCAACTCGATTTAGAAATTCAGGATTAAAGGTCTTTTTTAGTTCTGAAAGCACATTGTCTTTAATCTTTAAATATGCATTCTCAGAAGAAGTCCTCTGGAAGCCGAGCGGTGTAGCTTTCTCGATTATCCTTGCTCCTAAATTTGATGTCATTATTATTATTGTATTCCTGAAATCAACCTTTCTGCCATAACTGTCCGTTATAACGCCTTCATCCAGTATCTGCAGGAGAATATTAAAGATATCATGATGAGCCTTTTCTATCTCATCAAAAAGTATGACAGAATAAGGTCGTTTTCTGACTTTTTCGGTCAACTGCCCGCCTTCTTCGTAACCTATATAACCCGGAGGTGCTCCAGTAAGCCTTGAAACATTAAATCTTTCCATATACTCAGACATATCTATTTTTACAAGGGCATTTTCATCATTAAACATAAATTCTGCGAGTGCCTTTGCAAGTTCTGTCTTTCCTACTCCGGTAGGTCCCAAAAAGAAGAATGACCCAATAGGTCTGTTTTTGGTCTTTAATCCAGCCCTTGAGCGTCTAATTGCCCGTGATACAGCTTTTATTGCTTCATCCTGCCCGATAATTCTATTATGCAGAACTTCTTCCATCTTTAATAATTTCTCGGTTTCCGTCTCCTCCAATTTACTAAGAGGGATGCCGGTCATCTTTGAGACCGTATAAGAAACATCGTCTTCGTCCACAATAGGAACCTCATTTGTAAGCGATTCCTTCCATTTTTTATATTGAGCTTCATGGCTCTTCTTTAGTCTATCTTCATGTTCCTTAATCATCTGAGCTTTATGGATGTCATGAAGTCTCATATATAAGGTTTTTTCCTTAGACAGCTGGATTAGTTCCGTTTCCATTTCTCTCAACTCAAAAGGCATGGTTGATCTTTTTAATTTCAGCCGAGAGCCGGTTTCATCTATCACATCTATTGCCTTGTCGGGCATATATCTGTCTGTTATGTATCTATCAGAAAGCTTTGCTGCCGCAAAAATTGCGCCTTCACTTATCTTTACCCTATGATGCTTTTCATATTTTCCGAGCAGTCCCCGTAAAATATCAATGGTAACATCTAAAGTGGGCGGTAGAATGTGAATAGGCTGGAATCTTCTTTCAAGAGCCCCATCTTTCTCAATATGTTTTCTGTACTCATCAGGTGTCGTTGCGCCAATGCATTGCAATTCACCTCTGGACAAGGCTGGTTTAAGCATGTTGGATGCATCAACTGAGCCTTCGGCTGCACCAGCACCTATGAGCGTATGGAATTCGTCAATGAAAAGAATTATATTCTCAGATTGCAATATTTCTCTCGTCACCGCCTTCAGTCTTTCTTCAAACTGTCCGCGATACTTTGTGCCCGCAATAAGGGCGCCGAGGTCAAGTGAAATTATTCTCTTCCCAATAAGGCCATCAGGGACATCACCCATAATTATTTTCTGTGCAAGCCCCTCGACAATGGCTGTCTTGCCGACTCCAGGCTCGCCTATTAATGCAGGATTATTTTTTAGTCTTCTGCCAAGCACCTGAAGTACTCGCTCTATTTCATCCTCTCTGCCTATTACCGGATCGAGCTTGCCTTCTGCCGCAAGCATTGTGAGATCCCTGCCAAATTCATCTAAAGCCGGTGTATTAGTTTTCCTCCGTTCTTTTTGATGACCCTGATGAAACTGTGGTTTAACAGCAAGGTTTATCGTCAACTGCCGAGCACCTAAGAGATTTGCCCCAAGATTTCTCAATATCTTTCCTGCAATACCTTCATCTTCCCTGATAAGTCCTAACAATAGATGTTCGCTTCCAATATAATTATGCCCAAGCAGCCGAGCTTCCTCTATTGCGAGTTCTAAAACCTTTTTTGCCCTTGGAGTAAATGGTATTTCACCAAAAGTAATTAAGTTGCTGCCAGTGGGCAGGTTTCTTTCTATCTCATATCTGACCTCATCTATTGAAAGTCCCATTTTTTTTAGGATATTGATAGGAACGGAGTCTTCATCCCTTAGAATTGCCAAAAGAAGATGCTCTGTGCCGAGATAGTCATTATTTCTTCGCTCCGCTTCTTCTTTGGCGTATATGATTATTTTTCTTCCCCTTTCTGTAAATTTTTCAAACATTTCTTTCTCCTTCGTTAATGGTGTTCATATCTGATTTTAATAGTCTTACATTTATATTGTCAATATTTTGAGCTTAAAACAATTATTAACAGTTATTAGTGCAAAAATCATGCGAACTAAAAAAGCGGTAGAGTTTTGATAGAGAGATCTCTTTAAGCAAGTCTTTGGTGGATAGAACGCTTAGCCAAATTATGTCGGAAAATTATGCAATTAGACATTGCAAAAGTCGCCGTTATTGGCTTATATGTATTTGACTTAATTTTAGATAATAAATCATTGGCGTCCAAAATAATATTACAAAATGAATATGACACGATTTCTTAGCCAAAGAACTACCTTTGCACAGGTGTAAACTCTTGATAGATTTCAAGTTGATTTCTCAGCATCTGGGTTGAGTCTTCCACTTCGACTTCGGCTTCAGAAATCGTAAATATTCATATAATTGTATAGCATCAAAAAAATTTATTTTGGACAGATATGGCTAAATATCTAACATGCAATGGTATAATAAAGAAAATGGTTGAATATTTCGAGAACCTAACCCCAGTAACACAAGCCTTTATTGCAACGCTATTTACATGGGCAACTACTGCATTAGGCGCAGCGTTTGTAATATTTACAAAAAAAGTAAGCCAGAAATTGCTCGATACAATGCTTGGTTTTGCCGCAGGTGTTATGATTGCTGCAAGCTTTTGGTCTCTGCTTGCACCAGCGATACAGATGTCCGAAGGCGGTGATTTGCCTTCGTGGTTCCCGCCCGCAATTGGGTTCATTTCCGGTGGTTTCTTCCTAAGATTAACGGACAAATTTTTACCCCATCTTCATTCCGGTTTCCCCTTGCAAAATGCCGAAGGCATCAGGACATCGTGGAGAAGGACAACCCTTCTTGTGCTTGCTGTTACGCTGCATAATATACCTGAAGGATTGGCTGTAGGTGTTGCATTCGGAGCATCATCAGCGGGTTTTCAATCTGCAACCTTATCTGGGGCGATTGCTCTGGCTGTCGGCATAGGAATCCAGAATTTTCCAGAGGGGCTTGCTGTTGCCATGCCATTAAGAGGAGAAGGCATATCAAGATTGAAGAGCTTCTGGTATGGGCAGTTATCTGGAATGGTTGAGCCTCTTGCAGCAATTATTGGTGCTGTAGCGGTTGTAGTTGCTACCCCGATCCTTCCATATGCGCTTAGCTTTGCCGCTGGTGCAATGATATTTGTTGTAGTTGAGGAATTAATCCCTGCCTCTCAGCGGGGAGAAAATACCGATTTAGCCACACTTGGAGTCATTCTTGGCTTTACCTTAATGATGATATTAGATGTGGGATTAGGATGAAAATTTTAGATTACTATCTGTAAAAGGATGATTTATATTTTTCGGCATGATAAGGCTGCATTCTTGTTATTTTTAATTTTGGAAACCTCTTGAGAATGTCTGCTTCCTTAACCCTTTGATCATAGCCAAGAGCCACTATATCTGGTTTAATATCCTCAAGTATGCTTAATATGTCAGAAGTGTAATTACCCAATATCACTATATCAGCTATTTTTGTATCTTCAATATTTTTTTTCCTGATTTCTTCACTATGAGTAGGATGAAATCCCTTGACCCGACGGACTGTATAATCACGAGCAACTATAACCACAAGATTATCGCCAAGTGTTGCAGCTTGTTTTAGGAAATCTATATGTCCGGGATGAAGGTGATCGAAGGTTCCTGCGCAAACGACTCGTTTACCCATAATTACTATAATACAATTTTTTATGTAAAAATCATGCAGTAAAAATATATCACCCAAAAAAAATTTATAAAAACTATAATTGAACGTTTTTCCACTATCGGCATGGCGGCATGATGGTTAGGTTTAATAAAAAATCATTAATTTATAAGTGGTTAAATTCCTTTTACGAAATCTTTATATATTGGTGTTTTTGATGTATGTAACGCCAAAATGATAATGTCCTATAGAAAGACTGCTAAACTGTCTAATTTAAGTGGAGGACAGGATGGCAGGAAAGGACATAA
>JBBIKS010000004.1:0-2041 GCA_037445375.1 Nitrospirota bacterium | reverse complement strand
CATGAGGCATATTTCAGCGGCAATAATAACCATGACGATGGAGATGACTTCTGGCTAATCCACCAAATACAACCCATTTTTCTGTCTTGACAATGGGGAGTGGTTTAGGGAGAACGCATATATCCAGATTATGCTTTTTGTGTTCATAATAAAAAAGGCGAGGAGTCTGCAAGAATGATTTTAGAGACGAAATTCTCTCTTAGCACTCATCGACTGCTTACCGATGCTTATTATCAGGCAAAGTCCTATGCATTGAGGTTAAAAGCAAAGGTGATGCTGCTCGCCTCAAAAGAAGGGCTATGGATTTTTCAGCGGAAGAAAGATGACTTTTATGCTGATGAGTTTATTCATAAAAGCTGGAATGAACTGAATCATCCAGATGAGTTGCATAAGATAGTAAGAATTATAGGGAAGAAAAAAGTATTATGACGATATGCTATATATGATGAGAAAATTGATGACATTGTTTATTGGCTTTATGGGTTGACGGAGGAGGAGAGGGGGATTATTGAGGGAGATAAATCGTGAGTTCTTTTATATATGAGTTATTAAGCAAGGCATTTGATGTTTTAAAGTCTCCAAAACTTCTTGCATGGATAGCTTTGATATTGGCATTGTTTCTTTATATTCTCGCAAGTATTGTTCCTTATGCTGATTATCAAAATTTGAAAAATAAATATGGTATATGGGCATTGTTAATTTTAATCGGTTCTATCTCTATGCTAACAATAGAGGGTGTCATTTACTTGTATAAGCATATCAGGAAAACCTCAAATATAAATCAATATAGAAAAAACTGGAGTTTCCTGAGTTTTTATCGGAAGTCAAATCGTAACTGGAAATCATCAATGCCATTTGGTTTTATACCCCTCAAAGCAGTCTTATCAGGAAAAAGCAGGTTAAAGATCCCATCTGCTACTGCACAATTGAAAAAACTCGGAACTCCAAAAAATCTATTTGATATCAAGAATATCCTTTCTACAAGCATCTTAAGTTTTATACTCTGTCCAATATAAACGGCTGCAAAATAAGACACTGCCAGCACAAGCACTACTATATTACAGATGCTGGTATAGCTCTGTATCCGTATATCTTCAAGATTATAACATTGCTTAATATACCGATAGGACTCATCACACTTCCATCGGGCAAGATAATACTCCACTATTGTCCATATGCTCTCCTTCTTGTAAATATCAACAGAACAGCTTGTTAAAAGCATCATCGGCTTTATACCGAATCCCCTTACAACAAAAAAATAAAGCTTATGCTCATAGTTTGGAAGCCTTACTGCTACAGCATTGTATTGAACCTGTCTTCTTCTTTCTTTTCCCCCATCATAAATAATCAAAACATTCGGACAGATGACAGCTATGTTGATTTATTAATGAGCCTTGTAGTTAATGGATACTCAGAAAGCCAGCTTATTAGGACATTAAAAGGAATTAGGGCTTCCGTATTCTGAATCTGAACTCATGGGGATAAGAGAGCAACTAACAGAGAGACTTAATGATTTTAAAAGGCTGGAATTGCCGAAGGATATTTTCGCTTTGTTTATAGATGGCTATCACACAGAGATAAAAGACAACCTTAAAGTCAGAAAGGCATGTGTTTATAATGTGTTAGGAGTAGATTTACAAGGGTAAAAGGATGTATATGGATTTTATACATTTTTTGGCAGCGAGAATAAGGCTGACTGGCTTAAAGTCTTTAACGACCTTATAGACAGAGGGTTAAAGAGGGTTGTGGTTATAGTGAGCGATGACTTCTCTGGTATGACAGACGCTGTAAAAGCACTTTATCCTTTGACTAAACATCAGAAAGAAAGTGTATAGTTCCTTACAAGAGCTTCAGTATGACCTTGATGTATGGATCAGGCAATATAACGAAGAAAGGACGCATAGCGGCAAATATTGCTACGGGAAAACACCAATGCAGACCTTCATTGACTCACTGCCAATGACAATGGACAAAATGATTGGGCACAACTTGCAGGTAGTAGAGTAATGACAAAGGGATTTGTCAGATCAAGTCTTGACAA
>JBBIKS010000003.1:0-2332 GCA_037445375.1 Nitrospirota bacterium | reverse complement strand
AGCATCTTGATCAGACCTGAAATAGAGTCCAAAGAGAAGAAGACAAAGAGGCGGAGACCGACATCACATATTCCATCGCAGGATCATCCATGGAGAAAAACATACAGAAAAACGATGGCAATGATAAAGAATCCTCCTTTGGAGGTAGCAGCGTAAAACAGGACATTTCTATTTTGGTAAAAACAGGACATTTCTAAATTGGCTTGACAAGCAAAGAACTAAAAATTGTAATTTAATAAAAATGGTTGTTATACTTATGAGATTTATTAACTGATGCACTATAATTATTACGGAAAGCGATCATGAATGATAAAAAATTAATCGAAATTGCACAGGCTATCAAATTACTTATTTTAGATGTTGATGGCGTTCTCACCGATGGACGTATAATCCTTGACAACGATGGCAACGAACTAAAGGCTTTTCATGTCAGGGACGGACATGGAATTAAAATGCTCCAAAGGGTTGAAGTCCATGTAGCTATTATTACCGGCAGATATTCCAAGGTTGTCGAAAGAAGGGCTCACGAATTGGGTATAACTGAGATTTATCAGAGATGCCTTATGAAATCTGCCGCATATGAGCATTTGATTGAAAAACTGAATGTCTCTGATGATGAAATAGCTTATATTGGGGATGATGTCGTTGATATATCCATAATGAAAAGGGTCGCACTGCCTGTTGCCGTTGCAGATGCCACAGATGAAGCAAAGGCAGCAGCCATTATTATTACAAATATGCAAGGCGGCAGAGGCGCAGTAAGAGAGATTTGCGATCTGATTATTAAGGCAAAGGGCAAATGGGAAGAGTTGATGAATGAATACAGCAAATTTTAATATACCTACAATACTGACCTTAACGAGGATAATATTGATCCCTTTTTTTGTTATTATAACGCCCCAAAATCCTCTATTGGGGGTTAGTATTTTTATAATTGCAACTGCAACCGATTTCTTCGATGGATATTTTGCGAGAAGGTCAGGACAGATAACAAAATTCGGCATCATTTTAGACCCTATCGCGGACAAGTTTCTTGTAATAGCGGCACTTATACTCTTAGTAGATATGGTAAAGATTTCAGCATGGATAGCCATTTTGATAGTCATAAGAGAATTCTTTGTGACAGGATTAAGGGTCTTTGCGCTTTCCAAAGATATAGTCATACCTGCTGAAACAGGAGGGAAGGTCAAGACAGTTACCCAGATGACTTCAATTATTTTGCTTCTCTTGCCGGGCGGCATTGGAATGATTGATTTTTATGATATCGGACTTGTTTTAATATACATTGCAGTAGTTTTAACCTTGCTTTCGGGCTTAAAATACACCCTGTCTTTTTTTAGACACGCGCAGCATGATGCAAACTGAAAACGGAGTTCCTGCTAAATGGAAAATCTGATTGTTTTGCTTCTGTTGTCCTTCCTTATCGGTTCAATCCCAACAGGGGCGATAATTGCCAAAATAAAAGGCGTGAATTTGAGAAATATCGGGAGCGGCAATATAGGCGCTACAAATGTATTGAGGGCTATGGGCAAGGAAGCAGCGATTATTACCCTTGTAGGTGATATATCAAAAGGGATAATACCTGTATTTATAGCGAGACATCTACTTTCAAATATAGATATCCAAACTACTCATTTTGCTGGGATAGATGCTTATATTACAAAACCACAGATTTTAATTGAAGGTATCGCAGGTTTGTTTGCGATATTGGGACATAATTACTCGGTACTTTTAAATTTCAAAGGGGGCAAGGGTGTTGCCACGAGTCTCGGAGTTATATTAGCCATATCCCCACATGTGGCTGTAATTACTGCAACCATCTGGATGTTCACATTAGCCAGAAGCGGGTATTCATCCTTAAGTGCATTGGTATCCTTCGGCTTGCTTCCCCTGAGCATTTATATAGCCGATAGGTCAAATGAAAAACTCATTATTGCAGCAGTCATAGCTATCCTGATATTCCTAAGGCATATCCCGAATATAAAGCGTCTTATCAGCGGAACTGAAAGCAGAGTTTTCAAGAAGAAATAAGACTCATGTTAATGATGTGAGAAACTTGCAAAAATCATGTATTTAAATGCAGCCGCAAACTTCAGTTTATGAGTTTCTTTGTTTTCAATGCCTTACAAACGCAGTCTAACGCCTGCAAATACGACAAAAAACCTTTGCAAAAGCCTCATGTGTTATAATCTGTTTATAAAGTCAGGTTTTCTGTCATTACGCACTTGATGAGGAATCCAAAACCCATTGAAAACACTGGATTCCTGCCTTCGCTCGAATGACGGCTTTCAGCTGACATCCCCGCAGTCTCTTGGGCGGGAATCCAGAATCC
>JBBIKS010000002.1:0-3990 GCA_037445375.1 Nitrospirota bacterium | reverse complement strand
AGCATCTTGATCAGACCTGAAATAGAGTCCAAAGAGAAGAAGACAAAGAGGCGGAGACCGACATCACATATTCCATCGCAGGATCATCCATGGAGAAAAACATACAGAAAAACGATGGCAATGATAAAGAATCCTCCTTTGGAGGTAGCAGCGTAAAACAGGACATTTCTATTTTGGTAAAAACAGGACATTTCTAAATTGGCTTGACACTATTCAGGTGCGGTCTTGACAAACTCTCACTATGTTAATTAAAGTTTTACCCTGAAAATTATTGATAGTTCCAAGTAAGGAGACTTAATGAGACCTGAAAACCTTAAGACAAAAATATTTCTTGATGGAGGCGACCCTGAGGAGACTAAAGAGGCGATTAATCTATTAGGATTCCTTGACGGTCAGACGACAAACCCCACGCTTATAGCAAAAAATCCATCTGCTCAGGAGAGAATAAGAAAAGGCGACAAGTTCAGCAAAAAGGAAGTGATAGAATTTTATCACGATGTTGTCAAACAGATTTCTAAATTGATACCTCATGGCTCAGTATCCATAGAGGTATATTCTGATGCCTCAACAACTGCAGATGCAATGGTATCTGAGGCAAAAAAGATGTTTTCATGGATTGCAAATGCACATATTAAGATTCCTGTTACTGAAGAGGGGCTTAAGGCTGCTGAGATAGCTGTCAGTGAGGGTATGAGATTAAATATGACCCTTTGCTTCAATGAAGAACAGGCGGCTGCAGTATATTCAGCAACAAAAGGGGCTAAGAAGGGAGATGTATTTATCTCTCCTTTTGTTGGCAGGCTTGATGATAGAGGAATAAACGGTATGGATTTGATATCAAATATATTAAAAATGTATTGGCAGGGAGATGGGCATGTTGAGGTTTTATCTGCAAGCATCAGAAGCCTCGATCATTTTTTATATTCCATCTGGCTCGGGGCTGATATAATCACCGCGCCATTGAAGATATTAAAGGAGTGGGCGGATATGGGGCTGAAAGCACCCGAACCGACATATGTCTATGACACAAGGGGACTCGGCAAAATTCCATTTGCTGAAATTGACATTAACAAAAACTGGCAGCAGTATAATATATCTCATGAATTGACAGACAGGGGGCTTGAGTCTTTTGCAAAGGATTGGAATGCCATTATAAAATAATAGCCTAACCTTCGCGAATTTTTAGCTTGCAAAGTGGCTTGAAAATATACATCCCTCAGCCCCTCTTTTCTTTTTTAGAAGGAATATTCAGAATTTCCCCTTATTAAGAGGGGCTGATTAATCTTAATTAAAGAGTATTTTCAGAGCGAATGACTAAAATTAGCATAACAGAAAAGCTGCCTGCGCTGTCACAGTTTTAATGCTCTGATAATCAAATCTCAATAATTTCAGTAATAAAGCATTTTATTTCTTATCTACCAATTCCTTAAGCGTTTTAGCATTCCTTTTTCCTGATATAACCCTTCCATCAGGCATTATCATAGTCGGTGTTCCGGTGATGCCAAGCTTTTCAGCGAGCTTCATATTTTCATCTACGGCTGTTGTTTCGCATTTTGCCTTATGTATAGGTTTTTTATCAAAGGCATTTTCAAGAAGCTCGAGGGATTTTTCACATACAATAGTTTTAGATTTCTCATATGTCTCTGTGTTGACCTTAAAGGGGAACATTTTCTTGTAAAATGCTATATCCTTCCTTTCCGCAACAACCTTTTTTATTTCAACATGAAGATCCTTGCAGTAAGGACAATCGGGATTTGTAAATACAATGACCTTGTGCTTGGCGCTCTTGTTTCCCGCAATAATAGCATCAGCAAGGGGTATCTGAGAGACATCCACCCGATTTATATCTTCAACCCTCTCCTGAGTAAGATTTTTCTTTTCTTTTATCGCAATAACGTTGCCAGAAACGAAATGTTTCTTTGTGAAATCCACATAAGCAACCCCTTTTCTGTTATTACTTTCAATGGTAAGCTCCCACAGTCCTTTGATTGGACTAATTCTGATGTTTAAGACCTTCAAGTTTGGGACAAGGTCTTTAAGCAAGGTAGCAGCTTCTGTTGTTGTAAGTTTGTGGCACTTTGAGCAGTCCTGACCTTTTTCGCTAAAGCTGTAAGAATAGGCTGGCATAATGAGAAAAATCAGCACAAGACATAAAACTACTTTACGCATAAACAGCCTCCTCATAATTTTTTTTATACTTTAACATAATAAACAGCAAGTCAACAAACTAAGTGAATTTGTTGAAACATAGAGATCGAAGATTGACATTCTGCCCGTTGGTTAATGATAGCAATTTAACCCAACTCATTAAGTTAACTCCAAAACTGCTTATAATTTTAAACAAGCAGGCATGGATACCAGAAAACCTTTATCCTGAAACACCTGCTTAGTGCGACAGTTCGAAAGCAATTTTTGAACTCGTAATTCCCCGCAGCTTGCTGCGGGGGGTCACTTAGTTCTACTTATTTTATCTCGACAACCGCTGTCTTGCTCCTCTGCATAGAATCTTTAATAGTATAAGTTACGGTTGCCGCAACCGAGTTTGCCGGGATAGTTGCGCTGAATGTCCCTCCGCTTTGATCAATTGAGCCAGGATTGGGCTGGAAAGACTGATTGTCTGATGTTACAGTATAAGCAGGGATGCCTCCTGTAATTACAAAGGCAGCAATGCCACCGGTCGCCTTGTTGATAGTCTGGGATGCAGGCGTTACTGTTAGCTTGGCATTGAGATTTACATCAACCATTCCCACAACCACACCGCTTGAAGATGCTGTTACTGTGCATTTGCCATTTGTGGGCAGAGCGGATGGAGCTCTAAAATTGGCTGTTGCCACACCATTGAGAGTCGTAGTAGAAGAAGGGATTGTCCCGCAAGTTGCGGTGAAGTTCACGATTGTGCCGTTAGGAACAAGATTCCCCATATTATTTTTTACCATAACCGTTATAACCGAGGTCTCTTCAACAACTATGGTGTTTGGCGTTGCAGTTATAGATGACTTGGTTGGGTCAATTGTGCCGATAGTCAAGGTTACAACTCCTAATATGACATTGTTAGAGGACACCGTAATTATACAAACGCCGTCAATCGGCACAGTTGAGGGTGCAGTATAAGATGCGGTTGCAACTCCCGCAGTGGTTGTAGATGACGCTGCAACAGTGCCGCAAGTAGTAGTATAGTTTACAATTGTCCCGTTAGGAACTACTGAGTTAAGGTTGTTTTTTACAAGGGCTGTTATCACGGCAGTGCCGCCTGTATTCACCGTATCTGGTGTTGCTGATATTGCAGAGAAAGACGGCGACACCGTTACAGGCAGTATATATAAGAGAATAGCGTTCTTTGTATCACTTGCGGTTGCAATGATACTCGCGGTAGTCGTAAGCGATCTTAGGATTGTAGGCTCCACTTTTATAAGGACTGTCGCCTGTCCACTTCCATCTGTAGTTACCGTGCTGCCCATGGGGAATGATACTTCTTTGCTGTCAGAAGTAAAGGTTACCGCGCTACCATAAATGGCTTTTCCATATTTGTCTTTATAAGTTATTTTGATAATAGCCTCTTTGTCGCTGCTGTTTTCCAATAGATAATAATCCGTCTGTTCATTGTAAACTCCATTGTCATTGCCGTCAATATCAATGGTTAATGTAGATGTGTCGGTTTTGCTATTGCCCCCGCACGATATAAGAGCTAAACAAATGAAAATAATAATTGTGTATTTCATAAATATGCCCTCCCTTTTTTAATGTTAAATATGTATCTTTTTTTGTTAATCGAAAAAATGCTGAACGTTCTCAATCAAATTATTTACTAAACCTTGCCGGTAACTAAGTAGAGTCTGTTTATAAACTCGTATTATAAATTTTTGTCATGCCAGAAGTCTTTAGTCTGGCATCCAGATGTCAAGCCAATTTAGAAATGTCCTGTTTTTACCAAAATAGAAATGTCCTGTTTTACGCTGCTACCTCCAAAGGAGGATTCTTTATCATTGCCAT
>JBBIKS010000001.1:0-6090 GCA_037445375.1 Nitrospirota bacterium | reverse complement strand
CTAGTTGATCTATACCAGAGTCTTCACCACTTTAAAAGTGAGTTTTCCCGCCAGCAGGCATGGCTGCTGTTTTGCGCCATCATCCTGAGCTTTCTGGCCCCCCCAACTCTAAAAAGAGGAGGGTAAAAAATGTGTATGCAAAAAACAGCTTGGGAAAGATGTGTAGAATTTCATGGGCATTCATGCCCGGGTCTTGCAATTGGTTATAGGGTTGCTCAAGCGGCTATTGAGAAACTAAAAATATCTTTTTCCACTGATGAAGAGGTAGTGTGCGTGACCGAAAATGATTCCTGCAGTGTTGATGCTGTGCAGTTGCTCACAGGCTGTAGTATAGGCAAAGGCAATCTTATTTATAGAAGCACCGGCAAACAGGCATTTTCTTTTTTCAAACGAACCACAGGGGATAAGATTCGCATTGTCTTCAAAAAAAAGATAGATAGAGACAGCATGGATAGAGGAGCTATTCAGAGCTATATTTTGAAAGCCCCTTCTGAGGAGTTATTTGATTTTAAGGAACCAGCTTTTGAACTGCCCGTTAACGCAAGGTTGTTTACGAGTATCATTTGCGAGCAGTGTGGTGAAGGCGCTTCTGAGCATAAAATGCGCCTTCAGGAAGGTAAAAAGGTATGCCTTGACTGTTTTTCAGACTATTCACGGGGGTGGTAGTATGCCCACGCGATGCGGGATGAAGGCTCAAGAAGACAAGATTAATGCCTTTTGGAATCAAAAGGCATTAAAGTATCCTCTGCCTTTTGATAATGGTGCTCTTAGGACAACAAATATTGCACTCAGCATTATAAAAAAAAGGGGTGTAGATTTAAAGTCTAAAAGAATCCTCGACATAGGGTGCGGCACAGGGATTTATACCTTGCCGCTCTCAAATGAGGCGTTATCGGTCATTGGCATTGACTTTTCCACTGCCATGATTGAGAGGCTTAATGTTGAAAAAAATAAACGGGATATCAAGAATGTTGAAGCTGTCTGTGCATCATGGAAAGATTTTGATATAAAGGCAGCCGGTTTTGAGAAGGTATTTGATATCGTCTTGACATCAATGTCAATGGCAGTGCGTGATGAGCATGATGTGAAGAAGATGGAGGAATGCTCCAGGAAGTGGTGTGTTCATATTGGATGGGGCAGAAAGAGGCAAAACGCCCTGATGGAAGAGGTGTTTTCCCTCCATAATATGGTGTTTGCTCCACCAGCAGGTTCACAAGTTATGTACAACATAGTAAATGGTATGAGCAGAAGACCTACCTTTGATTATTTTGAGACCTCATGGGATTGGGAGGGGACATCAGAGGAAGCACTATCAGATATTACAGGTCATATAGAGGTTTTCGGGGGTAATCCGGACCGGGAAGCAATAATAAAAATTCTCGCAAGATATGAGAAAAATGGCGTTATACAACATACAACCTATGTTGAGGAAGGGGTCATTGTATGGGAATGTTAGCAAGATGCTCTAAAATATTTATGGCTTTTATGCTCATGTTTTTTGCATTAGGCTTGACAGGGTTAGAGGCTGAAGGTAAGGGCGGGACTATAATTACTGATATGGCAGGAAGGAAGATTACTATACCGGATAAGATTGAAAGAATCGTTGCACTTAGCAGCACATTGAGATTTGTTGTTTATCTGAAGGCTGCTGATAAGGTTGCAGGCATTGAGGCTGCAGAAAAAAAAGAGATTTCCAATGCCGGGCGCCCTTATCTTGCCGCCCTAAGAGGCAAGGCAGATAAAATTCCTATAATAGGAGAAGGCGGCGCCGGCAGACTGCCAGACTTTGAAAAACTCATTTCAGTAGCGCCACAGGTAATCTTTACAGCCAGCATTGATCCTGCTCATGCCGATATTATTCAACAGAAAACAAATATTCCCGTGGTGGCTGTGAGCTACGGTGG
Source organism: Nitrospirota bacterium (assembly GCA_037445375.1). Taxonomy (GTDB): domain Bacteria; phylum Nitrospirota; class Thermodesulfovibrionia; order Thermodesulfovibrionales; family Dissulfurispiraceae; genus DYHD01. Next base: position 4,186 of record JBBIKS010000001.1, on the reverse strand, counting down.
TGTTGGTTTGCTTGAGCCTGATGAGGTCATCAACTCTTTAAACCTGATGGGCAGGATATTAAAAACAGAAAATCGGGCTAATAAGATAAAGGATTTCATTAATAAAACCTTAAAAGACCTTCAAAGAAGAACAGATAAAATACCTCAAAATAAGAAACCTTCTGTCTATGTGGGCGGTGTAAGTTACAGGGGAGCTCACGGCATTACGAGCACACAGGCATTTTATCCCCCATTGCAATGGGTAAATGCCTTGAATGTGGCAAATGCTCTGAATAAACATGGAGCTGTTTTTATTGATAGAGAAAAATTGCTTGTATGGGACCCGGATATTATTTTCATTGATATTAACGGTTTTAGCTTAGTAGGCGATGACTATAAAAAAGAACCCATGTTTTACAAAAAACTTGAGGCGATAAAAAATAATCGAGTCTATAGCACACTGCCTTACAACAATTATTTCACAAATATAGAGATTGCTTTATCCAATGCTTATTTTATGGGTAAAGTATTATATCCCGATAAGTTTTCGGATATTGACTCTGCAAAGAAGGCTAATGAGATAATCAGCTTTTTTACCGGAGTCCCTACCTATAATGAAATCAAGGAACAGTTGAAGGGTTTTGGAAATGTAACATTTGGCTTAGAAGGATTGGATGTTAAATAATAATGACAATAGCCCTCATCACGCAAGGCTAATAAGAAGAAGGCTTTTCATAGGTGTAGGATTTTTAATACTTCTTGCAGCAATCTCTCTTTTTTCAATAAGGGTTGGCTCTTATTATATCTCACCTTTTGAGATTATCTCAGCTTTAATTGGAAAATACGAAGGCGATACACTTCATCATGTCATATGGAATATCAGGCTCCCAAGAAGTATTGGCGCCATTGTGGCCGGGGCATCATTAGGGCTTGCTGGATTGATTATGCAGAATGTCCTCAAGAACCCCCTTGCCTCACCATTCACATTAGGCGTAACACAAGGAGCCGCTTTTGGTGCAGCCTTTGCCATAATTATACTTGGTGCAGGAAAAATTCACGCCGCCGGCAATGTCGGCATAACAATGACCTCTCAGTATGTAGTTGTAGTCTCGGCATTCTCAGGGGCATTACTGACAGTGATGCTTATACTATTTTTATCATCTTTAAGGAATATGGGGACTGAATCAATAATCCTTGCCGGTGTGGCTGTGAGTGCCTTATGGGCATCAGCAACTATGCTTATGCAATACTTCGCAAGCGATGTGCATGTATCGGCAACAGTTTTTTGGACATTTGGGGATTTAGGCAAGACTGGATGGATGCAGAACTCCATAATGTCAGCGGTTTTAATCTTGGCATTAATCTATTTTATCTATAATAGTTGGAATTACAATGCACTTTTGTGGGGAGATGAATCGGCAAAAAGCCTCGGTGTTAATGTAAGAACAATTAGAATATCTTCTATGATTATCGCATCCCTGCTTGTATCTGCGGCTACAGCATTTCTTGGGATAATAGGCTTCATTGGACTCATATCACCACATATCGTAAGATTTATGATAGGTAATGACCATAGATTCCTTGTCCCTTATACTGCGTTATTTGGCGGTTTTTTGCTCCTCATATCAGATACCATCGCAAGGACTATCATGGCTCCCATAGTCCTTCCAGTTGGGATAATAACATCTTTTGCAGGAGCTCCAATGTTTTTATATCTCCTTATGAGAGGCAGAAGGCTGTGATAGTCGTTGATGGTGTGAGTTTCAAATATCGAGAAAGGGAAGTGCTCAAAGATATCAATTTCCAAGTAGAAAAAGGCAATATCGTTTCACTACTTGGAATTAACGGTTCTGGCAAATCTACATTGCTTAAAACTATTAACAAAATTTTAAAGCCGTATAGAGGTACTGTCTTAATTAATAACGAAAATGTTCAGAATATGAGCGGGAATCAGCTTGCATCTCTAATTGGTTATATGCCGCAGAAAACCAATGGTGTATTTTGCACTGTATATGAAGCAGTCTTGCTTGGCAGAAAACCGCATATTAAGTGGAGCATATCAAAAAAGGATGAAGAAATCGTCTATTCAATCTTGAGGCTTATGGGTCTTGAAGATTTTGCTATGAGGAATACCCTTGAATTAAGTGGAGGAGAATTACAAAAGGTAATTATTGCCCGCGCCCTTGCTCAAGAGCCAACCGTGCTTATGCTTGATGAACCTATCAACCATCTTGATATAAAAAACCAGATAGATGTTATGAACCTGATAAAAGATATAACCAAGAAGCTAAATATCATTACCATAATAGTTATGCACGACCTTAACATAGCCTTGAGATTTTGTGATAAGTTTTTGATCTTAAAAGATAAACGGATATTTGCATCAGGTGACAGGTCTGTAGTCAATGCCGTTACCATTAAGGATGCCTTCCAGATTGAAACGATTATACATAGCATTAGAGGTATTCCTGTGGTTATACCTGTGTAGGAAAAAATACAGATATGGTTTATCGCCTGTAGATTGTCAACATATTTGACCCCTTTTCCGCAAATAAAAATGACCCCCCTTTTTTTTAGTTAGCCTTCTTCAGCTTGTTCTTCAATCTATAACTGCTGCCCGTGATATAGAAAATGCTTGCATGATGCACCAGTCTGTCAATAATTGCTGATGCAACCACATTATCATCAAACACCTTGCCCCATTCGTCAAAATTGTAATTACTTGTTATTACAATGGAGCCTTTTTCATATCTTATCGAGATTAGCTGAAACAGAAGGTTTGCCTGTTGCCTCGTTATCGGCATATAACCTATCTCGTCTATTATCAAAAGATGCAGACGACTATATGCCATAAGTTTATTAATAATACTTCCATCCCTTTTTGAAAGCATTGGCTCTTCTATGAGTTTTTGCGCCGTTGTAAACAATACCCTGTATCTCGCCATGCAGGCTTTCATTGCAAGCCCAACAGCCAGATGTGTCTCGCCCACTCCAGGGGGGACTAAAAAAAGCACATTGTCTTTTTTATCTATAAACTCCAGGCTGCCCAGTTTTATCACTTCCTTTTCTTTCAATCCCGGTTGATAACTGAAATCAAACTCCTCCAATGTCTTTTGATACGGTAACCGGCTCAGGTGTATCTTGGTCTTTATCGAAACAGATGTCTTTCTTTTGACTTCTTCTTCAAGCAGCAACGCTAAATACTCCTCATACAAAAGATTCCCCGCTGAAGCACGCCCCGACAGTTCCCTGTATATCGGTATCATACTTTTGAATTTCAATGTCTTCATATGGCTTTCTATCTGTTTATATAGTTCTTCGCTCATATGACCGCCCCCACTTTGTAATCCGCAAGCGGTCTTATATCTACAGGGATGCCTTTATAGAGCTGATTATCTACTATATTATTATTTAAATCCTCTTTCCTCATTTCTTTGCTTAAAAGTAGTCTTCTGACGCTGTTTTTATGGTATGAACCAATTTCAATGCTTTCTAATAGCGCTGCCGCCACATCAGATGTTCTGTAGAAAAGCCTGTATTGCATTATCTCTGTGATATGCCAATACATGTTGGCTGTCACTGTTGCCCTGAGTCCCTCTACATACTGCCTGCCTATGTCTGAAAAGGTCTCTATGAACTTTTTGATTATCTCTGCGCTGTTTGCTTCCTTTTTCTGTCTGTATGCTTCGTTAATTTCATTATGCTCTGGATGCTCAGGGCGTATCCCTTTATAAAAAAGCCTTACTTCATGCTCCGATATCATCCGCCCGCTTATGTCATAAACCTTGAGCTTTTTGCCAAAGTCGCTCTCAATTAGAACATCTTTAAGACAATATTGCATAGCTACAAGATATAATGCCCCATCCCATGATATATACCCTTCATTGCTTACTTTCCTTACATCTCTGTCATAAAACATGCAGGGCTCTACTTGCGGTATCCTTTTTAATACCAGCTTCTCCGCCAGAAACCTCTCATCAGGCGTTTCTTTGAGTCCGCTGTGAGGCCGCCCATTATACTTTTGTGTAAACTCCAAAAGTAATCTCTCAAATTCACAGAGGTCTTTTATTTCAAGCCCCCTCAGTAAATGCTCTTGCAAATAATAAAAATGCCTCTCAGCTTTGCCCTTTGTCCGTGCACGATATGTCCGGCAGGCGTTGGGCTTTATCCCATATAGTCCGCAAAACTTTAGAAATTCATCGTTGTA